>CAITPF010000284.1 GCA_903894155.1 uncultured beta proteobacterium | reverse complement strand
GCTTACAATCCGCACCGCGGCTGATCAACGCGATCAGCCCAAGTTAAAAAGCAGTGTTCAAACGTGCCGGTGTAGCTCAGTTGGTAGAGCAGCTCACTTGTAATGAGAAGGTCGAGGGTTCGATTCCTTTCACCGGCACCAAGTATCTAAATGGTAGTGGCGATAGTGTCCACCAACCCAATCAGCGTCATCTATCACCCGTCTAGCACCAGACTGCGTTGCCCCGGCAATTGATGGGCTTCCTATTGCAAGTTGACCACCCCTGCCGCCGCCTGTGACACCGCGCTGGCGCGGGTCTTACTCAATGGAAATCGAACACCCCCATCACCCGCCCCCCGGGGGCACCCGCGACTTTCCGGTATGGCCATGCAGAGTGGTCGCGACAATTTTTTTGCGTTTGGCCCAGTCATGTATGTATTGCTACGGGGTTACATTTGGCATCATGCGAAACTTTTTCTGTTTTGGGCGGATGTGTGTCGTAAACGCGTGGCGCGGAAACTCCGCGTTTGCAAATGATTGGCAATGGCTAACCGAGGGTCAGTATTCAACCGGCGCCAACATATAGAGAACTTCTATAGATCCCGCTTAAAACCGGTGATTCCCTTTTGAATCACAAGACTTTCACTTTTTCGGTTCGGTTTCGATTCCAATTTCTCGGTTGTTGAGTCGCTATTCGAGTGGAATTCAGATCCGGGCAGAAGTCATCGATGGCAACGAATAGTCAAATCGTCCGATCTACTTGCGGTTGATTCGGGAAATAGCGGGTGTTTTAGCGGGTTACAGATAGACGACTCAGCCGCGTGGCGTGTGCCGCGTTTACAGCACCCAGCGGTATCTCACCTTTGATCAACGACGCTAGCTGTTCGACTGTCTCCAGGGCCTGATGCTCGATGGCAGGCATCGTCAATCCGCCAACATGAGGGGTCGCAAGGACGAGTGGATGTCGTGCCAATAAATCGGTCGGCATTTGGTCCGGCGCGCGTCCAACATCCAGCGCGCACCCGGCCAGGTGTCCGGATTCAAGCGACTGCAGTAAAGCGCGCTCATCCACGAGGTCACCACGTGATGCATTGATGAAAAAAGCACCTGGCTTCATTCGCGCGAACGCCTGGGCATTCATCAGGTTTTCGGTTTGCGCATTGGCGGGCGCCAGGCACACAACAAAGTCAGCCGTCGAAAGCGTGGTATCAAGGTCAAGTTGCTGCAGATTGTCACGACGCTCGATATTCAAAGGATCCGTCACGCATACCTGCATGCCAAGTGCCAGTGCCAAGTCGGCCAGATAACGACCGATCTGCCCGTAGCCAATCACCCCGAGCGTCGAACCGCGCAGTTGACGCCCCATGAAGGGGGCAACAGGATGGCGATGGTGATAGCCTTCAGCGTATCGAGTCAGTCCCCGCCCCAGATCAATCATTGCCGCAATCGCCCATTCGGCGACAGCCGGCACGTAGCCTGCGCTAGCCTGTGTAATCAGGATGCCCTGCGCACTCGCTGCGTCGACATCGATCGTACGGATGTCAACTGCGCAACGCATAAATGCACTGAGCCTGGGCAAGCCACGAAATAGCGAAGCTGTCCCAGGTGTTTGCCTATAAGCAATGATCACGTCGCAATCGGCCCCAAGCGTTATCAATTCTTCGGTACTCAGATCGCGGGCTTCAGGATTGAAACGAACCGTGGAAAAAGTTCGTAATGCTGAAATCGCGCTTTGGCCAAAGTATTGATCAAGTTTCTCTCGCGGGTGTGTGACAAGAACGATCGTCATAGCGACTGCTCTCTGGTCCTGGATATTTCCCCGGGCGCCATTGCCGATGCCGCCAATAAGCTCACGGAATCGCGTTCGATTAGGCCTGCTGGCTGGAATATCAGCTCACATCCCTCGTGTTGCGATCCGGCATGCGTGAGCATGACGCGTTCGACCATCGCACGCGCCATTTCAGGAACAGGCAGTTGCACGGTCGTAAGGCCCGGGTTCGCAAGTGCAGCCAAAAACATGCCGTCAATGCCGACAATCGACACGTCCTGTGGAACGCGCACGCCAGTTTCACGAAACCCTGCCATCAACCCAAGCGCAAGCATGTCGTTCAAGGCGACAATTCCGGTCGGCCGTGCAGGATCCGACGCCATCTTGAGCGCGATGGCGCGGCCCACTTCGGCAATCACCGAGTCCCCATATTCATTGAGTGCGCCGCCATCGATGACCCTAGCACGATCGCGTGTCCCGACCCCATCTACCGCGGCGTAGAAGCCGTCTATTTTTGCACTGCGACTCATCGTCATTCCCGCCACTGTCGCGAAAGCCAGTCGCCGGTGCCCTTTTTCGAGCAGGTGACTGGTCGCAATGCGCGCGGCTTCGAAGTTATCAGGCATCACATGATCGACGCTGGAGACTTTTCCCGGGGTCGCGCCCCGATCGTAGCTCACGATCACCATCCCGTTATCTACCGCGGTTTCGAAGTGGCGCTCGTCCGCAAGCGAGGAAATGACGATGACGCGTCGCACGCCGTGCGACAGCAGGTCATCGAAAAAGGCACGCTCTTTCTGACGATCGCGGTACGTGCTGCCGATCAGCAAGCGATAGCCAAACTGGTCTTGCGCCAGGGTTTCAATTTCCCGTGCAATGTATCCATACATCGGATTGGTCATCGAAGGGATCAACAACCCGATCAGGGGTGTCTGCCCCGTCTTGAGTTGTTGCGCCAGGCGACTTGGCCGGAACTGAAGCGTTTCGATTGACGCCTCGATACGCGCGAGCGTATCGCTGCGCATGCGATCAGTCCTGCCGTTAATCACGTTAGATACTGTGCTGACAGAAACCGCGGCGTGCCGCGCGACATCCTGAATGGTGGCCATAGTGTTCAATATCCTGAATTACAGCCCAAGTCGGCTTGGCAACCATAGTGAAAACGAGGGGACGAGTACTAGCAAGATCAAAGTCACGAGCAGTACCGCAAGGTATTTCATCATCGGACGCGCCACATTTTTGACCTCGGTGCCGGTAATGGCGCACGTGGCAAACAACCCGAGGCCGATCGGCGGCGCAAACAATCCCAGACCCATTGCGATCACCATGACCGTACCAAAGTGCAGCGGATTGATGCCAAGCTGCTGCGCAATCGGTGTGAGCAATGGACCAAAGATGATCAATGCAGGCGCCCCTTCGAGCACTGCGCCAAAAACGATCATCATGATGACGGACAGCAACAGGAACATCACACTGCCATAATTGTTGGCAAAGGTGATCATGCTGCCGGAAACCAGTTGCGGAATCTGCTCGATCGTTAACGCAAAGGACAAACTTGAGGCGGCAGCGACAATGAACAGGATGCTTCCTGCCATGGAGGCCGAGCGAATAAAAAGCCGGGCAAGTGCAGGCACGCTCAGTTCCCTGAAGGCGAGGCTGCCAACCACCAGCGCATACATGACGGCGAAGGCGGACACCTCGGTCGAGGTCGCCACGCCCGAGGTCACTCCCTTTCCGATCATGGCGACCATCACGATTGCAACCAAGGCACCCCCCAGCAGTTTGAGCATGGGCGTGCGGGATTCAAATGCTTCGTCCGGATCGATCTTGCGGCCTACGATCACTGCCAGCGTTGCCAGCGCCAAGGCCATCACTACAGCGGGAACCAGCCCAGCCATGAACAACCCGGCGATCGAAATATTGGCCACGAAGCCCATGATGATCATGTTGATGCAAGGCGGGATTGTCTCGGCCATCACTGCCGTGCAGGCCAGCAATCCGGCCGCTTCATTAGGATCCTGTCTGGTTCTTCGCACCGCAGGCATGATAATGCCACCCACTGCTGCCACGTCTGCAAGCTTCGATCCTGAGACACCCGAGAAGAACGCGGTTGCTGTAATGGTGATCAGGCCAAGCCCGCCACGCACACGTCCAAATATGCGCAGCAATAATTCGATCAAACGCGCTGACATGCCGTTAGATTCCATCAGCAGGCCGGCAAGGACAAAAAATGGAATGGCCAGAAGCACAAAGTGATCACTGCCCGCCATGATCTGCTGCGAGTAAACAAGAATAGGAAGAGACGGATCCGACAGAAAATAGAGTAGTGATGAGAAAGCCAGTACGAATCCAATGGGAACGCCAACGAATAGAGCCCCAAAAAACCCGGCTGCCAGGAGTTGGCCGCTGGATACCATATGCGCGGGTATCCAGGTGTTCCAGGCTGTCACTGCGGCTGCCGCCAGTACGCAGGCCATCAGCGCGCCCTTCACGATGCGGCTGGGCCCATTGGCTGCGTTGGCAATCCCAAACAAAGTAAGGAACAGGCTTCCGATGACAACCGGGTAAACATATAACCATTGTGGGAGCCCCAGCGGTGTGGTCTGGTCATAGGAATCAAGCAGCAGCAGCACCGACGAGGCAAACAGACTTGCTGAGACTCCGGCGATAATCCAATGGCTCATCTGGATCAGTGCGGGTTGCCAGCTGGCGGGCAACATGTTGCGAAACAGATCCACACCAACATGCTGGCTGCGTGCCAGTACTGTTGCTGCACCAAAGAACACCATGACGATCATGAGCGCGCGCGCCACCTCCTCGGCCCAGTCGACTGGGTCGTGCAAAAGGTAGCGATAGACGACCGAAAAGAACACCATGAGTACGTCAACGGCTAGCACCGCACCGGAGAAGTATTCAGTCCATTTCGTTAGTAGCGCCAGCCACTGACCAGAGGAGGTTTCATGACGAAAGCCCCATCCGGGTGTGACTGGCTGATGCAGCGCCGCGCCAGTATCGTCAGCCGACACGGATTACCCCCGGGCTCTATTAATGTCGTCAAACAGTGGCGCGGTCACCGGATATTTCTTGGCGAACTCCGACCATAGGCGATCTTGCATTTCCTTGCGCACGAAGCTGCGATCTTGCGTCGACATCGGGAAAAATGTCAGGCCTTTGGCTTTCAGTTCTTCTATTGCAGCTTCTGCTTTTTGAGCCGCCACCACCCGCTGCTGCGTGGTCGTCAGTTTGACCGCTTCCATATACGCCGGCCGGAGGTCTGCAGGTATCTTATCCATGGCGCGTTTGCCCATCACCACGATCATCGGTGAAAACAGGTGTTCCGTCATCCAGCAAGACTTTACGACCTCATACAGCTTACTTGCCACGGATGTGCCCGCGTCATGCTCGTAACCGTCGACCACGCCGGTTTGCACCGCCATATAAAGTTCGCCAAAGGGAATCGGCGTCGGAATAGCACCCATGATCTTGAACGTTTCGATAAAGGCCTGCGTGGGCAAAACACGCAATTTGACGCCCTTGACCTCTGCGAGGGATTTGATGGTGCTCTTTGTATAGACATTGCGTGGACCGAAATGCGATGCCCACGTCAGGATTGAGCAACCTGCGCGGTTTTGCAGTAGCTCGCTCAGCGTCGTGCCCACGGGGCCAGACATCACTTTCCCGACCTGGGCGTCGTTGTCAAAAAGGTAACCCAGGTCAAGCATTCCGATTTCTGGCAACAGCGTCGCCCAAATGGATGATCCGGTGACCATCATGTCGATCGAACCGACTTTCACCTGCTGGACCACATCGCTTTCCTTGCCCAATTGATTATTCGGGAAGTAATCGAGCCTGATCTTGTCTCCAACCGCCTCTTTCAGGTTCTTCTGAAAAATTTGGTACCAGATGTAGTGGGCCGAGTTTTCGTCGGCGGTCATGGATGAGGAAAAGCGCAACGCGACGGGCGACTGGGCGCGCGAGATCGTCGGAATGCCCGCAAGCGTGGCGAGTGACGTGGCCGATGCAGCCTGAAGGAAATGACGGCGATTCATTCTGGTCATGTGTTGTCTCCGGTTAGTGTCTTATATTTTGTGTAACGATTTACTATACCGATTTAGTGTATCGATTTACAACTTGATTTTTCTAGGGATTTCCCTCGTCTGCAGAGGGTCTCCGCGGACTGCGCGTCCAGCTTGGTCTGGAAAACGCAGGAGATAACTGGGATCCGCGAATTCGTAGCACTGAACGCAGCCCTAGCGGTATCGGGCCTCCGGAACCTAAGAAAAATGCCCAAGCGCGTCGGGCATTCTGGTGGTGCACCAATAGATAGGCGGTTTGGGGCGAGATGAAGGCCTTCTTTCATCGTTGCCAATTAAATTCAAGGTCCGTTTAATCTGCTTCCCGCGCGCAATGAGCGCTATCGACGACTGCGCTCACTTCGAACGATCGCCAATGCGAGGGCGAACCAGAAATTCACCCATTTACACCCATTTTGACCATTACACTTGATGGGCGTGCAGCATTCTAAATGGGTGTTATTGGGTGTATTATTGGTTCTATGCTTCGTACAGAATCCCTCCAAATCACAACTGAGATCCTCAGCCTGATCGCTCGGATTGACGAGTTCAAAGGCGCCTGGCGCGCGCTGGGGTCTCTGGCGCCTGATCGACTGTCGGCCTTGCGCAGGGTGGCCACCATCGAAAGCATCGGGTCCTCCACCCGTATCGAAGGAAGCAAACTAACTGATCGGGAAGTCGAAAAACTGCTCTCGAATCTCGCGATTCAGTCTTTTGAAACCCGCGATGAACAGGAGGTAGCAGGCTACGCCGAACTGATGAACCTGGTGTTCAGTTCCTGGCGCGAGATCCCGTTTAATGAGAACCATGTCAAGCAGTTGCACCAGATTCTTTTGCGCCACAGTGAGAAAGACTCGCGACACCGCGGTCAGTACAAGACCAATACGAACAGTGTGGCCGCCTTCGACGAAAACGGTGTGCAGATCGGCATTGTGTTCGAAACGGCCAGTCCATTCGACACTCCGCGTCTGATGGCCGAACTCGTGGCCTGGGCCAATGATGAACGAGACAAGGCACAACTGCACCCGTTGCTGATCATTGCCATCTTCGTGGTGGTGTTCCTGGAAATTCATCCGTTTCAGGATGGAAACGGCCGCCTCAGCCGCGCGCTGACAACGCTACTATTGCTTCAGGCGGGCTATGCCTATGTGCCGTACAGTTCACTCGAAAGTGTGATTGAACTCAACAAGGAGGCCTACTACCTCGCCTTACGGCAAACTCAGGGGACGATCCGAACAGATGCGCCCAACTGGCAACCCTGGCTGGTTTTCTTCTTGCGCACACTGTCTGAGCAAGTCAGGCGGCTGGAAAAAAAGGTTGAACACGAAAGGATCGTGCTGGCGGCGCTACCCGGGCTGTCATTGCAAATCGTTGAGTTTGCCCGCGAGCATGGTCGAATCACGATCGGCGATGCCATTAAATTGACGAATGTCAGCCGCAATACGTTAAAGCAACACTTCCGCAACCTTGTTCGGCAAGGACATCTAAATCAGCAAGGCAGCGGCCGCGGTGCGTGGTATGAAATCAAGTGATCGGTGAAAGCGCACCCTCTTCTTTACGCATTAACCCGAACGCGGGCTCAGCAGCTGAATTCGCCGCTGCTCGTGGAGTCACCGAACCGGCACCACCTCCAGAATGCCCGACGTGCTCGGGCATTTTTCTTGGGCGGCGAAGGACGAATATTCGCGGGCCCGCGGCCAGTGGTCCGAATTCGCAAATCCGTGAAAGCACCCCGATTTCATCCATTTTCCCCTTCGGCGCGTCTCTGTTCTCTGTTTATGCGAAAGTCGTGCTGGGGGCCCTCCCGGGCATTCATGTTGGTTAGCGCCATGGTGGTTTGAGCGAAAAGCTGGCGGTCCGAACCGATTACCAAGAAGGCGACAAACATAACCATCGTCTATAACCAAGATGTGCTCTCGCGCTTCTACATCATGGGCATAGCTACCAAATAGATCAAAATGAGTCATGAAGGACCACGTTGATAGCACCCAGGAATTGGTTCGCCTACGGGAGGAAAACGCGCGCCTGATCGCGCTGCTAGAAGCCCACGGCATAAAGTGGGGGCCGCCACAGCCAGCCGTCGTTGTTGCACGAGTACCGGAACCATCCCGACTTACCACCGCAGAGAAGGTGACGCTGTTCCGCCGGCTATTTCGCGGGCGCACGGATGTCTATCCAGTCAGATGGGAGGGCAAAACCTCTGGCAAATCAGGCTACGCCCCCGCCTGTGCAAACGAGTGGCGTGCGGGAGTTTGCGAGAAGCCGCGCATCAAGTGCGGCGATTGCAGCAACCGCTTGTTGATCGCGCTGTCTGATGCGGTGATCTATGACCATCTGGCTGGCGAGCACACGGTCGGCGTCTACCCGCTTCTGGAAGATGACACCTGCTATTTTCTGGCGGCCGACTTTGACGGGGCCGATTGGCGAGACGATGCACGTGCGTTCATGCAATCCTGTGAGGATCTGGGTGTGCCAGCAGCACTGGAGATTTCGAGATCCGGTAATGGCGCTCACGCGTGGATATTTTTCGCCAGCCGCATGTCCGCCCGTGATGCCCGTCGCCTTGGTACGGCCATCATCAGCCATACCTGCTCGCGCACCCGGCAATTGAAGTTGGAATCGTACGACCGCCTGTTCCCGAACCAGGACACGATGCCCAAGGGCGGCTTCGGTAACCTGATCGCCTTGCCCCTGCAGAAGTTGCCGCGCGAACGTGGTTGTAGCGTGTTCGTCGATGCCAAGTTGCGACCATACCCGGATCAGTGGGCGTTCCTGGCATCCATCCAACCAATGACCGTACACGACATCGAGCCGACCATCCTCCGGGCTACCGGCGGCGTACATCCGCTGGACGTCACCTTCATTGACGATGAGAGCCTGGCCACGCCCTGGAAACGGGAGAACACGTCGACCAAGAAGCTGACTGGGCCGATGCCCACATCGCTGACTGTGACGCTGGCCAACCTGATCTATTTAGAGAAAGCCCAAGTGCCGCAGGCACTGGCCAACCGCCTGATCCGTCTTGCTGCGTTCCAGAATCCCGAGTTCTATAAGGCCCAGGCCATGCGGATGTCGGTGTGGGATAAGCCGCGCGTCATCGGTAACGCGGAGAACTACCCGCAGCACATCGCGCTACCACGCGGGTGCCTCGATGCCACTTTATCCCTGCTGCGAGATAACGGCATTGCCTGTGATCTGCGCGACGAACGCTTCGGCGGTGAGCCAATTGTTGTGTCCTTCGTCGGTACATTGCGCTTGGACCAGGAGGCTGCAGTTTCGGGAATGCTGCATTACGACACTGGCGTGCTGTGTGCCCCGACGGCTTTTGGCAAAACGGTCACTGCTGCCGCCATGATCGCGCGCCGGGGTTTAAACACCCTGGTGCTGGTACATCGAACTGAATTACTCAAGCAATGGCAGGAACGTCTACAGGCCTTTCTGGGTGTCGGCAAAGGCGTGGTCGGCACCATCGGCGGTGGCAAGGCCAAGCCCACTGGGAAGATCGACATCGCCGTGATGCAGTCCGTCTCCCGGCGTGGTGAGGTGAATCCTTTGGTGGAGAACTACGGTCATGTGATCGTGGATGAGTGCCATCACGTGGGTGCTGTATCGTTTGACGCCATCCTGAAGCGGACCAAGGCCAAGTTTGTGCTGGGCCTGACTGCGACGCCAATCCGCCGTGATGGTCAACAGCCAATCATCTTCATGCAGTGCGGGCCGATAAGGTATACGGCGGCCAGGTCTGCCCGTGCACCTCACGATCTGGAGGTGGTTCCTCGATCACGCCTGTCTCGGATCGACCTGCCAACTGATGCGGGCATCCAGGATGTGTTTCGGCATCTCGCCAACGATCTGGCCAGGACCGAGGCCATAGCTGCTGAAGTGAAAAATGCATTCGATCAGGGCCGCAAGGTGCTCGTTCTGACTGAGCGTACCGAACACCTCGATGCGATCAAGGCATCTCTCGATGCCCTGACTCGGGCGCCATTTGTGTTGCACGGCCGAATGTCCAGGAAGCAGCGGTCCGCGCTGGTGGCCGACCTGGAGGCATTGCCGCCCGATGCGCCGCGCGTCCTCCTGGCAACCGGCAAGTTGGTTGGCGAGGGCTTCGATCACCCGCCGCTCGACACGCTGGTACTGGCCATGCCGGTCTCCTGGAAGGGCACGCTGCAGCAGTATGCCGGGCGACTGCACCGGGAGCACGCCAGCAAGACCGACGTTCGGATCATCGACTTCGTGGACACCGGCCACCCGGCGTTGGTTCGAATGTGGGACAAGCGGCAGCGAGGCTACCGGGCGATGGGATATCGAGTGGGAAGCATCACCGCTGAGGAATGAGGCCCCTGGATCGACAGTCTGTTGGTGGAACGATCTAGACAAGAATTTGTCCAAATTGGCCGGTTAGGAAGTCCCCCAGCCTTTGGTGAATGCCGATTCCGAATCGTTCTAATTTGTTGTTAATAAACAACCTTTCGTCCCCGAGGGATCGTCGGAGATCAATCTTTATCCCCGGTCAAGCGGACCGCTCTGATGGTCAAAGCGCGGTCAGAAGCGTAGAATCACGGCATGCTGAATCCCCATAGGGGGCAGGCTGACACCCTCTAAATTAGTCTTTCGAATTGCGAAAGCTCGGTTTGAGGGTGGAGTTGTTTGTAAAACGGAGAGCACTAAATGTTCAGTGAGCGCAAAGCAGCGCAGATGGCGGCATTCTTTCTTGGGCAATCCCAAGACGGGCGCATGTCGCATCTAAAGCTGATGAAGCTACTGTACCTCTCGGATCGAGAGGCCGTGCGTTCCTTTGGCTGGCCCATTTCTGGCGATCGACTTGTGTCGATGCCCCACGGACCCGTCTTGTCAATGACGCTGAATTTGATGGATGGAGACGTTGAGTCTCACGCAGGTGGCTGGGAGGAATGGATTTCTGACAAGGAAAACCACGAACTGTCGTTGCGCCGCCCGTTGGATCTCAGCGAGTTGGACGAGTTGGCACCAGCCGAGCTTGATGTGCTGTCGGCCGTCTGGGCGAAATTCGGCACCATGGGCAAGTGGGAAATTCGCGACTGGACGCATGAGAATTGCGCGGAATGGAAAGATCCGAAAGGTTCGTCGAACCCCATCTCCTATGAGGCACTGGCTCGTGCCTTAGGTTTCGACGAAGCATCTGCAATTGAGCTCGCTGCTCAAATTCAGGCTGAGCAGGAAATTGATCGCCTATTTGCGGCGTTATGAGCTTGTTTTTGCCCCTGAAAAGGGCATCGCTTCTGATCCCGTCTGGGCCGCAAAGCGATCTGGCTAGAAAACATCTTTTTGTTTTGCTCACCGATCCTCATGATGATGGGGATGGGGTGAAACGTGTCCTGATGGCCTCGTTGTCCAGCGTCAAGCCGGGAGTTCCGCATGACCCAACCTGCCTCATCCACCCTGGTGATCACCCGTTTGTAAGACAGATCAGTTTCGTGCTTTATCAAATGGCACGCCTTGAAGAGGCCGAGAAAGTACTCAATGGCGTAAAAGCCGGACTTTTCATTCCGCAGGATCCAATCGACGGAGCAATATTCGCAAGAATCTGCAAGGGGTTAGAGGACTCGCGACGGACCCCGCCGAAGTACCTTGAGTTTTATCTCAAATCGATTGGTCAATAATTGACCAGTGCGGTAACTGCTCAATGATGATGACTGGTGATGTGCACGGGCAGCCCTTGCGACGCAATAGCTGTAGCGCGCGGTGAATATGGCCGAAGTTATGCGTGACCACGGTATGTTCCATATTTTCGTCCATGGCAAGTGATTAACGAAATTACGTAACACGTCTGAATGGCATGCAAGCAATCGGGCGCTGCCCGCCATTTAGAGTTCTTCTTGATTGCCTGCTGCCAAGGCCGATCTAAACTTGCTCTGCACAGGCGAGCCAACTGAAAGCGAAGAGCAAATACCGTGTACGTGATCAACGCCAGACACTACCTTGACGAAAAAGGCAACATCGCGCCAGAAAAGGGATCTGCCCGCAAGATGGCCGACTTCATCACCGCGGTGGTCGCCCATGCATCCGACTTCGACCGACCTGAAAACACGCCCGGACCGGTCTGCTTCAAGTGCCGCAAGCGCGATAACCGCCGCGTAGACACTGGCATGACTGACGACGACGCGGTAGTCTGGCACTGCCCTGCTTGTGGAACCGAGGGACGTATCTCGAATTGGCAGGGGACGTTCTGGGACCTGAGCAGCGGCAGTCCAACCCACTGATTTTCGCCAGCGTCAACATGCCACCAGCACCGGCCGACGATCTCGAAACCTTCCTGAAGCGCCAGGACCGATCGACACTGGTGAACGTTCTGATCGAACTGGCCAATGACCACGAGGCTGTGCAGGCGCGGCTGACGCGGCTGCAACTGGCCGACCGGCCAGACGAACTTGCATCCGGCTTTCGCAAGACGCTGACCGCCTGGCGCCGTTCGTCCAGGTACTTCAGCTATCGCGAGGCAGGCGAGTTCGGGCGCACGCTGGAAGCCTGGCTCGGACAGGTCGAACGCGAACTACTGCCGAAGGATCCCGCTGCCGCGCTGGCGCTGTTTGAATCGTTCATCGAAGCCGACGGTACCTTTTTCGAGCGCGCCGACAATTCCAACAGTTGCATAGGCGACGCGGTGCGCGCTGCGAGTCGCCCGCGAGCGAATGGCCAAACCGTCTCGTGAGCCTGTTCAGCGACGACCAGTACGGCGCTCGCGACGAGTTGCTGCGCTGTGCGGACCTGTTGCTCGACGAACCCGCCCAGCGTGCGCTGGTGGCACAGTTCGAGTGCCGCATGGCTCACGCCCTTGCGGCCTCCGCAGATGACGACAGTCCGCCGCGCGAGGTGTTCAGGATTTCTGCGGCGCTGTCGCTGCTTGCCGAGTCCCTGCATGACCCGGATGTCAAGGTGCGCGCAGTGTTGGGCTACAGCCCGCAGCCCAACGCGATGCAGCAGATGGCCTTCGCCGAGGCCTACCTTGAGGCCGACCGTCCGGCCGAAGCCTTGACATGGCTTCATGGGCCATGGGGGCACATGGAAGACACCCGGCAGCGTCTGGAATCGGACGCACTGGGCCGCCTTGCCCGGTATGACGAAAGCGCACCCATCCGACAACGCATATTCGAGCGATCGATCTCCGTATTCGACCTGCACCGCTGGCTTGAACACCTGCCCGAAGCATTCAGGCGCGAGGCGTTGGAGCAAGCCCGTCAACTTGCGCTGAACCACGACGACCCAGCGACGGCGGCCACGCTGCTGCTGGACATCGGCGACGCTGAAGCGGCAGAGGCGATCCTGCTGGCCCAAGCAACCCGCATACGGGGCGACGGTTATGGTGCGTTGGTATCGCTGGCGCAGTCGTTGAAAGCCCATCAGCGCCTGCGCGGTGAAGCGGTCATCTACAGGGCGCTTCTCACAGCCGTCCTCTCGCGAGCCTATGCCCGTGCCTATCTGCACGCGGCCCGCTACTGGGGGCGGCTGCAGGAGATCGCAGAGACGGGTATTGGATTGCTGCCGCTGGAGTCGCACGAGGCCTTCGAGGCCGCGATTCGATTGCGACACGCGCGCAAGGCCGCGTTCTGGGCGCATGTGAACGGCCAACGCAGCGACCGCATCGACGGGGATGAACAAGCCGGCGACGAATGATGGCGCGTGAGCCGTGGGTAAATGGCCCAACCTGACGAACCAACCGGAGGAATACTCAAGGGCTTAGGGACCATCGTCAAGCTCATCGTCAAATATACTAACAACGTATATACTTCCTCAATATGCCATGAGCCAAAGAGGGGTGAGTCATGTCCAAGGAAGCTGTATTCACGATGAAGCTAGAGCCAGAGCTACGCGCCGAGTTCATGGCGGAGGCGGAGGTTGCGCACCGCCCCGCATCCCAGATCCTGCGAGAATTAATGCGCGAGTTCGTGCAGCGCCAGCGTGAGGCGCGGGAGTACGACGAGTTTCTGCGTGGCAAGGTTGCGAATGCCCGGGAGCAGATCCGTGTTGGTGACTACGCCAGTGCTGAGGAGGTTGAAGCCCGCTTCGCCGCACGACGCGCAGATCTGCTGGCCAAGGGGGGGCGTGTCGGCCCATGAAAGTCTTTTGGGCCTCTATTGCCGAGCAAGACCGAACCGATGTCATCGACTACATCAGCCACGACAGCCCCCTGGCGGCGATCAGGATGGATGAGCTTTTTGCGGATGCAGCAAGCCGCCTGGCCGACTACCCGCACCTTGGAAAAG
The DNA here is from genome assembly GCA_903894155.1 of uncultured beta proteobacterium. GTDB lineage: Bacteria > Pseudomonadota > Gammaproteobacteria > Burkholderiales > Burkholderiaceae_B > Zwartia. The sequence continues at coordinate 10,260 of CAITPF010000284.1, read as the reverse complement.
CAGGCCAGATTCCAGGCACGCGCGAGTTGATTCCGCACGAAAACTACAGACTGGTTTACGAAGTGCAGGGCGAAGTCGTGTGGATTCTGGCGCTGGTGCACACGGCACGACGATGGCCCGGACTTCTGGGATAGTGGAATCACCGGGACGCGACGAGATAGACAAAGCACGCGCATTCCCGCAGCACGCCGCACTCGTACTCCGCGATTGAATTCGCTGCGGTCCACGGCGTCACCAATTCAGCACCACCATCAGAATGCCCGACGCGATCAGGCATTTTTCTTGGCCACCGCATCCCCGGCAACGGCTGGGCCTGCAGCTATTGGTGCAAATTCGCGGTTCCCTGGATTCTCACCGATTCCAGAGCGGTTCCGTCCACGTTATTACATTGCGATAAACTGCGGGATATAAAACACATCCCTTCCCAATGGCATCTATCCGTCCTATAAAGCGCCCACTTGGCGCGCCAGTCAACGCCGGGCTTGGTGCACAGACGGTCGTACACTCCAAATCGGCTGCCAAGGTTCGCGAGAGCGTGCCAGGTGCCAGTTCATCGTTGTTCGTGAACTCTGTCGAAAAGGCGATGCGTGTGCTGTCCGCATTCAGCGAAAAACAGGTCACGCTAACGCTGTCCCAAATTGCCAATCTCAGTGATCTGGACTTGAGCGCAGCGCAGCGATTCACCTACACGCTCACGGCACTTGGGTACTTGGAAAAGGATGGGGCGATGCGATGCTATCGCCTATCGCCCAAATTGCTCGATTTCGGCTACAGCTATATGGCGTCGAGCGAATTGCTCAGCCGCGCGGCACCCTACCTCCGGCAGTTGAGCCGGGAAACTGAAGAAACAACCAACATCACCGTGCTGGACCACACGGACATCGTCTTCACACTCAGGTTCGTGAGTCGTCATGTGCTGAATCCGCATGTGATTACAGGCAGCCGCCTGCCGGCATATTGCACCGCACCCGGCCTGGCCATCATGTCAAGATTGCCGGCAGATCAGGTCGATAGCCTCCTGGAGCAATCCAGCCTTGTGGCGCATACTTCCCACACCGTGGCAGACCCAGAAAAGATACGCGCACGCCTTGAGAAGTTTCGGGAACGAGGCTACTCGCACACCGAGAGCGAATACTATCTTGGCGATATCTCGACTGCCGCCGCGATTCTTGATGCTCGAGGTCATCCGGTCGCGGCGGTCAACGTCGCAGTTTCTCGTACGCGCTGGCATGGCGCAAAAGACGAAAAGCGGATCGCAAACCTGGTGATCGCCGCGGCCGAGGCCATCTCCGGCCATCGCTAGCCAGTCAGCCGATCCCAGGCGGTTGTCGGATCGCGCGCAAGCAGGTGTTTACGAACGCGTTCGCTGGGCGTGAGTTCGAATCGATCGACCGTCGCATAAAATCGTGGCACCTGAAAGCTGGCCAGTTTATCGGCCAGCCATTGGCTCAGTGCGGCTAGCGATCCGTCCTTGACGCCCTGCCAATTGACATAAAGCAGCACTTCCTGCTCGCCAACTTCGGATGTGACGCCCACGGCGGCAGCAGCCCGAATGCCCGGGTAATTTAGCACCGCGCGCTCAATCTCCCAGGCCGATACGTTCTCCCCGCGAACGCGCATGCTGTCGGTCTGTCTGCCTACGAAATAATAGTTGCCCTCGGCATCTGCACGCGCAATGTCTCCCGTGTAGAGTTTCCCATTGCGCAGCATCTTTGCCGTTGCCTCGGGGTTGTCGAGGTATGCCGACATGAAAATTCCCTGCACCTCCGACGACAGCACGATCTGCCCCAACTCCCCGCACGGAACCGGTTGATCATCCTCGCCCAGAAGTTCAACTTTCAGCCAACGCATCGGTCGCCCAATCGATCCAGGCGTATCAGTCTGATTGAACGTCGCAAAGCTCGATCCTTCGGTCATCCCATAGCATTCCCGCAGGGCGAACCCAAACCGTTCGCGCATAGCTGGCCAGGCGGATGCGGACACACCCGCCCCCCACCCTACGCGAAGCGGATGCGTGGCGGGCTTGTCCGAGGCTGGCTGCCGCATGAGGATATCCAGGATCCCGCCGAGATAGTGCACGTGTGTGCATCGCCCACTGATGACCTGCCCCCAGAACTTGCTGGCGGAAAATCCGGATACAGCAACCAGCGTCACCTCGTCCAGGAACGGCACCAGTAGCATCTGCGCGCCGCCGATATGGCACAAAGGTTCCCACAAGAAAAGGCGATCTCCAGTGCGCACGCCAGCCACGATCCTGGCCGATTCGCTCGCGATGCGCATCATGCGATGGCTGAACAGCACGCCCTTTGGCGGGCCGGTCGTGCCGGAGGTGTAGATGATGCATAGCAGGTGCTGAGGATCAACGTCTGCGCGACGGGGCGTGGACGGGGCGAAAACGGCGGGTGCTGTATCGCTACCATGTGCTGATCCCGCAATTGCGTCGATCGCGACGATCTCGATCGAGGTTGTATGCGTGCAGGCAAGTGTCGCCTCGGATTCGAAAGCAGAATCAACGATTAGCATGCGGGGTTTGCAGTGCTGCAAAACGTATTCGATCCCCGTCGCCTTGAGTTTGACGTTGATCGGTACCCAGACAATGCCCGAAAGCGCCATGGCGTAGATCAGTGCAATGTGTAGCGGATCGTTGCGCGCCATGACCGCCACGCGGCTCCCGGCAATAACTCCCTTCTCGGCGAAATAATTCTGGATCTGCACCACGAGCGCCGACACACGCGCAACGTCCCAATCAACGCCCTCGAAGCTCATCAAATGGCGCGAGGAGGCCTGAGTCAGTCCCGCATACAGCACGCTGTTCAAATCCAGGCAATCGTCGGTGGCGCGGACGGGAAAGTAGCGCGTATAAGGATGCATGACTTCTCAGTGATCTTCTTTGCGTCGCGACAGGGAAAGCAAGTAGACAATCAGCATGATGGTTGCCACAAGGAAAAACGAAACCGCCGCAAGCGTAGGATTCGCAGCCATCAGCATGTCGTCCCACATCTGCTTGGGCAGTGTTGTCTTGAGACCGCCACTGACGAAAATGGCGATCGTGAGTTCGTCGAACGATACAAGGAACGCGAAAAGGAAAGCGGCGATGATCGATGGCCGAAGGACAGGAATCATGACTGAGGTCAGCCGTCGCAATGGTGAGGCGCCAAGCACGCTGGCAGCATGGTCTAGTCTCCAGTCGTATTGCTTGAGCGCTGCGGCCATCGTGACGACAACATAAGGAATTGCCAAAACGGTGTGACCAATCACCAACCCGGCATCGGTTCCCGTGAGGCCCAGATGCGCAAACAAGTAGAACAAACCGACTGCGATCACAATTCGGGGGATCAGCAGAGGAGCAATCAGGAACGAAAAGCCGAGCTTTGCAGCAGCTGGCGACATGCCCCTGATCCCCAGGGCTGCCAGGAATCCGAGTAAGACCGCGATGCCCGCAGTGACCGTGGCCACCCCCAATGAGCGAAGCAAGGCTGTCTGCCAGACGGTCGAGAAAAAGAAATTGCCGAACCAGCGCAGGCTAAACCCCTGAGGTGGAAACGACAAAAATGCCGAGTCTGTGAACGCAATCGGCAACACAATCGCGATGGGCAGGAAAAGTAACGCCATGACGATCCAGGCGTAGGCACGCAGGCCTGGGGAGGCCGCCCGATATCCTGCGAACTGTCCGCCCTGATGACGGGGAGCGAACGGGCGGAGTCGTCGCATTGCACACCCCAACTGATGGAGCACGCGTGAAATAAACATCAGCAGCGGCATATAACGTGCCCCGGATCTCGGCGCCGTGGCGTTATCACCGCCCAACGTTGATAGGCCAACGAGGCGGTCATACAACAAAAAGACCAGAATCGAGCACCCAAGCAGCAATGCCGAAAGCGCCCCTGCAAACGGCATGTTGAAAAGCTCGAGCACCGAGGCGATGACGAGTTGAGCAATCATGGTGTCACGAGGAGTGCCCAACAGTGCAGGCACAATGAAGAAGCCCAGTGTCGTGATGAAGACCAGCAACGCGGCTGCGGCGACTCCCGGCATCGAAAGAGGCAAATAGACCGTAAAAAAGGCTTCGGTCCGCGATGCGCCGAGCGTTTCAGACGCCTGAATGAGTCTGTGCTCGATTCCCTGCATGATGGGCAGCATGGTCATGACTGCAAGTGGCAACAGTGAATGCACCATGCCGATGATCACGGCCAGGAGCGATGGCGAAAGCGCCGGCGGATTATCGGTCAGCCCAAGTGCAATGAGCGTGGTGCCGATCACGCCCGTGCGCGACAGCACCAGGATCCAGGCAAAGGTCTTGACCAGATAGCTCGTCCAGAAGGGAATCAGCAGCCAGATTAACCATCGGCTGCGCGATCGGTCAGAAAGACGGCTCAGGAAATACGCAATCGGATAGCCCAATAAGACGCTTCCCAGCGCTGTCAGCAGCGAAATCAGGAAGGTATTGCCAAGCACCTTGACATACACCGGGTTGGCGATCAGTCGGGCAAACTGATCCAAACCAATAGTCGTCGGCGTCGCCTGCAACGACTTGCGCAAAATTTCAAAGACCGGTACGCCGAAAAAGAACGCCAGGAAGAGGAACGCCGGCAGCGCGGGGAGCAGGTGTCTGTGCGTCCGTGGGATGATGATCGGCCAGGGCATGTTGGCTATCGTGTCAGAAGCACCGATTCACGGGCGTTCCACGTAATCCCGACCGTGTCACCGGGAGCGCGCGCTAGCTCGCGATTCGTGCGCACGAAGAATTGCTGACCGTCGCCGATGTCAATGATCACCCGCATGTCGGATCCGGTAAAGATCGCTTGTGACACGACCCCCCGAATGAAGCCGGTGCCAGGCGCTACCAGTTCGGCCGATTCCGGACGAACAAGCAGCGAGGCAGGTCCGACAAACTCGGCCGACTCTTGCGGAATGGGCAGCGACAGGCCACGCCAATTCAGAACGCCAGCGTAAACCTCCGCGTCAAGGAGATTTGAATGCCCTAAAAAATCGGCCGCAAAGCGCGACTCGGGGCGATCGTACAGGTCGCGCGGCGTGCCGATTTGCTCAATCCGGGCATCGTTCATCAGGCAGATACGATCGGACATCGTCAGCGCTTCTTCCTGATCGTGCGTGACGTATATAAATGTTGCGTTTAGCTCCCGGTGTAGCCGCCGTATTTCCAATTGCATGTGCTCGCGCAATTTCTTATCAAGCGCACCAAGGGGCTCATCGAGCAGGATGACGCTGGGCCGGTATACGAAGCACCGCGCCAGCGCGACTCGTTGTTGCTGCCCCCCCGACAACTCCGAAGGGTAGCGACCTGCAAAATCCTGCATCCGCACCATCGTCAGCGCGTCATGCACGGATCGCTTGATCTGGTCACGCGCAACGCGTCGCATACGCAACGGATACGCGACGTTGTCACCCACGCTCATGTGGGGAAAAAGCGCATAGCTCTGGAATACGAGGCCAACGCCGCGCGCTGAGGCGGGAATATCGGTGGCGTCGACCCCATCGATCAGCAGACGCCCTTGTGTCGGCATGACAAGACCGGCAATCATCTGCAAAAGTGTCGTCTTGCCGGAGCCGGAAGGTCCGAGCAATGTGAGAAATTCGCCATGCTGCACCTGGAGGTCGGTTGGTGCAAGCGCAACGACTTCCTTGTAGCGCTTGCCCAGGCCTCGCGTTTCAACCTTGATTTTCATCGGCGCAGCATGTCAGGCTTGCAGTTGTCAGCCAATGACCCAAGCGTTGAACCGCTCGCTTGCGACCTGCCGATTTGTCTCCCACCACTGTGGGCTCGCCAACCGCATGCCCGCCAGGTTGTTTGGCGCAGTGGGAAGAATCTTGGCGCGCTCGGGTGGAACCAGATCGAACGCTTTCAGATTGGTTGGCCCGTATCCAAGCAATTCCGTGAAGGCGGCCTGCCTGGCGGCATCTGCGCAAAATTTGACAAACGCCTTCGCCTCCGCTGCTTTGGGCAATCCCTTGGCAATCCCCCAGCCTTCAATCGAATATAGGCCTTGGTTCCAGACGATCGCAACCGGTGCCTTGCCATCGATGGCGGCTTGCGAACGGCCATTCCAGCAGCCGATCATATCCACCTCGCCGGACTGAATCAACTGCATGGACTGTGCCCCACTGGTCCACCACACAGAGATGTGCGAGCGAATCTTGTCCAGACTGCGCAACGCACGGTCTATGTCGAGCGGATAGAGCTTATCGATAGGCACACCATCAGCCATCAGTGCCTGCTCAAGCGTATCGATTGCATTACGGCGCAGCGAACGTCGCCCAGGGAATTTTTTAACATCCCAGAAGTCGACCCAATTTTTGGGCGTCTCTTGTTTAAACTTATCCGTCCGGTAAGCCAATGTAGCCGCGTAGACGTCAACCCCAAGCCAGTTTGGCGTGATCGCCTCCGGCATGAGCCCGGGGAAGTCTGCGTGTGTAAGCCCCATGGGTTCAAGCAGACCGGCCGCCTCAAGCGCGAGCACGTCGGCCGACAATGTCAGCATCGTGACATCCCAAATGTAATTCTTGGTCTGCACCATCGCAGTGAACTGCGCGAGAGGTTGGGCCTCTCTAGCAACGTTGACCACCTTGATGCCAGTGGCTTTTTCAAACGGATCGTAGAAGCCCTTGCGGAAGGCGGCCGAGTACGGCCCGCCGGGGTCTGCCACGACGATCTGCTTGCTCTGCGCGAACAGCGATGTGGGCAGCGCAAGTGCGGCCAAGCCACCACCAGCACTCTTGATAAGACTACGGCGAGACGTACTGAATGTGTTCATGACTCGGGTCCTTTCCATTCAATTGAGGGATGGCATCGTCTACAGGTGAATCTGAATCAGGGTCGATGTGATAGCGGTCAGCGTGGGCTGCGTACTATTTCGCGCGCTTGCTGTAGAACTCAGCCATGACGCGATGGGGCTCTCCGGTGGCATACGACTCAGCGTGGATGCGTATGCTGGCCTCGATGGTCTCCAGAAAGCTCGCCTCCGTCATTTCCGCCAGGCGCTGCTTGTTGAGTCTAAAGGCAACGGGCGGTTTGGATGCAAGGTCCTTGGCGATCGCCATCGCGGTGGGCATGACCTCGGAGGCCGCAACAACATGGTGCAGAATGCCTACGTGATGACACTCTTCAGCCGGCATGAGCCGCCCCGTGAGTGTAAGTTCGGTCGTGCGGGACATCCCCAGCATTTCTCGCATGATCCAGGGGCCCGTCACGCTACAGATGCCAGAATTGATTTCGGGCTGACCCATGGAAACACCGGGATGCCCTACGCGGATGTCGCCAAGCAGGGCGACCTGAAAAGCTGAACCCGCCGCCAGCCCGTTCAGAGCCATGATCAGGGGTTTGGTCAAATGGCGCAGCACGCCGTAATAGTTCTCCCACTCGTGCATCCAGTCTGTCGAGCGCGCCACGTCAAAGCTCATCGCTTCTTCGAGATCCTGGCCAGAACAGAACGCGCGGTCGCCAGAACCGGTCATGATGATTGCGCTGACGGCTGGATCGGCATCGTATGCCTTGAGCATCGCGATAATCTCATCACGCATCATGGCATTCCATGCGTTGAGCTTCTCGGGGCGATTCAGGGTAATGATCCCGACGCGGTCTACGACGTCGGTCAGAATGAATTTGTTCACCGGCAATCCTTATTGCGTTATTACAATGCGATAACTATTATTAATATTGGGCAGAGACAAAGAATGCGCCGACAACGCTAATCCCGCATCCGTATTAACCCCAATATTTCGCTGTTGCCGCCGGCGACATGCCGGCTCAGTGCACCGCCCGCATGCTCGATACCGCGATCGATACCATGATCGATACCATGATCGATCGCCCAATCGATCGCTGCACCAGCATCAGAATGCCCGACTCGCTCGGGCATTTTTCTTGATCCCGGCAGCCCCGGCACGGGCGGGCGTGCAGTCAATGATGCGAATTCGCAGATCCGAATTTCAATCGCCTCACGCAAACTCGTGTTTCTGCCGTGCCCGTTTGGCGGATTAGGTGATCGATCTCAAGCGTGTGGCCAGGGTGAACGATTTATTGCCTTGAACGCGGCTACTTGTTATAACAACCGAACATTACTATTTTTATAATCCGCAGATATGACCAACGATAAGATGCCGCTGTCCCTGGGTAGCCACACGGACAAAAATCGCCGATTGCGCTCCTTGTTCGAAAACCCAGGGCTCATCATTGCGCCCGGAGTATTCGATTGCCTGACCGTTCGCCTTGCCGAGAAGTCGGGATGCGCCGCAGCCTACATGACCGGCTCCGGCGTCTCGATCACGCGGCTAGGGGCTCCCGACATCGCACTTCTTTCCTTCGCGGAAATCCTCGATCAAGCCAAGCGAATGGCCGACATCACAACCATGCCCATCATCGCAGACGCCGACACCGGTTACGGCGGCCCACTGAACGTGATACGAACCGTCAGGGAATTTGAGCGTGCAGGAATCAGCGGCATACAGCTTGAGGATCAGGACTGGCCCAAGCGGTGTGGTCACGAACCCGGACGGCGAATCGTCTCAGTTGCAGAAATGGCGGGCCGGATCAAGGCCGCAGTCGACGCACGCAATGATCCGGATCTCGTCATCATCGCGCGCACCGATGCGCGCACGACGCATGGAATCGACGAGGCGATCGATCGAGCCAATGCATACGCCGAAGCTGGCGCGGACGTGTGCTTCGTCGAATCTCCGGAATCAGTGGACGAAATGCGGGCAATCAACCAAGCGGTCAACGCGCCAACACTGGCCAATCAGGTCGAGGGAGGCCGCACGCCTCTGCTTGACGCAAGCCAGCTTGCCGAAATTGGATTCAAGATTGCGATATTCCCCAATTCGATCACCCGGCTATTCGCCGCAGTGGGAAAGCTGCTGTACGACGAATTAGCATCGAAGGGCTCGAGTCAAGCACTATCCGATCAAATGCTCGACCACCGAGGGCTATGGAACTTGTTTGATTATCCGGGGTTCATTGAACTTGAAAGCCGGTATTTGGCAGACAAGAAGCAATGACACGTAAGTGAATCGCATTCCTGCCTTTTGTCGAAAAGCCCGATGAAGCCGAATTCCCCTGCCAAGTCGTCCGCTGAACCGAACCGCCAGCCGTCCCGCGCTGACGGATGGGGGGGGTTCTGCGTCAACAAATCATTGCCGACCCCTATTTACCATCAGATATTCGCTTTTCTGCGAGACCGAATTCTCGACGGAACGTTTAGTCCGAATAATTCCTTTCCTAGTGAAAGTCAGCTGGTTACGTCTCTCAAGGTCTCCCGAATCACCGCGCGTCGTGCTCTCGAAGAACTCGCTGCGCGCGGTCTCATCGTGCGCCAGCAGGGCAAGCCCTCCATCGTTGCGCCCTACCGCCCCCACACCCAGTTGATCGCTGGCGTCGAGGGCATGATTGAAAACAATCGTCGCATGGGTGATTTGACGACGGTTGAGTTGCTTGCGCATGAAATGGTCCCGGCAAGCGCAGAGGTCGCGAGCAAGCTGCAGGTCAAGCACAAGACCCCCGTGCTTTGGTCGGTTCGTATCCGCCGACTCAACGACGTTCCATTTTCCTATGCGGTGACTTACCTGCCCGGATTCGTCAAGAGGCGGCTTCATACCGAAGAGATGTCCTCGCGACCGCTGATTGAATTGCTGGAACTGGCTGGCATTGAAATCGGTCACGCCGAGCAAAGGATCAGCGCGATCGCGGCAACGGCGGAAGTCGCGCGGGCATTGCACATCGAGCGCGGCGACGCACTCCTGCTTTCAGAGCGCGTGGTTTATGACTTGTCCGACCGCCCCGTTGAGCTGATCGCCGTCCAGTACAGGCCAGACATTTACGAATATTCAGTTGAATTGAGTCGAACCCCATCTTCGGACGGAAAGGTATGGGCAACCAGAGCCGTTTAACGTCCAGTTGCCCGACAGCACAGTTCCATTTGAACCCTGTTAACGCGAATCGAACACATGAGCACCTATTTAAGTGTGCAAGGCATTTCCAAGACGTTTGAGAGCAAGTCCGGTCAAGTCCAGGCACTTGCACCGGTATCTTTTGAACTTCGTCGAAATGAGTTTGTGTCGATTGTCGGACCAAGCGGTTGCGGCAAGAGCACGTTGTTCAACGTCATCGCAGGGCTTGAGTCGGCCACCACGGGAAGCCTGCAACTCGAAGGCCAGTCAATACACGACCTTAAAGGCAAGGTCGCGTATCAATTGCAGAGAGATCTTCTTTTGCCTTGGCGAACCATTCTCGAAAACGTCACTTTG
>CAITPF010000283.1 GCA_903894155.1 uncultured beta proteobacterium | reverse complement strand
GATCCGGTGAAGGATAAGCTCAAGCGGTTCGGGCTCTTCAAGCAACTCGGCGAGGAGGCCTTCTTTCCGACCGTGGGCGCCGCGGTCAAAAAGTATGTCGATACCCACGACGTCCCCTGGGAAGACTGGCAGGATCGCGAGGCCTGAAGCACGCCCGACAACGCGTCACCTTGCCTGACGTCCCCCGCGGGAAAACGTGACCAGCATCAGGCGCGACTTGCACGCCTGGTCCTCACAAGACTGCCGCGTCCGCGGTCTTCTCACCTGATACTTCGTTGCTTCACCAGCGCATAAATGGCGGGGATCACCGCCAGCGTGAGGACTGCCGATGAAATCATCCCCCCGACCATCGGTGCCGCGATGCGCCGCATGACCTCAGACCCCGTGCCGGTGCCCCACATGATGGGCAAGAGCCCCGCCATGATGGCAACGACGGTCATCATCTTGGGTCGCACCCGATCGACCGCGCCGGACATGACCGCGCCATACAGATCCGCAACGCCCGGTGCGACGCCCTGGCGTCGCCGATCCTTGAGCACCGCATCCCAGGCGTTGTCCAGATAGATCAGCATCACAACCCCCGTCTCGGCCGCAACGCCCGCCAGCGCAATGAACCCCACCGCGACCGCGACCGAAAGGTTGTAGTCGAGCCACCAGATCAGCCAGATACCTCCCACCAGGGCAAACGGAACCGAAAGCATCACGATCAGCGACTCGGTCAGGCGCCCGAAGTTGAGGTACAGCAGCAGGAAAATCAGCGCAAGCGTCAGGGGAACGACGACCTTCATCTTTGCGATGGCACGCTCCATGGATTCAAATTGCCCGCTCCAGGCGGCGTAGTAGCCCGGGGGAAATTTCACCTGATCCGCAACGGCTTTGCGTGCATCCGCCACGTAGCCGCCGATGTCGCGATCGCGGATATCGACGAAGATGTAGACCGACAAGAGCGCGTTTTCAGTGCGAATCGCCGGGGCGCCCCTGTCGATCTCAATCCGGGCGATCTGGCCGAGCGGCACCATGCCGCCGTTCATGGTGGGCACCAGAACTTCCCTGGCGATTTGCTGCGGATCCGCGCGCAGTTCGCGGGGATAGCGCAGCGTGACGCCAAAGCGTTCACGGCCTTCAACGGTAGTCGTTATGGGCTCCCCGCCAAGCGCGGAGGCGATCACCTCCTGCATGTCGCCGACACTCAGGCCATAGCGAGCAAGTTGGGCGCGATCCGGATCGATATTCAGGTAGTAGCCTCCCGTGATCCGCTCGGCATAGGCGGAAGTCGTACCCGGAACTTTCTTGACGACCGCTTCGATTTCGCGGGCAAGCTTTTCCATCTCGTCGAGATTTTTGCCGAAAACCTTGATGCCAATGGGCGTGCGGATGCCGGTCGAGAGCATGTCGATTCGCGCCTTGATGGGCATCGTCCACGCATTGGAGACGCCGGGAAACTGCAGCGCCCGATCCATCTCGGCAATAAGCTTGTCGATCGTCATTGCCTTGCGCCATTCGGACTCCGGCTTCAGGTTGATGACGGTCTCGAACATTTCCGTGGGCGCCGGGTCGGTTGCGGTGTTGGCGCGCCCCGCCTTGCCAAACACGGACGCGACTTCGGGAAAGCTTTTGATGATCTTGTTCTGCGTCTGCAACAGTTCGGCTGCTTTGGTGATCGACATGCCCGGCAACGATGCCGGCATGTAAAACAGCGTTCCCTCGTTGAGCGTGGGCATGAACTCCGATCCGAGCCGGCTCGCCGGATAGATCGTCACGGCCAGGATCGCAACGGCGGCCAGCAATGTGGTTTTCTTCCACCGCATGACCCACGCGATGATGGGCCGGTAGACCCAGATCAATGCGCGATTGATCGGGTTGCGGGATTCCGGCAGGATCGATCCGCGAATGAACAGCAACATCAGGACCGGGACGAGGG
>CAITPF010000282.1 GCA_903894155.1 uncultured beta proteobacterium | reverse complement strand
GGGTATACGAGGTAGAGAACATCGACTACAGGCGGCTGGAAGTCGGCTCCCCCGGCGTGGATCGCCCACTCAAGACTCAGGCGGATTTTCGTCGTTTTGCGGGTGAGCGCGTCGAGCTGAAGTTGCGGGAAGCCGTCAACAACCAAAAAGTATTTTCGGGTGTTCTGACCCATGCGTCGCAGGGTGAGGACACCGTTGGCGATCCGCTCGCGGAGCGGTTTTCGATCGAATTCGAGGCAAAAAAGGGCGAGTTCCGTCAGGTCACGTTTGCGTTTTCCGACGTCGAGCGTGCGAAGCTGGATCCGGTTCTGGATTTCAAGGGCAAAAAGCGATGAGTCGCGAAATTCTTCTGTTGGTGGACGCGCTGGCGCGCGAGAAAAACGTCACGCGCGATGTGGTGTTCGATGCGCTCGAAGGTGCGCTTGCTTCGGCCATGAAAAAGCGCTTCAAGGAAGACGCGGATATTCGGGTGTCGGTCAACCGCACGGATGGTGAGCACGAAGGTTTCCGTCGCTGGCTCGTCGTGCCCGACGAAGCCGGCCTCCAGGAGCCCGATCGCGAGGAAATGCTTTCCGACGCGCTCGAAGTCGTCTCCGATATCGAAGTGGGCGAATACATCGAAGAGGCGCTTGAGCCCGTCGAGTTTGGTCGCATCGGGGCGCAGGCTGCAAAGCAGGCAATCCTGCAGCGCATCCGTGACGCCGAGCGCGAACAGGTGCTTAACGACTTCCTTGAGCGCGGCGAAACGATTATCTCGGGTTCGATCAAGCGCATGGACAAGGGCGACGCGATCATCGAGACCGGCAAGATCGAGGCGCGTCTTCCCCGCAGCGAAATGATTCCGAAGGAAAACCTCCGGATTGGCGATCGGATTCGTGCCTACGTGCTCAAGATCGACCGCACGGCGCGCGGCCAGCAGGTCATCCTGTCGCGCACGGCTCCGGAGTTCATCCGCCAGCTCTTCGAGAACGAAGTGCCGGAAATCGAGCAGGGATTGCTTGAAATCAAGGGCGCAGCCCGCGACCCGGGCGTGCGCGCCAAGATCGCCGTCATTGCCTACGACAAGCGCATCGATCCGATTGGAACCTGTGTCGGGATGCGCGGTTCACGCGTGACGGCCGTGCGCAACGAACTCGGCGGCGAGCAGGTCGATATCGTCCTGTGGTCTGAAGATCCGGCGCAGTTCGTCATCGGCGCGCTCGCGCCGGCCAACGTCGAATCGATCGTCGTGGACGAAGACCGCCACGCCATGGATGTCGTGGTCGACGAAGAAAACCTTCCCAAGGCGATTGGTTCGAAAGGGCAGAACGTGCGCCTTGCTTCCGAGCTGACCGGCTGGCAGATCAACATCATGACGCCGGAAGAAAGCCAGAGTCGCCAGGAACTCGAGCGCGCTGATCTGCGCAATATATTCATGAGCCGCCTCGACGTAGACGAGGAAGTGGCCGATATCCTGATTGACGAGGGTTTTACCGGCCTCGAGGAAATCGCGTACGTGCCAATGCAGGAGCTGCTCGAGATCGAATCGTTCGATGAAGGCACGATCAACGAGCTGCGCACCCGTGCGCGCAACGCGCTGCTGACCGAGGCCATCGCCCAGGAAGAGCGCGTCGAGACTGCCCAGGATCTGTTGTCGCTTGAGGACATGACCCCCGAGCTCGTCGCCAAGCTTGCACTAAGCAATATCAATACCCGGGACGACCTGGCCGAACTCGCCACCGACGAGCTCGCGGAGATCGCGGGTCTCGATGAAGAGTCTGCCAGCAAGTTCATCATGGCGGCGCGGGCACACTGGTTCGAGGATCAATAACATCCCAGCCGCAGGCCGAGTCGTCCGCCCAGAGTTGTAACGCTGCAAAAAAAGGTAAGAGAGAGCCCATGTCGAGTAATACAGTCGCCCAGTTCGCCGTTGAACTGAAAATGCCCGCCAACGTGCTGCTTGAGCAGTTGCGCGCGGCTGGTGTCGAACTCAGTTCCGTGGACGATGGTGTCACCGATGGCGACAAGGCCAGGCTTCTCGAATCCCTGCGTCGTTCGCATGGGGCCACCGAAGGCAAGAAGATCACGCTGACCCGTCGCCAGACCTCGGAAATTCGCCAGGCAGACGGTACTGGCCGCTCGCGCACGATTCAGGTTGAAGTCCGCAAAAAGCGTGTGTTCGTCAAGCGCGACACGCCCGAGCCAGGCGACGTCGCCGCTCAGGCCGCCGACGAAGCGCTTCGCGCGTCGTTGGGCGCCGGCCAGGCTGACGAGGGGCAGGGCGATTACGAGCCCCAAGCCGATTCACCAGCCGTGGCGGAGCAAGCCCCGGTGGATACGCAGGAGTCCGTCGGCCAGCCCGCGGCAATCGAGTCGGCGCCGGCAAGCGAAATCGTCGCCGCGCCCGAGGCCGTCGCCACGGAGCAGCCTCCGGCCGATCAGCCCGAAGCACCCGTCGCCGACCAGCCTGCGACTGCGATCGCGCCTGTCGCCGAAAGCGAAGCCGCGCCTGAAGAACAACCCGCGGCACCCGTTGTGCAGGCAGCGACTGCTGCCGCCGACGAAGCCACAATACCGCCAGCCGCGCCGCAAGCGCTTGCCACTCCGTCTGTCGCAGCGCCGGCAATTGTCGCTGCGGCCGAAACACCGCAGGTGCGCACTGGGAAGCCGGTGCGCGGCAGGGCAATTCCGCCCACGGCCGCGTCGGCGCCAGCGCCGGCAGTCGGCGAGGGGCAACGAGACGAGGCACGTCGTGTCTCGGAGGCCGAAGCCGCCGCCCTGCGGGATATGCTGAATCGTCCGCGCAAGGTTCCCAAGGTCGAACCTGAGGCCGGCACGTTGTCGGGCACGTTGCACAAGCCCGCCGCCGCAAAAGGCGCGGACAAGAAGGCATCCGATTCCGTCGGCAAGAAGGTCATCAAGTCCGGCGAGGTTTCCTCGACCTGGTCTGACGATGCTTCGCGCAAAAAACCACCCGAGAAGCGTGATGGTCCGGCCGTGCCGGGTCGTGACGGCTGGCGTGCGGGCGGCAAAGGCAACAAGTCGGGCAAGAAAGCTCCGCGCGGTTCGCAATCGCAACAGGCGGATCGCCGCGAACCCGCTCCTGTTGAATTCATTGCCCGCGACATCCACGTGCCTGAAACCATCAGCGTGGCGGATCTCGCACACAAAATGTCGATCAAGGCCGGCGAGGTCATCAAGCACCTCATGAAGCTCGGCCAGATGGTCACGATCAACCAGGTGCTTGACCAGGAAACCGCGATGATCGTGGTCGAGGAACTCGGCCATAAGGCGATCGCGGCAAAACTCGACGATCCGGAAGCCTTCCTCGACGAGGAAGTCCCCCACGAGGATGCCGCGCTGCTGCCACGCGCACCGGTCGTGACCGTCATGGGCCACGTCGACCACGGCAAGACCTCGCTGCTTGACTACATTCGCCGCGCCAAAGTGGCGTCGGGCGAAGCAGGCGGCATCACGCAGCACATCGGCGCCTACCACGTCCAGACGGACCGTGGCATGGTGACCTTTCTGGATACGCCGGGCCACGAGGCGTTCACGGCAATGCGTGCCCGCGGCGCCAAGGCCACTGACATCGTCATCCTGGTCGTCGCGGCCGACGACGGCGTCATGCCCCAGACCAAGGAAGCGATTCACCATGCGCGCGCCGCCGGCGTGCCGATCGTGGTCGCGGTCAACAAGATCGACAAGCCAGACGCTAATCCCGAGCGCGTCAAGCAGGAACTCGTCGTTGAGGAAGTCGTGCCGGAAGAGTACGGTGGCGACGTTCCGTTCGTGAGCGTTTCCGCCAAGACGGGTGTGGGCATCGACGAATTACTTGAAAACGTCTTGCTGCAAGCCGAAATTCTCGAGCTCACCGCTGCAGTCGATGCTCCGGCCAAAGGCCTGGTCATTGAGGCGCGCCTGGACAAGGGTCGTGGCCCGGTGGCGACCATTCTCGTCCAGAGCGGCACGCTGCATCGCGGCGATGTCATCCTGGCCGGCGCAAGTTATGGGCGTGTTCGCGCAATGCTTGATGAAAACGGCAAGCCGATCCAGTCGGCCGGCCCGTCGATTCCGGTTGAAATCCAGGGGCTCACCGAGGTTCCGGCAGCGGGTGACGAGATTATGTCGCTTGCCGACGAGCGCAAGGCGCGCGAAATCGCGCTCTTCCGTCAGGGCAAGTTCCGGGACGTCAAACTGGCACGCCAGCAGGCGGCCAAGCTTGAATCGATGTTCGACAGCGTCGCCGAAGGCTCCCAGACCCTCTCGCTCATCGTCAAGACCGATGTGCAGGGCTCACAGGAAGCGCTGGTTAACTCCCTGGTCAAACTCTCGACCGCCGAAGTGCGTGTGCAGGTCGTACACGCCGCCGTTGGCGGGATCTCCGAAAGCGACGTCAACCTGGCAATTGCCTCCGGTGCGGTCATCATCGGGTTCAACGTGCGCGCCGATGCAAGCTCCAAGAAGCATGCTGAGGCCAATGGCGTGGATATCCGCTACTACAACATCATTTACGACGCGGTCGATGAGGTCAAGGCAGCGATGTCGGGCATGCTTGCGCCTGAAAAGCGCGAGGAAATCATCGGCATGGTCGAGATTCGCGAGGTCTATACGATCTCCCGCATCGGCACCGTCGCCGGCTGCATGGTGACCGATGGCCTGGTGCGCCGCGATTCGCAGGTCCGTCTGTTGCGCGACAACGTCGTGCACTGGTCGGGCTGGATTGATTCGCTGCGTCGCTTCAAGGACGATGTGCGCGAGGTCAAGTCTGGCTTCGATTGCGGCGTCACGCTGCGCAACAATAACGATCTGCAAGTCGGCGATCAACTCGAAATCTTTGAAATCAAGGAAGTCGCGCGTACGCTCTGACCCATTATCGATGTCCTCCCGCCACAAACAAAAATCCGCCTCCGGCCGAAACATTCGGCTCGCCGACCAGATCCAGAAGGATCTGGCGGTGATCATTCAGCGCGAGATCGATATATCCCGCGCCGGACTGATCACGCTGTCGGGCGTCGAACTGTCAGCGGATTATGCCCACGCCAAGGTGTACTTCACTGTGCTGGGGGCAGAGCCCGAGCTTGCAGCCAACCTGCTGAATGAAAAGGCGGGGTGGCTGCACTCCCTGTTGTTCAAGCTGCTTCACATCCATACAGTGCCGACGCTGCGTTTCTTCCATGATCCGCAGCTGAAGCGGGGCATTGCAATGTCCCAATTGATCGACCAGGCAAATCTACCCGGGCAGTACGCGGGCCTTCCTGACGAGCCTGAAGACCAGCGCTGACGCTGTCGTCTTTTTTATTTCCGGAATCTGACGATGGCAAAGCAACGCGGGCGCGTGCTCGACGGCGTATTATTGCTGGACAAACCTGTGGGTTTGTCGAGTAACCACGCCTTGCAGCGAGCGAGGCGCGCCATGGATGCGCGAAAGGCCGGACATACCGGCACGCTCGATCCGTTTGCGACCGGCCTGCTGGTGTGCTGCATGGGTCGGGCCACGAAGATATCCGGCGCAATGCTCAACGCCGACAAGACTTACCTCGCGACGATTGCCTTCGGAAGCGAAACCGATTCGGGTGACCTCACGGGGCTGGAGGTCGCGCAGGCGGCGCCTGGGTTCGCCGGGGTCAATCAGGCAGATCTGGAAAAGGTCCTCGAAAGCTTCGTGGGCCCGCAAAGCCAGATTCCGCCAATGATTTCGGCACTCAAGCGTGATGGCAAACCGCTGTATGAGTACGCCCGTCAGGGCATTGTCCTGGAGCGCGAGCCACGGCAGATCACGATTCGTCACATACGGCTGCTATCGTTTGAGCCGATGCACGCACAGATCGAGGTGGCCTGCAGCAAGGGCACCTATATCCGCACGCTGGCGCAGGATATCGGGCGTGTGCTTGGATGTTTTGCGCACCTCTCGGCCTTGCGGCGCACGCAGGTGGGCCCGTTCAGTCTGGATAACGCCATCGCGCTCGAGGCGTTGCAGTCCATGGAATTGCCCGAGCGCATGTTGCTGGAAATGCACCAATTGCCGGCCGGCCTGGTGCCCGGCCCCGAATCGAAATCCGCGGTGGGCGATTCGCCCGTCGTGACACACTAAAGGACATCTATGTCTCGCGCATTGCGTAACGTCGCCATCATCGCCCACGTCGATCATGGCAAGACGACCCTCGTTGACCAGTTGCTTCGCCAATCCGGCACGTTCCGTTCGAACGAAAAAATGACCGAACGGGTGATGGATTCCAACGACCTTGAAAAGGAACGTGGCATTACGATTCTTTCCAAGAACTGTGCTGTTGAGTATGAAGGCACGCACATTAATATCGTCGATACCCCGGGCCACGCCGATTTTGGCGGTGAGGTCGAGCGGGTTCTGTCGATGGTCGATGGCGTGTTGCTGCTGGTCGATGCCGTTGAAGGCCCGATGCCCCAGACGCGCTTCGTGACAAAGAAAGCACTTGCGCTCGGCCTCAAGCCAATCGTCGTTATCAACAAGGTGGATCGTCCCGGCGCACGCTGCGACTATGTGATCAACGCCACGTTCGAGCTCTTCGACAAACTTGGCGCGACCGAAGAGCAACTCGATTTTCCCGTCATTTTCGCCTCGGGCCTGAACGGCTACGCCGGCCCGACCGAAGATGTGCGCGAGGGCGATATGCGTCCGCTGTTTGACGCCATCGTGAAGTACGTGCCGCAGCGCGACGCCGATGTGGAAGGCCCGCTGCAATTGCAGATCTCCTCGATTGACTTCAGCAGCTATGTTGGCAAGATCGGCATTGGCCGGGTCCGCCGCGGCCGCATCAAACCCGGCATGGAAGTCATCTGCATGAACGGCCCCGATGGTGAAACCTTCAAGGGGCGGATCAACCAGGTTCTATCGTTCAAGGGGCTGGAGCGCGAAGTGGTGCCTGAGGCGCTTGCGGGCGATATCGTGCTGATCAACGGAATCGAAGAGCTGGCAATCGGCACGACCATCTGTGCACCCGACGCCCCCGAGGCGTTGCCGATGCTGATGATCGACGAACCGACGCTCACCATGAACTTCATGGTGAACACCAGTCCGCTGGCCGGCCGTGAAGGCAAGTTCGTCACCAGCCGCCAGCTTCGCGACCGGCTCAATCGCGAGCTTAAGTCGAACATGGCCTTGCGCGTGCGCGAAACCGATGATGATACGATTTTTGAAGTGTCGGGGCGCGGCGAGTTGCACCTGACGATTCTCATCGAAACCATGCGTCGCGAGGGATATGAGCTGGCGGTGTCCCGCCCGCGCGTGGTCTTTCACGAAGAAAACGGCGTAAAGCTCGAGCCCTACGAAAACCTGACCATCGACCTCGAGGATGCGACCCAGGGCGTCGTCATGGAAGAGTTGGGCCAGCGCAAGGCCGAGTTGCTTGACATGGTCAGCGACGGCAGGGGACGCACGCGGCTCGAATATCGCGTGCCAGCCCGCGGCCTGATTGGGTTTCAGGGCGATTTTATGACCATGACGCGCGGCAATGGCCTGATGAGCCATACGTTTGACGCCTACGGCCCGGTAAAAGACGGCCTTCTGGGCGAGCGTCGCAACGGCGTACTCATCAGCCAGGATGACGGAGCCGCGGTCGCGTATGCGCTGTGGAAGTTGCAGGATCGAGGTCGCATGTTTCTTTCGCACAATGATCCGGTCTACGAGGGCATGATCATCGGCATCCACAGCCGTGACAATGATCTCGTGGTCAACCCGATTAAGGGCAAGCAGCTCACCAACGTCCGTTCCTCAGGCACCGACGAAGCAGTGCGCCTGGTGCCGCCGATCGACCTGAACCTTGAGTACGCGGTCGAGTTCATTTCCGATGATGAGCTCGTGGAAGTCACGCCCAAGAGCATCCGCCTGCGTAAGCGCTACCTGAAAGAGCAGGATCGCCGCAAGATGTCGCGCGAGGCGGCTTGATCAACAAGGCCGATCCGCAGCGGCGCTGATGGATCGCGCCGGCAAGGAAAATGGCGCACCCGCATGAAAAACACCCCAAAGGTTGGATTGATGTCCGGCTTTTGGGGTGCAGTTCATTGCGAGTGCGCCATTCTTATGTGGTGTCGGCCGACGATCGTACCGATGTGGTGTCGGCCAACGATCGTACCGATCACCTGTTTTGCTGGCTGGCGGGTTCAAGGCGGCGTGTGAGCATCCGACACGGATTGCCGGGGATCCGCGCCGGAACCGATCTTGCGCCCGCCTAAATCCCCCCCAGGCAAACGTATTTCATCTCGGTGAAGTCGTCCATGCCGTAGACCGAACCCTCGCGCCCCAGGCCCGATTGCTTGACACCGCCGAAAGGCGCGACCTCGTTGGAGATCAGGCCGGTGTTCACGCCCACCATCCCGTATTCGAGCGCCTCGGCAACCCGGAAGATTCGCCCGATGTCGCGACTGTAGAAATACGACGCCAGTCCATACTCCGTGTTGTTGGCCAGGCGCACGACATCTGATTCATCGGTAAAGCGCACAACCGGTGCCACCGGACCGAATGTCTCCTCGTGCATGCAGAGCATGTCTTCGGTGACATTGGCAAGCACCGTGGGCTGATAGTAGCGTCCGCCGCGCGCATGCCTGCCGCCACCCACCACCACCTTGGCGCCCTTGCTGACGGCGTCCTGGACGTGTTGTTCGACCTTGGCGATTGCGGCGTCGTCGATCAGCGGGCCGGTCGTGACCTTGTCTTCAAATCCTTCGCCGACCAGCAGGGTATTGGATACCCGCGCGGCGAGTTTTTCGACGAATGTGTCGTAGACCTTGTCATGCACATAGAGGCGGTTGGCGCAAACGCAGGTCTGCCCCGCGTTGCGGTATTTGGACACCATGGCGCCCTCGACGGCGGCGTCAATGTCGGCATCGTCGAACACGATAAAGGGGGCCAGGCCGCCAAGCTCGAGCGACATTTTCTTGACGGTCGGGGCTGATTGCTGCACGAGAATGCGGCCAACCTGGGTTGACCCCGTGAAGGTGACCTTCCGGACAATCGGGCTCGCGCAAAGCACTTTGCCAACCTCGATCGAGCGGTCGCTATCGGCCGTCACGATGTTCAGCACTCCGGCCGGAAAGCCTGCGCGCTCCGCGAGTTCGGCAAGCGCCAGCGCCGACAGGGGCGTTTGCTCTGCAGGCTTGAGGATGATGGTGCATCCTGCGGCGATTGCCGGGGCGACTTTGCGCGTGATCATTGCAATCGGGAAGTTCCACGGCGTGATCGCGGCGCACACGCCGATCGGCTCGCGCAGCACCAGGATCCGGGAGTTGACGCTCGGCGAGGCGATCGTGTCGCCCATCAGGCGCTTGGCCTGCTCGGCAAACCACTCCACGAAAGAAGCGCCGTAGGCGATTTCGCCTTTCGCTTCGGAGAAGGGCTTGCCCTGTTCAATCGTCATGATCCGTGCAAGATCGTCTGTATTGGCAACGATCAGTTCGAACCACTTGCGCAGGATCGCCGAACGCTCTTTGGCGGTGCGGGCGCGCCAGGCGGGAAACGCGCGGTTGGCCGCGTCGATTGCGGCCTGGGCATCGGCCGGGCCGAGGTTGGCGACGTTCGCGATCTTTGCCCCGGTCGCAGGATTGTCGACTGCAAAGTGCGAGCCGTCCTTCGCGTCGACCCACTTGCCGTCGATATAGGAGCGGGTGCGCAACAAGTCGGGATTATTTAATTTGGCCGGAAATACGGATTGATCCATGGGGGTCCCCTGCGGAAATTGTTGTGGTTTGTTCTGCGTTCAGAGCGGAAGCGGCGGTCGCCCGCTGATCCGGGACGCATTGTGGCGGTAATAGCGTTCGACGTGGGCGACCACGTTTTCCGGATCGTCTTCGACGACAAAGGCAATCGGATCGGCCGAATCGACCAGGCCATTGCCGAGCAGTTGCTCGCGGATCCAGTGGGTCAGCCCGGACCAGAAGACCTTGCCGACCAGGATGACCGGCGCCACCGGCATCTTGCCTGTTTGCATCAGCACGAGCGCCTCGAACAACTCGTCGAGCGTGCCGTAGCCGCCCGGGAGCGCGACATAGGCGATGCTGTGCATGAAAAATGCCGCCTTGCGGGGCGCAAAATGCCGGAAAGACAGGCTGATCGTCTGGTGCGGGTTGGGATTGGACTCTTTTGGCAGCACAATATGCAGGCCGACACTGTCGCCCCCCGCCTCATGGGCGCCCTGGTTGGCTGCGTGCATGATGCCGGGCCCGCCCCCGGCGAGCACCACGAAGCCCGCACGGGCCAGGAGCTCGCCAATCCGGTGCGCACGTTCGTAGTGAATCGATTCGGGCTTGATGCGTGCACTTCCGAAGACGCTGACAGCCGGGCCGATGTTGGCAAGCGTTTCGGCCGCATGCAGCATCTCTGACATAATCTGGCTTGTCTGCTCGGCAATCGGCGAGCCTGTATTCTGATTTTCGCTCATGAAAAAAACCTTGTTGCTGGTGGATGGGTCAAGCTATTTGTATCGCGCTTATCACGCGATGCCGGATTTGCGCAACGCGCAAGGCGAACCCACAGGTGCACTATATGGCGTAGTCAACATGATGCGCAAATTGGTGCACGACTATCAGGCCGATTACGCGGCTTGTGTCTTCGACGTCCGGGGCAAAACGTTCCGGGAAGAGTTGTACCCGGAGTACAAGGCCCACCGGCCGCCCATGCCCGAGGATCTTGCCGCCCAGATCGAGCCGATCAACGAGGCAGTCCGCGCGCTGGGCTGGACAGTGATCGGGGTCCAGGGCGTCGAAGCCGATGACGTCATCGGCTCGCTGGCGCATTGGGCGGCCGATCACGATGTGCGCACGATCATCTCCACCGGCGACAAAGACCTTGCCCAGCTGGTCACCCCCGACGTCAGCCTGGTCAATACGATGTCCGGCGAAAAGCTCGATCCGGCGGGCGTCGTGAATAAGTTTGGCGTCGCGCCGGACCGGATCGTCGATTACCTGATGCTCGTGGGCGATGCGGTCGATAACGTGCCGGGCGTGCACAAAGTCGGGCCCAAGACGGCTGCCAAGTGGCTGCAGGAGTACGGTTCGGTCGACGATCTGGTGCTGCACGCCGACGAGATCAAGGGCGCGGCGGGCGAGAGCTTGCGGGCTGCGGTCGGGCAGTTTGCGCTTACGCGTGAACTGTTGACCGTGAAGATTGACTGCGATCTCAGCCGGGATGTGCCCGATATTGCCACGCTGGCGCCGCGCCCCCCCGACGACGCCGCGCTGCGGTCGATTTTTGAGCGCTATGGATTCAGGACCTGGCTGCGCGACCTGACGGGCGAGCCGGCGCGCATCCCGACTGGCGACGCCCGCATGGCGCCCGAGGCGACGCGCCCAGAGGCACCCGCCGCGCTCGATTACCAGACGATTTACGACTGGGACGCGCTCGATGACTGGATCAGGCGCCTTGGCGAGGCCTCCTGTGTGGCACTCGACACCGAGACGACTTCGCTGGACGAAATGCTGGCGCGCCTGGTCGGAATCTCGCTATCGGTCGAGCCGGGCGTTGCATGCTACATCCCGATCTCGCATCGGGGCCCGGACGCGCATGGGCAGTTGCCTCTGGATGGTGTGCTCGCGCGCCTCAGGCCCTGGCTGGAAGATGCGCGGCCGACCAAAGTGCTGCATAACGCCAAATACGACACCCACGTCTTTGCCAACGAAGGGATTGACCTGCGCGGCGTCGCCGACGACACCATGCTGCAGGCCTATGTGCTCGAATCCCATCGCAGCGTCGCGCTGCATGAACTGACCCAGCGATTCCTGGGTGTCAAGGGGGTTTCCTACGAAGAGCTGTGCGGCAAGGGCGCGCACCAGATCGGTTTTGATGAAGTCGACATTGCGCGCGCCGCGCACTATGCCGCCGAGGATGCCGATTTCACGCTGCGCCTGCATCGCGCGCTGCGACCCATGGTCGCCGCGAATCCCCGGCTCGAAGATATCTATCGCCTGGAAATGCGCGTATCGCGCGCGCTGTTCGAAATCGAGCGCAATGGCGTGAAGATCGACTCGGCTGAACTCGGACGCCAGAGCCACGTGCTGGGCCAGGAAATGCTGTCCCTGGAAAAGCGGGCCTATGACCTGGCCGGCCAGCCGTTTAACCTCAATTCACCCAAGCAACTCGGCGAAATTCTTTTCGGCCGGATGCAGTTGCCCGTGGTGCGCAAGACGGCGGGCGGGGCGCCTTCTACCGACGAGGATGTGCTGACACGACTGGCGCAGGATTACCCCTTGCCGCAAGTGCTGCTGGAATACCGGGGCCTGGCCAAGCTGAAATCCACCTATACGGACAAGCTGCCGAAGATGGTCAATCCGGCGACGGGCCGCGTGCACACACATTATGCGCAGGCCGCCGTGATTACGGGGCGCCTTGCGTCGTCCGACCCGAACCTGCAGAACATTCCCGTGCGGTCCGAGGCCGGCAGACGCGTGCGCGAGGCCTTTGTCGCAACAAACGGCGTGATTATCTCGGCCGACTATTCCCAGATCGAATTGCGCGTCATGGCGCATGTTTCGAACGACGCCGGGCTGCAAAAGGCGTTTGCCGCCGGGGAGGATATCCACCGCGCGACGGCAGCCGAGGTTTTCGGCGTGCCGCTGGATCAGGTGACCGGGGAGCAGCGGCGCGCCGCCAAGGTGATCAACTTTGGCTTGATCTACGGGATGGGCGCGTTCGGGCTGGCGTCCAATCTGGGCATCTCGCGCGACGCGGCCCAGGCTTATATCGATCGGTATTTCGTTCGTTACCCGGGCGTCGCCCAGTACATGGCCGAGACGCGCACGCTGGCGCATTCGCAGGGATACGTGGAAACCGTATTCGGGCGCCGCCTTTGGCTTGCCGATATCCATGCCGCCGGCGCGCGCCGCGCCGGTGCAGAGCGCGCCGCGATCAATGCGCCTATGCAGGGCACCGCGGCCGATCTCATCAAGATGGCGATGGTGGCGGTACAGGATTGGCTGGCGGCCAACGCGATGCGCACGATGCTCGTTATGCAGGTGCACGACGAACTCGTGCTGGACGTTCCCAATCATGAGATCGACGCGGTCCGGGAACACCTTCCCGGGCTGATGTGCGATGTGGCGCGGCTGAAGGTGCCATTGGTCGCCGAGGTCGGGATCGGGGCAAACTGGGAGCAGGCGCACTGACATGCTGTTGATCTGGATCGTTCTGTCCGCGGCCGCCGGGGGCCTGTTTGCCCTGGCCGTCGCGCATTGGCTGGCCTACCGGGTGTTCGCCGGGTACCTCCACCATATGGTCAGCCTTTCGGTCGGGGTGCTGCTCGCGGTCTCCCTGTTACACCTGCTCCCGGAAGCGGCCGAGTCGGGCCTCGCGCCACATGCGCTTTTTGCCTGCATGCTCGCGTCCCTCATCGGGTTCTTTGTGCTCGAAAAGATCGCGTTGCTGCGGCACAGCCATCATCACGAAGGCGACGGGCATCACCACCATTCCGGCCACGATCGTCACGAGGCAGGCAAGGGGGGTATGCTGATCCTCATCGGAAGCTCCCTGCACAATCTTGTCGACGGCGTCCTGATCGCCGCCGCGTTCCTTGTCGAACCGATATTGGGGGTGCTGACCGCTGCGTCCATCATTCTGCACGAAGTGCCGCACAAACTCAGCGATTTCGTCGTGCTGATCAATGCAGGGCTCAGCCGGGAGCGCGCGTTTCAGCTCATTCTCTTCACCAGCCTGTGTTCAGCGTTTGGCGGGGTGGTCGGCTACTTCGTGCTGAGCATGCTGCAGGGGTGGCTTCCCTATCTTCTGGTGGTCGCGGCGAGCAGTTTCCTCTATATTTCGATCGCGGACCTCATGCCTCAGATGCACCAGCGCAGTTCGCTGCGCGAAGCAGGCCCGCAGCTGTTGCTCGTGGCTTTTGGCGTGAGCCTGATCTACGCCGTGACTCTGGTGCTGCATCGCGTGCATTGATCTTCGCCGCGCCGCGGGTGCTGCACTTCCGATCCCGAAGGAACGCGCCATGAAAACCGAAGGAAAGGACAACGTCATCAAGACGCAGACCGTTGGCTTGCGTCACGGCAGCTTTCAGTTGCCTGCCGCCGACGGCAGTATCGAAGCCTACTTTGCCGCGCCCGACCGTGCGGGGCGCGCGCCGATCATCCTGGTGATCCAGGAAATCTTCGGCCTGCACGAGCATATCCGGGACGTATGCCGACGCTTCGCCCATGCCGGGTACCTGGCGGTCGCGCCGGAGCTTTACCAGCGACAGGGAGACGCCTCGGCCTATACGGACAATGCTGCATTGGTCCGGGATATTGTCAGCAAGGTTCCGGATAGCCAGGTCATGAACGACCTGGACGCCTGCCTGGTCTGGGCAGGGCTGCATGGCGGAAACCTCTCGCAGGTAGCCGTCACAGGGTTTTGCTGGGGAGCTCGCCTGACCTGGATGTACGCGGCGCACCAGCCGAAGGTGAACTCCGCGGTGGCCTGGTACGGCCGGCTGACGGTGGGACATGGCCCCTTGCAAACCCGCAATCCGGTGGATGTGGCCGGATCGCTCTACTGCCCGGTTCTCGGTTTATACGGCGGCCAGGACGCGAGCATCCCCACGGCGGACGTGCAAAAGATGCGCGAGGCGCTCGCACGCGGCAATGCCCACGCGCGCGAATCGGCGATCCATGTCTATCAGGATGCCGGCCACGCGTTTTACGCTGACTATCGTCCCACCTATGTCAAGGCAGCGGCGCAAGACGGCTGGCGCCGGTGTCTTGCCTGGATCGGCCAGCACACACGTCCCTAGGGGACACCTCGCGCAACGCCCGGACAACCTGTGCTTTCTAGGCAACGCGCACTTGTTGCAGCGCCCGGATGCGCGCTGCGATGGGCGGATGCGTGGCAAAGAGGGCGCTGACGGCGGCGCCACCACTAATGCCGGAAGCCTCGAAGCTTTTGGGCAATTCGCCGGGGGTCAGGCCGCCGAGCCGCGCGAGCGCAAGGATCATGGGTTCGCGCGAGGCGAGCAACGAGGCCGATCCCGCGTCCGCGCGGTATTCGCGCCGACGCGAAAACCACGCCACGATAATGCTGGCCATTGCACCGAACGCCACTTCGCAGACGATCACGGTCGCGAAATAGCCTATCCCGGTTTGCCTCTCGTTCTTGAGCACGACGCGATCGACGATGTAGCCGACGACGCGCGCAAAAAACACGACGAAGGTGTTGACCACGCCCTGGATCAGCGTGAGCGTGACCATATCCCCATTGGCGATGTGGGCGATTTCGTGACCGAGCACACCCGCGATTTCCTGTTCGGTCATGCTGTCGAGCAGGCCCGTGGAAACCGCGACCAGCGCCTCGTTACGGAACGCGCCCGTGGCGAAGGCATTTGGCTCGCCCTCGTAAATGGCGATTTCCGGACGACCGATGCCGGCCCGATCGGCCAGCTGGTGCACGGTCTCGACGAGCCAGGATTCGCGCGGCCCGCCCGGTGCCTGCGGATCAATCACGCGCGCGCCGGTGCTCTTTTTGGCCATGAATTTGCTCATGAACAGGGAGATGATCGAGCCGGTGAAGCCCACCACAAGCGAAAACACCAGCAGCGCCTGGATGTTGAGGCCCTGCTGCGAGAGAAACCGGTCCACGCCAAAGATGCGCAGCGACGCGCTCAGGACCAGCACGACGGCCAGGTTGGTCAGGATGTATAGGAAAATTCGATTCATGGTGTTTGCGAAGAGAGGAAAAGTACGAAGGCCACCCACAGGTAAGTCGACCGCGCGCGCACGAAAGAGTTCCCGATGCGGCTGTCGCGTGGCTGGCCTGGCGCAGCAGGCAGAGTATAGTATTGACCCGTACTGATCTGGCAGTTTTTCCCATGCAGGCTTTGTGGACGTTGTTGGCTTCGGCCATGTTTGCCATCATGGGCTCATTCGTGAAACTGGCTGCCGAGCACCAGGCGTCCATGCCCCAGATCGTGCTGTTTCGCGGCGCGCCTTCGGTCGTGGTGTTGCTCCTCTGGGCGCATGCGCGCAAGCTCGACCTGGCGCCCATTGCATGGCGCCCCCACCTGATCCGCAACATCACGGGCGTCACCTCGATGTGGCTGGGGTTTTATGCCATCGCCAGCCTGCCGCTGGCCACCGCCACCAGCCTGACCTATACCGCGCCCCTGTTTATTGCCGGCTGGATCCTGGTGCGCGGGGCCGCGCATCGCGATCCGGTCTGCATCGTTTCGGTGGTGTTGGGGTTCCTGGGTGTCCTGGCGGTGTTGCAACCGAGCCTTTCGGTCCAGCAACTGGTGCCGGCCGCCCTCGGCCTGCTGTCGGGCGGCCTGGCTGCGATCGCGATGATGCAGCTCCGGTCGCTCGGTCGCATGCGGGAACCCGAATGGCGCACTGTCCTGATTTTTTCGGCGATTGTGGTGGCCAGCAGCGCGATCGGGCTGGCCATCGGCGACTGGGGCGCCGCAGACCGGGTGGGGTGGGGCTCGCTCCTGGCGATCGGGGTATCCGGGCTTGTCGGTCAGCTGGCGATGACGCGCGCGTTCGGCCAGGGCTCGGCGCTGCTGAACGCGGCGTTGCAGTACACGACCATCATTTTCGCCGTCCTGATCGGGCTGGGGTTCTGGGATGAAAGCCTTGATGTCATCGCGGTCACTGGCATCGTCTGCGTGATCTCGGCCGGGCTGCTGTCGATCTGGCGCACCATGCGGTCCGACGCACCTGCGCGCTAGGCCTTCCGTCACCCGCCGGCTGGCTTCCCTTAAGCCGTCAGCCAGGTGCCTCTGGCCAAACGGCTGTTGACGTCATCCCCGCCCTGGGATGCGGGGCTTGTTGTGCACCCGGTCAGCCCTGATCGCCGATCATCTGGCGATACCACTCATGGAAGTGCTGCATGCCGTCTTCCATGGGCGACTGGTACGGCCCGACTTCGTTCGTGCCGCGCTTCATCAACGCCAGGCGTCCGGCATCCATGCGCTCGCCGATCTCGTCGTCCTCCAAGGCTGTTTCCATGTAGGCTTCGCGCTGTGCTTCGACGAATTCCCGCTCGAACAGCGCGATTTCCTCGGGGTAGTAGAACTCCACAACGTTGACGGTTTCCTGCGGCGACTTCGGGTAGAGGGTCGAGAGCACCAGCACGTGCGGGTAGAGCTCGATCATGTGCGTCGGGAAGTAAGTCACCCAAACCGCACCGAAAGCGGGCGACTTCCCCTGGCGGAACTGCAGCAGTTTTTCGTGCCAGACCTTGTAGGCGGGCGAACCGGGCTGCGCGAGTGCGCGATGCACGCCCACACGCTGCATGCTGTAGTTGGAGTTGAACTCCCAGCTGAGATCGTCGCAGGTGACGAAGTGACCCAATCCCGGGTGGAAGGGCGCAACGTGATAATCCTCAAGATAGACCTCGATGAAGGTCTTCCAGTTGTAGTTGCACGGGTGCACTTCGACGTGGTCGAGCACATAGTCGGAAAAGTCGAATTCCGGTCGCGCAAACAGATGCCCGATATCCCGCTTTGCGTCGCCAGGCCCTTCAAAGAGCAGGCCGTGGCAGTTCTGTAGCTCGAACCGCTGCAGATCCAGGCAAGGCTTTTCGTCGAACTGGGGCGCCCCGAGCAGCTTGCCGGATTTGTCGTAGGTCCAGCGGTGCAGCGGGCATACGATGTTGCCGCCACTGTCGCGCAGGTTGCCGTGGGTGTTGACGTGGCCGGCGACGTTGCCGGGCTCGCCGCCCAGCATGACCGCCTGGCGGTGGCGACAGACGTTGGAGAGCAACTCGACGCCGTGATCGCCACGAAGGAGGATGCGCCCGCCGCGTTCGGCCGACAGGCAGCGCCAGTCGCCTGGCTCGGGGACGAGTTTTTCGTGCCCGACATAAACGGGGGACTGCTTGAAAATAAGAGCTTGCTCGCGTGCCAACAGCGCTTCGTCAAAATAGGATGTGACAGGAAGCTGCGTACGCGCCGGCGCAATATGCGCCATCCGACCAATGTCGGTCATGATTCCCTCCGCACGGATCACAAAGCCAGCCGGGCGAGGACCAAGCTGGCGCGAAGAAAAATCGGATTGGCCGATCACCATGTAAACGGGGGCATTGTACCTTAACGCCCGAGGGGCCGATGATCTCGTACAATCCGCGTTACGGCGTTCAAATGCCGTGCATCCGGAGTGATTGATTGAGCAAAGCCAAACCGCCCGTACCGCCCGAGGAAGATCCCGGGCTGCCGACGGATTTCGAGTCCGCGCTGACCGAACTTGAGTCGCTGGTGGCGACGATGGAGTCCGGCGCGCTCACGCTCGAGCAGTCGCTTGCGGCCTATCGCCGCGGCGTGGCGCTCACGCGCACGTGCCAGCAGTTGCTTGCCCAGGCCGAGCAGCAAGTCAAGGTTCTCGAGGCCGGCATGCTGCGTCCCTTTGAAGGCGTTGACCCGGATTCGGCCGAATAATGGTGCACGCAGGGTTTTTTTCGGACTGGATTTCTGATCGCGCGCGACACGTCGAGCGCCTGCTGGATGTCTTTTTGCCAGGATCCGACGTGCTGCCCGAGCGCTTGCACGAAGCGATGCGCTATGCGGTGCTCGGCGGTGGCAAGCGGGTACGCGCGGTGCTGGTTTACGCTGCAGGCAAGGCCTGTGCGGGATCCGCCCAGGGTTCCGGGGCCGTCGATGCCGCGCTCGATCGGGCCGCCGCAGCGGTTGAACTTGTCCACGCCTATTCGCTGGTGCACGACGATCTTCCCTGCATGGATGACGATACGCTGCGCCGGGGCCGGCCGACGCTGCATGTTCAGTATGACGAGGCCACTGCGCTGCTGGCAGGCGACGCGCTTCAGCCGCTGGCATTTGACTGGCTGGCGCAGATGCCGGTTGCTCCTGGGCAGGTCGTCGAGGCCATTCGCCTGCTGGCCCGGGCTGCGGGCAGCCAGGGCATGGCGGGTGGTCAGGCGATCGACCTGGAAAGCGTGGGCAAGGTGCTGACGCAGTATGAGTTGCAGCGTATGCATACCCTCAAGACAGGGGCGCTGCTTGCGGCGAGCGTCGAGCTGGGCGGGCTGGCGGCATCGGCTACCGCAGCCGAGCGCGCGGCGCTGGGTGCCTACGGGCAGGCCATGGGGCTGGCGTTTCAGGTCGTGGACGACGTGCTGGATGTCACCGGCGATACGGCCCAATTGGGCAAGACCGCTGGCAAGGATGCCGCTGATAACAAGCCCACCTATGTGGCGTTGCTTGGGCTGGAGGGTTCGTGCGCGCTCGCCAGCCAGTTGCACCAGCAGGCGCTGGACGCGCTCAAGCCCCTTGGAGACGCCGGGCGTCTGCTGGCGGGAGTCGCGGATTTCATCGTCGTGCGCAATAACTGATGGCTTCTGGCATGATTGCATGCTCTGGATTGCGTTATTTTGCTTATGTCCACTCAACTACTTGACCGGATTCACTCGCCCGCCGATCTCAAGGCGCTCGATCGGCGCGACCTCAAACAGGTTGCCAACGAGTTGCGCGAGTGCGTGTTGCAGTCCGTGTCGCGCACGGGCGGTCACCTGTCGTCCAACCTCGGCACGATCGAGCTGACCGTCGCCTTGCATTATGTGTTCGACACCCCGCACGACCGCATCGTCTGGGACGTCGGTCATCAGTCCTACCCCCACAAGATCCTGACGGGCCGCCGCGACGGGATGTCCACGCTACGGCAGTTCGGGGGTATTTCCGGGTTTCCGAAGCGCTCGGAGTCCGAATACGACGCGTTTGGCACCGCGCATTCGTCGACGTCGATCTCGGCGGCGCTTGGCATGGCCGTCGCCTCGCGCAACGCGGGCATTTCGCGCCAGCACGTCGCGGTGATCGGCGATGGTGCCATGACGGCCGGCATGGTCTTCGAGGCGATGAACAACGCGGGCGTCACCCCGGATATCCACCTGCTGGTGATCCTCAACGACAACGACATGTCGATCTCGCCGCCCGTGGGCGCGCTCAACCGCTACCTCGCGCGGCTGATGTCGGGTCAGTTCTATGCGGCCGCCAAGGATGTCGGTCGCGCGGTGCTTCGGCACGTGCCGCCCATGCTGGAGCTCGCGCGCAAGCTCGAGGAGCATGCCAAGGGCATGATCATGCCCGCCACGCTCTTTGAAGAACTCGGCTTTAACTACGTGGGCCCGATCGACGGGCACGATCTCGACGCCCTCATTCCGATGCTGCAAAACATGCGTGCCCTGAAGGGCCCACAGTTCCTGCACGTCGTCACGCGCAAGGGCCAGGGCTACAAGCTGGCCGAGGCCGATCCGGTCCTGTATCACGGGCCTGGCAAGTTTGACCCGGCGATCGGGATCCAGACACCGGTGGCCGCAGCAAAAACGACATTTACCCAGGTCTTCGGTCACTGGCTTTGCGATATGGCCGAGCACGACGTGCGCCTGATCGGTATCACCCCCGCCATGCGCGAGGGCAGCGGCATGGTCGAGTTCGAGCGCCGGTTTCCGCGCCGCTATTTCGACGTCGGCATCGCTGAGCAGCACGCGGTCACTTTCGCGGCCGGGTTGGCCTGCGAGGGGCAAAAACCTGTCGTTGCCATCTACTCGACCTTCCTGCAACGCGGCTACGATCAGCTCATCCACGACGTCGCCCTGCAGGAGCTCGATGTCACCTTCGGACTTGACCGCGCCGGGTTGGTGGGCGCCGATGGCGCCACGCATGCCGGCAATTTCGACATTGCCTTTCTGCGCTGTATCCCCAACATGGTGGTCGCAACGCCATCGGACGAAAACGAGACCCGCCTGCTGCTCTCCACGTGCTACCAGCACCCGGGGCCGGCGGCCGTGCGCTACCCGCGCGGCCCGGGCAGCGGCGCGGCGATCTCGCGCGGTCTGGACACCGTGCCGATCGGGCGCGGCATTCTGCGCCGACGCGGTTCGCGGATCGCGCTGCTTGTGTTCGGCACCTTGCTGCCGGCGGCGCAAAAAGTGGCGGATTTGCTCGACCTGACGGTGGTTGACATGCGCTTTGTCAAGCCGATCGATGTCCAGCTGATTCTTGAGCTGGCCCAGGATCACGCCGCGCTCGTCTCGATCGAGGAGGGCGCGGTCATGGGCGGCGCGGGAAGCGCAGTCGCCGAAGCGCTTGCCGGCGAAGGCGTCGTTTGCCCGCTGCTGCATCTTGGCTTACCTGATCGATTCATCGACCACGGCGACCAGTCGGCGTTGCTGGCCAGCGTCGGGCTTGACGCTGCGGGCATCGAGCGCTCGATTCGCGCGCGATTTGCCGATCTGCTGGGCTGACTGGACTGACTGGGCTGACTGGGCTGACTGGGCTGACTGGGCTGACTGGCCGGCGAGGCCCGGGCGTTCGTGTGTTCGTGTGTTCGTGTGTTCGTGCGCCCGGGCAACCCGGGGGCTCCGCGCACGCTGCGGCTCCTCCTGCAAGGTGGCTTGCATTTATGAGCTAACTGCGCGATAATTCAAGGCTTTCTTGCTCGACCGTCCAATTGCGCCCAAGCGCAAAACATGTCGGCGGGCTGCCTCCGGGTTGGCGACTTTGCACGCCCGGCATCCTCAGGAGTGCTTTTGCATGCGTAATTACGAAGTCGTTTTCATTGTTCATCCGGACCAGAGCGAGCAGGTGCCCGCCATGGTCGAGCGATACCAGGCGCTCGTCACCGCCCAGGGCGGCAAGATTCATCGCCTGGAAGACTGGGGTCGTCGTCAGCTGGCCTATCCGATCCAGAAACTCGTCAAGGCGCACTACGTCTGCTTCAACATCGAGTGCGGCCAGGCCACCCTCGACGAGCTCGAGCACTCGTTCCGTTACAACGATGCCGTCCTGCGTCACATCGTGATCAAGACGAAAACCGCCCAGACCGCGCCGTCGATCATGATGAAACAGGTCGAGCGCGAGGAAGCCCGCAAGGCGACCGCTGAGCCAACGACGAGCGAAACAGAGTAATCCGTCGTCGTGCCAGGCCAGTCGCAGTCGAACCGGCTCGAGTTGACAGGACAGGTTGCAGAGGTCTCCCCCCTCAGGTTTACGCCAGCCGGGGTTCCAGTTCTCGAATTCCTGCTCTCACACGAGTCCGAGGTGACTGAAGCAGGCCAGCCCCGTCAGGTTGCACTCACGATTGAAGTGGTTGCGCTAGGCGATTTGGCACAGATGTCGGGTGTGTTGCGGTTAGGCGGTTCGGTGCGGATTCAGGGTTTTCTGGCCCCGCGACGAAAGGATTCTCCAAGATTCAGGCTGCATGCGCAGCTCATTCAACAAATTTGATATAGGCACATCATGGCTTTCTTCGGCAAGCGTAAAGAGAAAAAGAAATTCACCCAGCAGAACCCGCTGTTCAAGCGTCGCAAGTTCTGCCGCTTCAGCGCCGCTGGCGTTGACGAAATCGATTACAAGGATCTCGACACCCTGCGTGACTTCATCCAGGAAAACGGCAAGATCATCCCGGCTCGTCTGACGGGCACCAAGGCGCACTACCAGCGCCAACTCGACACCGCCATCAAGCGTGCGCGCTTCCTGGCGCTGTTGCCCTTCACCGATAACCACAGCTGATCCGGGGGCCAAACATGCAAGTCATTCTGCTCGAAAAAGTCGTTAACGTTGGCAATCTCGGCGAAGTCGTTCGCGTTCGCGATGGTTATGCCCGCAATTTCCTGATCCCGCAAAAGAAGGCCCGCCGGGCCACTGACGCCGCGCTTAAAGAGTTCGAAGTGCGTCGCGTCGAGCTCGAAAAGGTCCAGGCCGAGAAGCACGCCGCCGCACAGGCACTTGGCGAGCGTCTTGAGGGCTTTGCCCTGTCCCTCTCCCAGAAGTCCGGCGTTGACGGCCGCCTGTTCGGGTCGGTCACCAACATGGATATCGCTACCGGGCTGATCGCCGCTGGCTTTGCAGGCATCGAAAAGGCGCAAGTCCGCCTTCCCGAGGGCCCGCTCAAGACGATCGGCGAAACCTCCATCCAGGTGGCGCTGCATCCCGATGTCGTCAGCACGATCAAGGTCGTGGTGGTCGGCGAAGTTGCCTGATTGACGTTTAAATCAGTTGCTGCATCAAGCAAAAAGGCCGGCCGCAAGCCGGCTTTTTTGTTTTTTGGCCGGTTTTTTGATTGTTGAACATTGCCTTCTCCCATGAGCGAAGTCCAAGCCCGCTTTAACGCGGCGCTCGCCCATTGGATCGCCAGCCACGCTGGCGATCGTCCGGGCGTGCGCGTGATCGAAGTCAACGGTCGCCGCTGTGTCGTCAAACGGCGCCACGATACGATCTGGACTCGGTCAACATTCTTCTTGCGTTACCTGCGTTCATCGATCAGCGCGATCGCGTGCCTCGTGACGCTCAGGGAGTTCCCGTCCGTACGCGTGCTGCTGCGTAACGGCCTGGATGATGAGGCCGAGCGCCTGCGTCAACTGCGCGCTGCCGGTTGCCGGGTTCCGGCGATCCTGCACCAGGAGCCAGACGTGCTTGTGCTCGAGTACGTGGGTCAGGATTTACCTTACCTGATCCGCATCGGCACGCCCTCCGAACGTCTGGGCTGGATGGCAGCCGCAGCGTCTGATCTCGCCCAATTTCATGCTGCCGGCTTCGTGCACGGGGGAGCGCAGCTGCGCAACCTGATGTGGGCCGACGGCGTGCTGAGCCGTATCGATTTCGAGGAAAACATCGGCGCAGCGCTCTCGCGCCCCTTGGGCCAGGCGTACGACGTTTACCAGATGGTTTCCTCCATGGCCGGCCTGCGTGGCCATGAATTCAACCCGGTCAATCGGCAGGAGCTTTGCGATGCCCTGCTGCATGCTTACCTTGAGGCCAACCCGGATCCCGAAGTGCGGCTGCAACTGCGGCGGATGGCCAGGGCGCTGGCGGGCGTGCGGCACCGACTGGGGTGGTTGTTGGCACGGGCCCCGGGGCGAGATCTTCAGGGCGTGGTGCACGTCGCCGATGCCCTTGCGGTTATGATTGACGCATGAGCCTATCGCAAGACCCACAGCTGGATTACCTGCGCGTTCCGCCCCATTC
This sequence comes from uncultured beta proteobacterium, assembly GCA_903894155.1. Lineage (GTDB taxonomy): Bacteria > Pseudomonadota > Gammaproteobacteria > Burkholderiales > Burkholderiaceae_B > Zwartia. The sequence goes on along the minus strand of CAITPF010000282.1, from coordinate 2,970 downwards.
GATTGAGGCGGAGCAGTCCGTTCTGGGCGGCCTTTTGCTCGACAATGCCGCCTGGGAGCGCATTACCGATGTCGTCGGTGAAGACGACTTCTACCGGCACGATCACAAGCTGATCTGGCAGCACATCGCGCGGCTGATCAACCTTTCGCGACCGGCCGATGTCGTCACGGTGCACGAATCGCTCACCAGCGTCGCCAAGGCTGAGGAGGCCGGTGGCCTTGGCTACCTGAATGCGCTGGCGCACAACACGCCATCGGCTGCCAACATCCGGCGTTATGCCGAGATCGTGCGCGAGCGGGCCATGTTGCGCAAGCTCGTCGCCGTGGCGGATGAGATTTCCGAGACGGCATTTAATCCGCAGGGCAGGGAGGCGCGCCAACTGCTCGACGAGGCGGAGTCCAAAGTGTTCCGCATCGCCCAGGAGGGATCCAAGAACGCGGCTGGTTTTCGCGCGATCCAGCCGCTGCTCTCCGAGGTCGTTGAGCGCATCGATACGCTCTATCACCGCGAAGGCGATTCCGACGTCACCGGTGTCCCAACAGGTTTTACCGATCTGGACAAAATGACCTCGGGGTTCCAGGCCGGGGATCTGGTCATCGTCGCCGGGCGCCCGTCGATGGGCAAGACCTCGTTTGCCATGAACGTCGGCGAACACGTCGCGATCGAACAAGGCCTGCCGGTTGCGGTGTTTTCAATGGAGATGGGCGCGGTCCAGTTGGCCATGCGGATGCTGGGCTCTGTGGGCATGCTCGATCAGCAACGCATGCGCACCGGCAAACTTCTGGCCGATGACTGGCCTCGCGTCACCCACGCTGTCCAGCGCATGCAGGATGCCCCGCTCTACATTGACGAGACGCCCGCGCTCACATCGATCGAGGTGCGCGCGCGTTCCAGGCGCCTGGCGCGGCAGTACGGCACACTCGGCCTCATCATCATCGATTACCTGCAGCTGATGGGCGCAAGCTCTTCCGGTGAAAACCGGGCCACCGAGATCTCGGAAATCAGTCGCTCGCTCAAAGCACTCGCCAAAGAGCTTAGTTGCCCCGTGATCGCGCTATCCCAGCTCAACCGCAGTCTGGAGCAGCGCCCGAACAAGCGTCCGGTGATGAGCGACCTGCGCGAATCCGGCGCCATCGAGCAGGATGCCGACATCATTCTCTTTATCTATCGGGATGAGGTCTACAACCCCGATTCGCCGGATAAGGGCACGGCCGAAATCATCATTGGCAAGCAGCGTAACGGCCCGATCGGCCACGTGCGGCTTACCTTCCAGGGATCGAGTACGCGATTCCTGAACTTCAGTTCAGGCGGCGGCGGGTACTGAGCCCGCCCGCGTCACAGCACGGTATCGGTCGCTAACGCGAGTTCCCTGCGCTGGACGAGCTGGCGAATGCGGATGGCGTCGCCGATCCGGGTCGACTTGCCTTCGGCATTGAGCAGCACGATCGCGGTATCGCGATTGTTGATGCGCGCCACCATGACAAGGCACTGGCCGGCTTCGTTGATGTAGCCTGTCTTGGAGACCCGGATATCCCAGTCGCGATTGGCGACCAGCATGTTGGTATTGCGAAACAGTGTCGTGCGCCCGCTCTTGAACTTAACCTCGTACTGCTGATCCGTCGTGTAGCGATGGATAGGTTCACGCGCGGCGGCAGCCTGTAGCATTTTGACCAGATCGCGCGGCGTCGAGATATTGCCGCTTGAAAGACCGGTAGGCTCGACGAACTGCGAGCGCGACATCCCAAGCTCTTGCGCCTTGGCGTTCATCGCAACCACAAACGCCGGCAGGCCTCCCGGATGCGTGCGCCCAAGCGCGTTTGCCGCGCGATTTTCCGAAGACATAAGCGCCAGGTGCAGCATATCCGCACGGGATAACCTGGTGCCAACGGCAAGACGTGACCGACTGTGCTTGACCGTATCGACATCGTCCTCCGTCACCTCGATGATTTCGGACATGGGCAGGCCAGAATCAACGACGACGATCGCGGTCATCAACTTCGAGATCGACGCGATCGGACGGGAGACATCCTCGTTGCGCGAGTAAAGCACCGCACTGCTTGAGAGATCCTGCACGTAGACGACGTGCGAGCGCACCGAACCGTAGGTGACAACCTTGGGCGCCGCAGGTGCCTTCGCCGCAACCGGTTTTGCGCTGGCTGCGGCGGGTTTTGCCTGAACCGGCTTGGTATCGGGCTTTTTAGCCGCGGTTTGAGGCTTGGACGAGGATTTCGTCGTGGCGTCAGCGGGCTTCTTGGCGCCTGAGCCTGATTTTTGCTGGGATTGAGGTGGGGTGGTGGCGTCATCAGGGGCGGCTGAGGCCCCGGCGGAGAGTGAAAGTGCCACGGCAAGCAAGGAAGCCAGCCAGGATTTGCGATGAAACGAGATCGACGACAGACGCATCCCCAATGCCTATTTATTTATAAAAACCAGCCAAATTATATAGTTACCGAGGGAACTTAAACCTGATTTCACGAAAATATTATTGTGAGTAGGGTTTTCCCTTGAAGTGTCGAAATAAACTCTGTACTTGCGAATGAACTCTGTCCTTCAGCAACTTCGCGCAAAATCAATCTAAGTAAGGCATTACTACATCAAAAAACAGCACAACTCCACGCAACCTAATAATTTCAATAGGGGACTGACCAACCGTCGGATTTTACGCCCATTCAGGGAGCAATTGGCGTAGGCGACGGCGGAATTCTTTCGATTTCAAATTTGCGTCGCGGCGCCTACTAGCCGGGTACGGGTATCACGCCGACCAATGACGACTTTGTCCTGCGCACCAAGGTGGCGATGGCCGATGTCAGCAACAGCCTGCAAAAGATGCTGGAGACCTATCTTGAAGACCACAATCTGTTGAAAGATCCCAAGACCGGCCAGAACCGCGTGTTCTACAGCTTCCGCCATACCTACGCCACGCTGGCTCTCACGCACGATAGGGTGCCGATACACACGCTGGCGCAGCAGATG
>CAITPF010000281.1 GCA_903894155.1 uncultured beta proteobacterium | reverse complement strand
TCCTGGGGATTCGATAGCCGATGCGTATCGCCTTCGATCACCAGGCGTTCTGCCTCCAGAAGATGGGCGGGATTTCGCGCTACTTTTGCAGCCTGGCGGTTCAGTTGCTCTGGCAGGGCGAGCACGCGGGCATCTTCGCGCCGTTCTACCGCAACGTGTATCTGCGCGATGTCCCTGCGGACGCGGTGCATGGCCGGGCGGTGCGTGATTATCCGCCGCGTCTGGCGACTCTTGCGGTGGCGGCCAACGGCTGGCTGGCCGGCCCGATGATGCGGCATTTCTCCCCCGATGTGGTGCATGAAACGTTCTTTGCAAAACGGAGGAGCGGGCCAATCAGGCGCCCCCATGTGCTGACAGTTTTCGACATGATCAGCGAACTGCTGGCGCTCGATACGCCCACCCCAGAGTCGGCTCTGCGCAAGACAGCCAAGTATGCGGCCGTCGCGAGGGCGGACCACGTGATTTGCATCTCGGAGACCACACGCCAGGATTTGATCCGGCTATTCGATGTCCCCGCGCACAAGGTCTCCGTGGTCCACCTGGGCTGCGATCCGGCTTCCGGGGATCCCGGCGAAATCGCGCCTGGCGCGGCCACCGGCGATCGGCCATACCTGCTGTATATCGGGCTGCGCGGTGGATACAAGAATTTCGCAACCATGCTTGAGGGCATCGCCGCCTCGGAACGGTTGAAACGGGTTTTTGACGTCGTCGCGTTCGGCGGCGGGGCGTTTACGGCGCAGGAGCGTGCGTTGATCTACGAGTTGGGGTTCAGCGAGGGGCAGGTCCGTCATGCGGGCGGCGACGACAGGGAAATGAGCCGGCTCTACCGCGGCGCTTCGGCGCTTGTGTATCCGTCGCGCTACGAGGGCTTCGGGTTGCCGCCGCTCGAGGCGATGTCCTACGGTTGCCCTGTGGTCGCGAGCAGCGCGGCCGCGATGCCCGAGGTCATCGGGGATGCAGGCGAATACTTCGATCCGGAGCGTCCCGACAGTATCGCGCCGGCCATCGAGCGGATCGTCTTTTCGCAGGAGCGCACGGACGAACTGATCGATCTGGGCAGGCGACGTGCCGCGCTGTTCACCTGGAAGCGCTGTGCCGATGAAACCCTCGGGGTCTATCGGGCCCTGGCACCAGCTGCCGCAGGCAGTCAGACGGCGGGCGTGCCGAGATGAGGATCCTGTACCTCTATACCGAGCTGATGGGCTACAACTTGCCCGTCCTGCGCCAACTCGTGGAGCGTTATGGCGCGAGTATTGACGTGATTCACTGGAACCGGAACAAGCTCACACCCTACAAGCCGGATGCCATTCCCGGCGTGACCTTTCACGAGCGCTCGGCGTTAACGCCTGCCGAGATGGTGGAATTCGCGTTGAAGCTTTCGCCCCAGGTCGTCTACATCACGGCCTGGATGGATCGTGGCTATTTTCCCGTGGCGCGCGCGCTCAAGGCGCGTGGTGTTCCCGTCGTGACCGGGCTCGACAGCCAGTGGACGGGATCGCTGCGCCAGCGGCTCGGCGCGCAGCTCGTGCGTTGGGTCTACAAGCCGCGGTATTTCTCCCATGTCTGGGTGCCGGGCCCGCTGCAGTTTGAGTATGCCGCGCGGATCGGCTTTCATAAGGACGAGGTCATCTGCAATCTGCTGACGGGGGATTCGGCGCTGTTTTCCCGCGCCGCACGGGCGCGCGCTTCGCTGGCGCCTGGCGGGTACCCCCACGCGTTTCTCTTCGTCGGCCGTTTTGCGCAGGACAAAGGCATCGATATCCTGGTGAACGCCTACGACATCTATCGCCAGCGGTATGGCGGATCCTGGGGGCTGACGTGCGTGGGCAATGGGCCGATGCAGTCACTGCTGGACAACCATCCGGGCGTCGTTGTCGAGCCTTTCCTTTCGCAGCCCAAGCTGGTCGAACTGGCGCTGCGCGCAGGCGCCTTCGTGTTGCCCAGTCGTTACGAACCCTGGGGCGTGGTCGTTCATGAATTTGCGGCGGCAGGGATGCCGCTGATCCTTTCGGGCAGGGTCGGTGCGCGCCTGCAGTTCCTGATCGATGGTTACAACGGGTACACGATCCCTGGCGACACCGCTGAAGGCCTGGCGGCGACGATGCATCGCCTTTCGACCCTGGATGACGCGCGCCTGATCGACATGGGCGCGGCCAGCGCCCGGCTGGCGCAGGCCATTACCCCGGAACTCGCGGCGGCCAGCCTGATGTCGGTCGTGGGATCAGGCGTGACCGAGGTCGGCAATGGCTGATTTCAATGTGGCGATCGACGCGTCGCGCGTCAAGTCGGGCGGCGGCGTGGCCCATCTGCTTGGCATCCTCTGGATCGACCGGGTCGACACGTTCGGGATCCGCGAGGTGCACGTGTGGTCTCATGCCGAGTTGCTCGCCGCGCTGCCCGACAGGCCGTGGATCATCCGGCACCATCCCCGCGTGACAGAGCAATCCCTTGCCCGTCAACTGCTCTGGCAAGCGGTCAGCCTGGCCGGCGAGGTGCGTCGCGCAAATTGCCAGATCCTGTTTTCCGAGGATGCGACGACGCTGTGCCGCTTCAAGCCCATGGTGGCGCTCAACCACAACATGCTGCCCTATGAAGATCGTGTCATGCACATCTACGGCGCCAGCAAGAACGGCTTGCATCAGCGCGCGTTGCTCGAGATTCAGAAGCGGGCGTTTCGTGCCGCGGACGGCGTCATCTTCCTGACGCAGCATGCTGCCCGTCGCATTCAGCTCTTCAGCGGGCCGCTGTCGAATACCGCGGTCATTCCGCATGGCGTGGGCGACATATTCAAGCGAACGGCGCACCGGGCCGTGTGGCCAGATTCGAACGAACGACCGGTGCGCTGCGTGTATGTCTCGCCGATCTGGGAATACAAGCACCAGGATGTGGTCGTGCGTGCGATCCGCAAGCTGCGCGACCAGGGCATGAACGTGACGCTGACTCTGACAG
>CAITPF010000280.1 GCA_903894155.1 uncultured beta proteobacterium | reverse complement strand
TCATCACACCAACCGGGTTGTCGGTAATGACAAGCTTGCCCTCGAGGTATTCAACCACGATGCTTTTCGCTTGCGCATCGTGAAGCGTCATCCGGACCTGAACGATGCCTTTGTAGTCGCCCTCGGGCGAGCTGTTTACAAGGATCTGGGATAGCCCCTTTTTTGCCTCTTCAACGGTCGCGAAATTGCTCAGGGCATAAATCAGCATCTGATACGAAGCGATGCTGTTTTTCGACTCGCTCTCGGTGGGGCGCTGATAAACGGCCGTATTCGGCGCATTCAGCAGGCCGCCCGTCATCCCCTTTTCATTCATGCCGTCAACAAGGATCGGCTGACCGAGCGCATTGAGGCCTGCAACCGCATATTTAGCCTTCCAGTTGAGGCCCGAGCCCGGTTTGCCATCGATGCCGACCCCTTTGAATTCATAGTTGCGCGGCGACACCATCATTTCGGACTTCAGCGGAATGCCGAACTCCATCGTGCGACCGTACACATAGCTGCCGTCGGTCGTCGGCAGGATCAGGCTGGTGCAGGCGTTTGCCGGAATGGCAGAGCTGAGCATGCCCACCATCGCAAGGCTTGCGGCAATCGCTTTCATCGCATTCTTTTTCATGGTGTTCTTCTCCAAAGTTAGCGGGATAACCCACCGGCGATATCCGCCAATACGCTCGAAAGCCTGGCCGTAAAGGCAGCCGCGATCGCGGCCTTGGCCAGACGCTCGGCGGCCTCCACATCATGGCGCTCGATGGCCTCGACCAATTCCATGTGCTGACGCGTCCAGATGTCGGACGACGCGGGCGAGGAAAGCGCCGACTGCCCGAGCAAGAGCATCGATTCGTGCGTTGTGCGCAGCATTTTCAACAAATAGCGGTTGTGCGAACAACGATACATGGTTCCGTGAAACAGGCGATTGTTTTCAGCCAGATCGTGCGGATCCAGAAGTTGTGAATTTCGCTCAACGATCTTGCGCAGGATCGCCACTTCGATTTCAGTCGCATGCTGCGCTGCAAGCCTGGCCGCCATGCCCTCGAGCACCTCTCGCATCGCATAGAGCTCCGTGATGGCCCGGTGATCAAGCTCCACGACCACCAGCCCGCGCGACCCGTCGTTGACAATCAGCCCCTGTTCGACAAGCCTTGCGAGCGCTTCACGCACGGGGGTGCGGCTCATGCCGATCTGCGTGGCGAGCTCCCCTTCGCGCAATCGGGTGCCACCCTTGAGTTCGCCGCGCTCGATGGCCCTGGTCAGAATCTTGTAGGCACGCTCGCTGCTCGAAAGCTCGGGAAACTCTGGCACGGCCGCGTCAGCACCCGCCCGTCGGGATGGCTTTCTGGTGCCAACCGGCACCGCCGTGCGCGCCTTTGACGCTGATGTCGCTGGTTTCGAAGTGCGGTTCGCTTGTTTCATGTGCCGTCAGGCCTCCTGTTGCAACAGGACAGTACCATTTTAGGTGCGCATTCGTTCAAGTGCGCACCGCCTTCCGATCTGCGCTGCAGTACTCAATCACGGTCCTCGCCAACGCATTACGTGTCGCGGCGTCAACCATCAATGCAGGCGTCACGATCACATCCAACCCCAGGTCCCTGATCGCTGGTGCCTGCGGTGCATCGACCACATCGATCACGAATGCATCGATCAGCCCGACGTAGAGGCGAGCGACCTCCAGTGCGCTGACCGGGGTGCCCATTTCGGTCATGATCTTGGCAAGCGGCCCCTTGACCGCCGCATTGCCGATAATCGGCGATACCGCCACGGCGGGCACGCTGCGGCCACGCAGCGCAGCTTCGAAACCCGGTAGCGCCAGAAAAGGCCTGATACTGAGTATCGGGTTGGAAGGGCCGAAAATGATGGCCTTTAAGGCACCGTCGCGAAGCACGGAATCCAGTCGATCACCGAGTGCGGCGCCCCCCTCAAAGCGAATGCCGCGAAAGGCTGGCTCGCAATGACGTCTGACAAAGTAATCCTGAAAACTGAGTTCGCCTTCGCTCGTGTCGATGATTGTCCTTGCAGGGGCGTCGCTCATGGGAACGACAGCATGCCGGATGCCGACCGCCCGGCAAAGCTCTGCAGTGACCTCTGTCAGCGTCGCCCCCTGGCTAAGCCGATGCGAGCGGTACAGGTGAGTTCCAAGATCCCGGTCGCCGAGCTGAAACCAATCTGCTGCGCCAAGCCGGCGAAGCGAGTCCATGCAGCTCCAGGTCTCGTTGGCCAGCCCCCAGCCGCGCTGTGTGTCGTTCAGGCCGGCGAGCGTGTACATCACGGTATCGAGATCGGGTGAAATCGCCAGACCAAGGTGCACAAAATCGTCACCGGTATTGACCGCAATCGTCAGGTCTTCCGGGGCCAGAACCTGCGCAAGCCCGGCGGCAAGCTTTGCCCCGCCAACGCCGCCCGATATCGCGAGCATCATGGACGCGGCCCCAGCGCTCAAATCCCGGTGATGCGGATGCCCGCACCCTGGACTTTGTAGTTCACGTTGATCGAAATGAGGATGGACGTCAACGCCTCGGCCGCGGCCGAGTTGCAGATCGGCCCTGCATGCAATCCGCGCAATCCCAGATCTGCAGCCAGGCCGATCACGACCTCACGTGCCTCTTTTGAATCACCGCACACCAGGACATCACAATCGATACGGTGATCAAGATCCTTCAGGAAGTGCGCCGAGACGTTCTGAAAGGCGGACACAACACGGACATCGGGTCCCAGATGCGTCTGGAGTGCGGCAACGGCCGAGCCATTTTCCGGCAAATTGACTCGGCTGACTTTCGGCGGCACGAGGGGAACCGTCGCATCGACGAGAATCTTGCCACTGAGAAATTGCGCAAGCTCGCCAGCAGTGGCGACTTGACCGGCGTAGGGAACCGTCAAGACGACGATGTCCCCTTCGCGGGCCGCCGAGGCGTTGTCGAGCCCCTTGATTGCCTGTAACCCAAGCAACGCATTCAGTGCGGTCGCCTGTTCGATCGCCTTGTCGGCGGTGCGCGACCCGATCAGCACGCGGTGGCCCGCCTTGGCCCATCGCAATGCAAGGCCGCTGCCCTCGGCGCCCGTTCCGCCAATGACGGCAATCGTATGTTTCACCTGAACTGTATTCATAGGACCGCCAAGGGTTGCAGTAACTGGTTGGGCTTTTTGCCGGCAGGCGTCAATTGCACCGGCGTCAATTCAGGCGCGCCATACGAGCGGGCAACGCAATCCCGTGGTGCTTCGCCGTAAAGCGTGGTGCGCTGGACGGGGCGTCGTCCGATTGACGTGATCAGGGCGTCCATCGCTTCGGGGCCAAACTCCTGGCCATGTTCCGTGCCCGCCGCGCGCGAAATGCTCTCATTCATCAACGTTCCGCCGAGATCGTTGGCCCCCGCCTGCAAGACCTCCCGAACCCCCTGCGGCCCAAGCTTGACCCAGCTGACCTGAATGTTGGTTATTTCCGGATGAAGGGCCAGGCGGCTCACCGCATGCATCAGGATCGATTCACGAAACGTTGGCCCGCCTCGCGCCAGGCCTTTGCGATACAGCGGAGCCTCCATATGGACAAAGGGCAACGGAACAAACTCGGTAAACCCACCCGTCCGGTGCTGCAGATCCCGAAGGCGGCGCAGGTGCAAGGCGACATGCTCGGCGCGCTCGAGGTGCCCGAACATGATGGTTGAGGTGGTCCTTAGCCCTAAACGGTGTGCCGCTTCAATGACCTGCAGCCACGATTCGCTGTCGAGCTTGTCAGGGCAGATCTGGCGGCGAACGTCATCTGAAAGAATTTCGGCTGCGGTCCCCGGCAGGGATCCCAGGCCTGCATCCATCAGTCGCTCGAGAAACTGCTCAACCGTCATTCCCAGCGTGCTTGCCCCATGGGCAACTTCCAGAGGCGAAAAGGCATGAATATGCAGCCCGGGCGCAGCCTGCCGAACAGCCTGCGTGAACGCAAGGTATGTCTCGCCCGTGTAGCCCGGATGTATTCCGCCCTGCATGCAGACTTCGGTCGCACCACGCGCCCACGCCTCGCGCGCGCGCCTTGCCACCTCATCAAGCGTCAGGTCGTAGGCGGGACCCCGAAGGTCCTCATGACCACGCCCTTTGGAGAACGCGCAAAAATTGCACCGGTGGTAGCAAAGATTGGTGTAGTTGATATTGCGCGTCACGACATAGCGCACAATCTCACCTGAGGTCGCTTGCCTGAGGTCATCGGCTGCTTTGCAAATGGCATCAACATCGGGGCCACGCGCACGAAGCAGCGTGACGATCTGCTCCTCGTCGATGGCGTCGCCACCTGATGCGCGCGCAATCGACTCGCGCACCGCCGCGCTCGCAGCGCCCGGAGCCCGCACCCGCGAGGGCGTGACGTGCGACAGGCCCGGCGCCCAGGCATCGGCACGCGCAAGACCGTCTGCATCGGTGATGCGGCGCAGTGGCGCCTGCAGGCCCCGATCAACCCACTGCGCCATGTCGAGCACATATTCCGGGTAGATCGCGGTGCGCTCTACCAGCGTCTTGCCCGCCATGGCGGTGCGCTGCGCGAGCGCGTCCAGCCCGGGCCACGGCGCTTCCGGGTTCACGTGATCTGGCGTGACAGGTGAAATCCCGCCCCAGTCGTTGATGCCTGCCTCGATGAGCCGCGGATATTGCGCCGGCGACAAATTGGGCGGTGCCTGGATGTTCATCTGCGGGCCAAGGATGAGGCGGGCGACCGCGATCGTCCACATCAGGTCCTGCAAATCCGGCTCTGCCATTCGCGCGGCCTTGGTAGACGGCTTTGCGCGAAAATTCTGCACGATGACTTCCTGGATATGCCCGTATTCGGCATGCAGGTCACGGATCGCGGTCAATGCATCGATTCTTTCCTGTCGGGTTTCACCAATGCCGATCAGGATTCCCGTCGTAAACGGAACTTTGAGTTCGCCCGCAGCGCGGATCGTCGCGAGCCGCAGCTCCGGCGCCTTATCCGGGGATCCATAGTGAACGCCGCCGGGCTGGCACAGGCGCTCAGATGCGCTTTCCAGCATCAGGCCCTGCGAGACGGACACCCCGCGCAATTGCGCCACCTCGGCTGCGGTCATGACGCCTGGATTGACATGCGGCATGAGCACGGTTTCGCGCAGCACCAATTCGCACATCGCGGCAAGGTAATCGATCGTCGTCGAATAACCCAGCGCATCGAGCGCCTCACGCGCGGCATGATATCGAAGCTCGGGCTTGTCCCCCAGGGTAAAGAGCACCTCGGTGCAACCTGCCACTTCGGCCGAACGCGCGATCGCAAGAACCTGATCCGCAGTCAGATAGGGGGCCGCGACGGCACTCGGGGACTTTGCAAACACGCAGTAATGGCAAACGTCCCTGCAGAGCTGCGTCAGCGGGACAAACACCTTTCGCGAGTAGTGCACCAGATTCCCGTGGCCTTCGTCGCGCAAGGCCGCAGCGCGGCTCAACAGCTCCGGCAAAGGCAAATCCGGCAGCGATGCCGGCGACCAAATCCCGTGAAATTTGATTGAATTATTCATATGGATATCATAGTATACCGATGAATCCACTCGGTAAAGAACCCGGCAAAACGACAAGATTTACAAATGCCGACCAACAGGAAATCACGACAATGAGAGTATCAACGCAGCTACCTCACCACGACCTGCGCAAGGTTCAGGCGTTCGCACAAAAGATGGAGCGGGCAGGTCTTGACACCATCGTCGCACTGGAAAACCAGCACAATCCGTTCCTGCCGCTGGCGGTCGCCGCACTGGTCACCGAGCGCATCCAGCTGGGCACTGCGGTGGCGATTGCCTTTCCCCGCTCACCCACGATTACCGCAATGGAAGCCTGGGATTTGCAGGCCGCGTCCAACGGGCGCTTCTATCTGGGTCTTGGGTCGCAGGTCAAAGGACACAACGAAAGGCGCTACGGGTTGACGTGGACGCCGCCCGGGCCACGCATGCGCGATTACATTGGCGCCACGCGCGCTGTCTGGCGTGCCTGGGAAAAGGAGGAGCCGCTGAACTTCCTCAGCGAGAACTACTCGCTGACGCTGATGACGCCGAACTTTTCTCCGGAGCCGACCGGGTTGCCGCTGTCGCCCATCTCGATCTCTGCGGTCGGCCCGGTCATGTTGCGCCTTTCGGGCGAGGTCTGCGACGGCGTGCGACTGCATCCGTTCTCGACCAAGCGTTACCTGGCGGAAGTCAGCAACAAGGAAATCGATGCAGGGTTGGTGCGCGGCAATCGTGAACGCAGCAAATTCGAAATCGTCGCTGGCGGATTCATCGCCACCGGGCCCGATATGGAATCGATGCTCAAGATGCGCGAGTACGTTCGATTCCGCATCGCCTTTTACTGCTCGACCAAGGCCTACTGGGATGTGCTGAGATTGCACGGTCTCGAAGAGCTCGGAGAAAAGGTCAGGCCGTATCCCAAGGCGGGCCGATGGAGCGAAATGGCGGCGCTCATCCCCGACGACATCATTGATCTTTTTGCGGTCTGCGGCACGTATGACACGATTGCAGAACAGCTTGAAGAGCGCTACGACGGGCTTGCCGATACGATCTATCTCCCGATCCAGAGCGACATCGACGTCGACGACGACAAGTTGGCTCGTGTCGTCGAAAAGATACAGCGGATTCCCTGCAAGTTTCAGGGATACAGCGACGGCTGGGATTGGACGACCCCGCCGGCGGAAGGTGCGGGCGGCGAGGAAGCCCCCATTGAGATGCCGTCCTGACAATGGTGGCGAGCGCTCTATCCGGACTGCATGTTCTCGAAGTCGGTGAGATCGCGGCAGGTGCATTTTGTGCACGCATGTTCGCCGACTTCGGCGCAGACACCGTTAAGCTCGAGCCCAGGGAAGGCGACCCCGGCCGTCAGATCGCGCCGCTGATCGAAATCGGCGAAGGGCAAAGCGAAGGAGCCTACTTCTCGTTTCTCAATGCGCGCAAGCGCAGCGTACTGCTTGAGCGCGACACCCTCGCGCGGATGGCCCTTGAGGCCGATGTGCTGATCGATTCTCTGTCGCCCGACGAGCGCTTGCAACTGGGTGTGGATCACGCTGCACTCATGGCAGCAAATCCCTCGCTGATCATTGCGTCAATCAGCTGGTTTGGCAACGACGGCCCCTACAGCGACTTTGCCGGAAGCGACGTTGTTTGCAGGGCCCTGGCGGGAGGAACGCAACTTGTCGGTCCTGTCGAGGGGCCTCCTGTCCCGATTCCGGATTACCAGGCGGGCTGTGTCGCGGGGCTCACTGCATTTATCGCAACAATGGCCTCGCTGCAGAACCCATCCCGACGCGCACGAAAGCTGGAAATCTCCGTGCTCGAGTCGGCGATCATGCTCGCCGACTACAACGTCGCACTTGCCTGGGCCGCGGGCGGCACGGATCGACGCTGGGGCGTCAGTCGGTTTTCGCCGAATTTTCCTTTGGGTATCTACCGTTGCAAAGAAGGATACGTCGGGATCACTGTCGTCACGCCTGTGCAGTGGCGTACATTTTGCCGAATGCTGGGGCTTGACGAGCTAGGGACCGACCCTCGATTTGTCGAGCGCACGGGCCGCCTGACCAATGCGGATGAACTCGAGGCGCGCTTCGCCCCCCGGTTCCTCGAAAGGACCGCGCAGGAGTGGTTCGCGTTGGCACTGGAACAGATGTTTCCGCTGGTTGTGGTGCCTTCAATCAGTGATTTGCTGGCTTGCCCCGAGCATCGTCGGCGCGAGGCGTTTGAGCGGATTCACACCGGCGATCGCGATTACGAGCAACCCGCTTCGGCACTTCGCCTTCAGAATACGCCCCCACTGCGTGGCGGCTCTGTTCCCCGCATCGCGCAACACGCTTCCGAATGGGTTGCGCCGCGCCCGTCGCCAAAGCTCGACAGCGGGCCGCTATCCCCCCCGCTGGCAGGCATTCGCGTGATCGACCTGTCGATGGGTTGGGCAGGGCCGCTTGCAACGCGTCATTTCGCGGAGCTGGGCGCAGAGATCGTCAAGGTGGAGGCCTGTCAGTACCCCGACTGGTGGCGCGGTGTCGACGACCGGCCCGTCGTCTTCGAAAAAATGCTGTACGAAAAAAGCGCCTATTTCAATGTGCTGAGTCGCTCGAAAAAGAGCGTCACGCTCGATCTCACCACTGAGCGCGGAAGATCTCTGGTCAAGCGCCTGGTCGAGAAGGCCGATATCGTCATTGACAACTATTCCGTTGGCGTCCTGGCGAAGCTTGGGCTTGATTACGACGAGCTCAAAAAATCGAATCCCGAGATCATCATGCTGTCGATGCCCGCCTTCGGCAGCGATGGGCCCTGGCGCGACTGCCGTGCCTATGGATCGACGCTGGAACAAGCCTCGGGATTGCCAAGCATTACGGGGCGGCCTGAAGATCCACCGACCATGACGCACATTGCGTATGGTGACCCTGTCGGTGGGCTCCACGCGGCGGCCGCGCTGCTCGTCGCGCTATATCACAAACAACGGTCCGGCCGCGGGCAGAGAATCGTGCTTTCTCAGGTCGAGTGCATGTTCGACATGGTGGCGCCCTGGATCGTTGCAGAGTCGGCCAACGGTCACGGGGATCTGCGCCTCGGATCCCGCCATCCGCACTATGCGCCACAAGGGGTTTACCGATGCGCGGGCGACGATGCCTGGCTGGTCATCTCGGTGACCGATGACGCACAGTGGCGCAGGCTGTGCAAAGCCATCGGGCGTCCAGACCTTGCTTCGGACGCATCCCTGGACAACGCCGCCGGACGCCGCGCCGCGCACGACCGACTCGATGCGGCAATCAACGCGTGGACCGGGATGCTCGGCGCACAAGCCGCGATGGAACTGCTGCAGAAGGCACATATCGCTGCGGGAGTCAGTCGGGCGCCGATCCAGATGCTCGAGGATCCGCATCTCAAGGCACGTGGCTTCTGGCAATGGATTGACCGCGAGCACGTAGGATCGCATCCGCAACCGTCGCCGCCTTACCGCGATTCGCTCGGGACGCTACCGCCGCTGCGCCCGTCGCCAACGCTTGGCCAATTCAACCGCGAAATACTTCAGGGGCTGTTAGGACTGGACGATAATGAGTTCGATGATCTCCAGGCAGGCGGAATCATCGGTACGCGCGCGGTCCCGCCCGAACTTCGCAAATCCCGCGCCGCGACCGGCGGTGCCAGCCCACCCAAGCCTGGCGCATAGATCGCAACCACTCACAGAACGGACACCAGATCCGATCGATAGAGGAGCAAACTGATGAAAGCACGCCAGTCGATATTCGGAAGCACCGTCATCGCCCTGACATTGGGGCTATTTGCGATCGCGGCCTCTGCCCAGACGTACCCCACCAGGTCTGTCACGCTGGTGGTTCCGTTTCCGCCAGGCGGGAGTACGGACGTGCAAGCCAGGTTGGTCGCGAAAGGATTGCAGGAAAAGCTTGGCAAGCCAGTGGTCGTCGAAAACAAGCCTGGTGCAGCAGGCAGCATCGGAACGCGCTTTGTCGCGGCAAGCGATCCTGACGGGTACACCCTGTTGTTTGCAAGCATATCGTCTCTCGTGACCGAACCTGTCCTTAACGAGAAGGCGGGCTTTGATCCGCTCAAGGATTTCGCGCCCATCAGCATCGTGACGGACATGCCGTTTCTGCTTGTCGTCAATTGCGCCAGCGGGGCGAAAAGCGTGAGTGAACTCATTGCACGCGCCCGGGCAACTGCCGGAACCCTGAACTACTCCTCCTGGGGCTACGGCAGCGCGGGAAATTTGCTCGCCGAGATGTTCAAGCTGGCGAATGGCAATCTCAAGATCCTGCAGGTGCCTTATAAGGGCGAAGCACCGGCCGTCATGGCCCTGATCAGCGGCGAGGTCGAGATGATGTTCGTGACCCCTGTCAATATGCCGCACATTGAGTCAAAACGAATTTGCCCCCTGGCGGTGACCGGCCCTAAGCGCCTGGATGTGCTGCCAAACGTGCCCACGTTTCAGGAACTCGGCATCAAGAACATGGAGTTTCAGATATGGTTTGGCGTGGTTGCGCCTGCCGGCACGCCAGCGCCAGTACTCGACAAACTGCAGCGTGACGTCGCAGCGACCGTCTCGACCCCCGAATTCGCCAAAGCCACCGCTGCGCTGGGCGTGGTCAATGTCGGAAGCAGCGCGGCGACGTTCAGCAAGCGCATTCGCTCAGAC
The DNA here is from genome assembly GCA_903894155.1 of uncultured beta proteobacterium. Taxonomy (GTDB): domain Bacteria; phylum Pseudomonadota; class Gammaproteobacteria; order Burkholderiales; family Burkholderiaceae_B; genus Zwartia. Next base: position 9,975 of record CAITPF010000280.1, on the reverse strand, counting down.
CAGGAATTGATCGCCAACCTTGCAAAGAACGGGAATATCCGGGAATGAACGGCCTATCCGAGCAGCCAATGCAGCATTGCAGCGTTGAGGTCAGAGGGCGCATCTGGATCGTCACGATCCGGCGACCCGAGGTACGCAATGCAATTCACCGACCTGCCAGCCTGGAACTCGAAGCGGTATTCAATCGATTCGAAACCGACCCGCAAGCCTGGGTGGCTGTTCTCACAGGTGAGGGAGACCAGGCCTTTTGCGCCGGCAACGATCTCAAATACCAGGCCGAGGGCCACGATACGACGATGCCACCCACGGGATTTGGCGGCATCACGGCCCGGTTTGCACGTGAAAAGCCGATCATCGCCGCCGTCAACGGTCTTGCCATGGGGGGCGGATTCGAGATCGCACTCGCCTGTGATCTCATGATCGCCGCCGAGCACGCGGTGTTTGCCTTGCCCGAACCGCGCGTCGGGCTCGCCGCCGTTGCCGGAGGGCTCCTTCGCCTGCCACGCCAGATACCACTGAAGCAGGCGATGGGCATGATCCTGACCGGCCGGCGCGTCAGCGCTGCCGAAGGCCTGGCAATGGGCTTTGTCAATGAGGTCGCGCAAACCGGAAAGGCGCTCGAGGCTGCTCTGCGTTGGGCCGACATGATTCTTGAAGGCTCGCCCGTCGCCCTGCGTGCCGCGAAGGAGATCGTGGAACGCGGCCTGGAGGCTCCAAGCGTGGAAGCGATTTATCATCAGCAGAGATCCCTCCCGGCCGTGACCGCCCTGTACAACAGCGCAGACCGTGTCGAAGGCCCGAAAGCGTTCGCCCAGAAGCGCAAACCCGTCTGGACCGGGTCCTGACGATTTGTTGTCGCAGGCTCATTCATGATGAATTACCGCAGCGTTGCGCTTCATGCCTTGCCCGGAATCCCGGTCGTCACGCCGGGCGACGACCTCGGGCACCTGATTTGTGAGGCAGTCGCGCGCACGGGCCTGACGCTTGCGCAAGGCGACGTCCTCGTCGTCGCCCAGAAGATTGTCTCGAAGTCGGAAGGGCGACTGGTTCGGCTTGCCGATGTCACGCCTTCGGCGCGTGCACTGGAACTTGCACAGGTCGTCGGCAAAGATCCCCGCCTGATCGAGCTGGTGCTGCAAGAGTCATCCGAAGTCCTGCGGTACCGGCAGGACGTCATCATTGTGGAGCATCGCCTTGGGTTCATCATGGCGAATGCGGGCATTGATCAATCGAACGTAAGCGGTGACGACACGACTGCCCTGCTCCTGCCGATTGATCCGGACCGGTCCTGCGGTTTGCTTCGTCAACAGATTCTCGAGCGCACGAACACCACGGTAGGCATCATCATCAACGATAGCCACGGCCGTGCCTGGCGCAACGGAGCGGTCGGCGTGGCAATTGGTGCGGCGGGTCTGCCCGCGCTCATGAACCTGCGCGGACGGCCGGACCTGTTTGGCAGGGAGCTGCACATCACCGAAGTCGGGTATGCAGACGAACTGGCTTCAGCGGCGTCGCTGCTGATGGGCCAGGCCGACGAGGGCACGCCCGTCGTGCTGATCAGCGGCCTGCCGCGCACCGGGCAAGAGGGCAGTGCGGCCGATCTCATCCGGCCCAAACACATGGACATGTTCAGGTGAAAGCGCGCCCCTGGCTTCTGGTGCCGGTCCGGTCATTCTGCGATGGAAAGCGCAGGTTGGCCGGCGCGCTTGGGTCGCACGAGCGGCTTCGTCTCAATCAACAGTTTTTCACGCACGTACTGCAGGAAGCGTCACAATGGCCGGGGCTGGACAGGACAATGGTCGTGAGCCCAAGCATTGACGTACTTCAAGCCGCGCAAGCCCGGGGAGTTCGAACACTTAAACAGGATATGGTTTTCGCGCAAGAGTGCGAACCCGATGAACAACTCAATCGCGGCCTTGAGCAGGGCCGTCAGGCCCTCCTCGAACATGGGGCGCACGCCCTGCTGATCGTCTCCTGTGACTTGCCGCTGCTGAAGTCAGACGAACTGTGCCGGCTTTCCCAAATGGGCAGCGAACGTCGTGTCATCATTGCGACGGACCGCGTGGGAACGGGTACGAATGCCTTGTACCTTCCTGCAAGGGCGACGATGCCGTTCTGTTTCGGAGTCGACAGTGCCAGGCGACACGTCCGGGCGTCGGCCCAAATCGGCTGGCGCGCGAAACGGGTTCAGATCGATGGCCTATCGTTCGACATCGATACGCCCGCAGACTATGCAGACTACCGGAGTCTCGCTTTGGTCGAGTTCGCTCATCACACCTAGGCTTTGGTCGAGTTCGCTCATCACACCTAGCGAAGGTGCGCAGGATTCGCCGTTTTGCGCGATCAGCTACGCGGTCTGGACATGAACATCTCGTCCGCCTCGCGCTCAAGCACGCCGCCAAGGAGTTCGCCCTTGTAGAACGGTGCCGCAGCCGCGACGGCTTTCGCCGAGATCTGGATATCGTCGATGCCGGCTCGCACAAGCGTCTTTGCAGACGAGGCATAGACGACACCACCGATACCGGCCCAAATCAGGGCGCTCATGCACATCGAGCACGGTTCTGCCGTCGTGTAGAGGATCAGGTTGTCCCAGTTCCGGTTTCCATGCGCCTTGAGATAATTATTCAGGCAATCCATCTCGCCATGCATCGTCGGGTTGTCGCCCGTGCGATTGAATCCTCGGGCAAGGATCTCTCCCGACGCCCTATCGGCAATAACCGCGCCAAACGGATACATGGGGTTTTTCTTGCCCTCGACAATCGCCAGACGCATGGCTTGCTCATGCCGCTCTCTGGATATCGAGTTAAGACCTGCTGCTGCATTTGCCTTTGTAAGCCACAATCCCGCGGCACATGCGCAAGCAGCGGATAGAATTTGACGTCGTGTTATCACGGTTGGCCTCGCCTTTTATATCAATAAACGTGAACAGTTTTCCCGAGGATCGACACACGGCTTCCTGCGCTCTTGCGATCCCCCACGAATCCTACAAAAAGCTGAATTCCCTCACTCGAACTTCACCTTGCGCTTCTTGATCTTTGGCGGCAGCAGGTCACTCTTGCGCTTCTTGATCTTTGGCGGCGGCAGGTCATTTTCAGTCAATGAGACGAGTTCGGACAACCATCGCCGGTCATCCAGTCTATCCTCAATGAGGAAACTCGGTTTTGCGCCATTGAACGCCGGGGCCATGACGGGAGCCACGATAAATGCCCTGCCCGCCTCCGTGGGTTTGACAAATAATCGATTGTCGCAAATCAGTCCAACAACCTTGCCGTTCGAATAAAGGGCGTACTCCCCGAACATCCGTCTTGTGGTGACGGCATCCAGATCCGACAACTGGTCAGCAATGAATTGCGCAAATTCGGGTTCAGTCGCCATATTGAATTGCCGGTTCGACAATGTATCGATGATTGTCGATGTTCCATTTGTGAATTAGCATGGCTTTCGATGCAATCCTCTGATCCTTGGGCTTCGCTGTCAACCGAAGAGATTATCTTGAAATTAATGAATAAGCGAGATTTCCTTCGTGCCGGCGCCGCGATGCTTCCTGCCGTGTTTTTTTCGCGCACGTCGTTTGGCCAGGAGTTCCCCCCACGCAAGCCGGTGACACTGGTCGTCGGCTTCGCCGCAGGCGGTGGCAACGATGTCGCCGCGCGGATGATTGCCAAGCGGCTTGCCGAGCGCGTGGGCCAGCCTGTTACGGTTGATAACCGCGCCGGTGCTGGCGGCAACATCGCGCACGCTTATGTGGCCCATGCGCCAGCGGACGGATCGGTGATCCTGCTGGGATCGATAGGGCCCCTGACGATCGCCCCGCATCTGATGAAGCTTTCCTACGATCCGATGACCGATCTCACGCCGTTGACGATGGGGCTGGTTTTTCCGAACGTGCTTGTAGTGCCTCCAACGCTGGGCGTGTCGACACTCGCCGAATTCGTCTCGCTGGCAAAGGCTAAACCGGGCGGCCTTGATTTTGCGTCGACGGGAGCCGGTTCATCCTCGCACCTTACGGGGGAGCTTTTCAATCAGCGTGCCGGGGTGGAGATCACCCATATCCCATACAAGGGCGGGAGCGCGGCAATGGTTGATTTGCTCGGAGGCCGGATTTCGGCCTATTACTCGAATCCATCGACCGCCGCACCGCACATTGAATCAGGCAAGGTGATCGCCCTCGCATCGACAGGGCTCACCCGGCCCGGTTCGCTTGCCCGTCTGCCGACGATTTCGGAATCCGGCTATCCGGGCTTTGATGCGACCAACTGGAACGCTTTCGTGGCGCCTCGCAATACGCCACCGTCGATTGCGGCAGGCTGGAATCGCGAGTTGGTCGCCGTGATGAACACGCCAGACGTTCGCGATCAATTGGAAAAACATGGCCTGACCCCACAGCCTGGCACGCCTGAAGAACTGACCCAGTACATGATCTCGCAGTCCGAAGTCTGGGGAAAGCTCATCCGTGAGCGCAAGATCACCGCAGATTGAACACCTGCCCGCGCATTCCCCTCGCTAGACCGACAGGTTCGCCGTGCGGATTTTTCGGCGGAGGAAGAGTTCATCCGCACCGTATGGCGTGCTGGCCTGGATAGCCATTCATTTGGCGGGCGGTTGTGGGTTCGAACCATGTGTACCCAACTCAGATCTGCTCGCAGCACGCCGATCGATTGACCGAGCAAGCAGCGCCTTGTATTCTTACATATCATCGATCGATAGACATAGAGCCAGAAATGTCCAATACCGCGACGCTATCAAGCAAGTTCCAGATCTCCATCCCCAAGGCAATCAGGGAGGCCATGCACTGGTCGGCCGGACAAGAATTTGTATTCCTTCCCAAGGGTGAAGGAATACTCGTGATGCCCGTACCTGAACTCAATCAACTCAAAGGTATCGCCAAGGGCGCAAATCCCGAAAAATATCGCGATCGCAAGGATCGGTTCTGATGGCGTCGAAGCAATTGTCGTCGATACCTCTGCCTGGATTGAATGGCTGATCGACAGCCGCGCTGGAAAACAGCTGAACGGGAGATTTCCCGCAAAGGATCTTTGCATTGTTCCGACGATTGTCCAGCTTGAACTATCCAAGTGGCTCACCAGGGAACTTGGCGAGGACCGATCAGATTCCGTTATTGCATACACACAGAAATGTGTCGTCGCACCGATGGAAACAGGCATTGCACTATTGGCGGCTGAGCTTCATCGCAAATTTAAGCTCGCCACCGCTGACGCGATCGTCTATGCAACGGCACAGAACTACCACGCCGAACTGATTACGTTCGATGCAAATTTTGCCAAACTACCTGCAGTGACCTATTTGGCAAAGTGACGAATAGGTATTCGCCAACTGTTGCCCCTGATCTCATGAAACGAATCCTGATATCGATTGTTCTGCTGCTGACCAGCGGTGCGGTGATGGCCGAATGGAAGACAGTTGCTGAAGATGCCGAAGGCAATATTATCTTTGTCGATCCAGCCACGAGGAAGCGTGCTGGCGACATCGTTCGGATTGGCGTGCTGACGAACTATGCAAAGGCGCAGGTTAACGACGGCATCACATATCTTTCGCACAAGGAACTTTCAGAGTTCGACTGTAAAAATGATCGGTTGAGGCAGCTTCATCAGACGATTTATGCCGGACTGAACGGCTCCGGAAGGGTCGTGGCCGATATTGCCAAAGCCTCTGAATGGCTGCATATCGAACCCGGCTGGATGGCTTGGTATCTTTTGGCATTTGTGTGCTCAAAATAGCGATGCTAGGCAGCAGGTTCAAGAGCTAAGCGGCAAGCAGGAATTTGCAGGTTAGCAATCAGCCCTGGCCGGAAGGGCTGATTTCAGAAACGCACTTGGCTTACTTCAGGGTGGTCAGGATCTCGCGGATCTGTTGAGGCGTATGTTCACCGGCGAGCGGCGTGCCCGGTATCAGATATTTGCCCATCGTGAGCGGCCCGATCAACACCGGCTCCAACCCGACCTCGCGCACGAGGATCGATGCCAGTGCGATCGCATTGGCATCGTCACCGGCGATCGGCATACCGTTGCGTTCGCCCACGGGGCGCGATGCCTGCTCTGGCAATCGTGAAAAGCCGATCGCATTGAAAGCCCGCACTATGTGTGCCCCAGGCAACAACTCCGCCGCTGCCGCCCCGGCGCCCTTCTCCCGGGCCTGCACCGCGACCTCGCCGTCACGCGGCACGATCGGATTGGTGGCATCGAGTACCAGGCGTTTGGTGGCAAGCTCTTTTCCGTAATCTTTGGCGATTTGCGGCATCGCGCCAAAGGGAACCGCCAGCAGAACCACGTCAGCGAACGCGATCGCCTCGGCCGGCGTACCGGCACGCGCGAGCGGCCCGAGGCTATCGACGAGGCTCTTCAAACTTTCTGGATGGCGTGACGAGAACATTACCGGATGCCCGGCCTTCACCCATATCGTGCCGAGTGCGCTGCCGATGCGGCCAGAGCCAATGGTGGCGATCTTGAGTGGCGCGCCACCAGACGTCTGACCAAAAACTGCCTGTGACGACACTGCCAATCCCAGCGCTGCGGTTCCGGCGATAGCCAGGCGGATGAAGTCGCGGCGGTCCGGATTGAAGAATTGATTCTTAGCCATTTTTGCCTGCTGTTGTTGCTACGCGGGAATGCACCCCGAGAGACTACTTGAATTGCCCTATTCATTTCAAGCGCAATTGGTTCAACATTAACAAATCAGGACGCTCTCCACCTTGGCAATGAAACGCCCGTGAAACGGTCCGACAGCCATACCAGCAGCTATACCAGCGCGAAGCCTTCAAAGTAAATATGGGAACAACAAAAGCCACAAAGCCGATATAGTGATCCACCGCTGACGGCTTTCAGGTCGGCAAAGTGCCTGGTCAATCGTCAACCGGGTCAGGTGGTCAGTCTTAAACCGGCGCCAACAATGATTGCTCGTTTCAAGTCAGCGTTAATTAGCGGCCTTTTCCTGTTGCTGGCGAGTGCAGCACAGGGAGCGCCTCTTCTCGTCGTTGGTCACAAGAATCCGGATAGTGATTCGATTTTCGCGGCGATTTCGCTGGCGTATCTCAAGACGCAACAAGGCACGCCAGCCGTTGCGATCGCACAAGGCAAGCCAAATCCGGAAAGTCAGTTTGTACTAGATTACTTTGGCTTACAGGCACCCCCTCTCGAACTCAAGGTTGCAGGCAACAAGGTGGTGCTTGTTGACCACAATTCCTATTCCCAGGCGCCAGACGATATAAGGGAGGCAGAACTTGTAGGGATTGTTGACCACCACAACTTGGGGGGCATACTGACCAATGACCCGGTTGAAGTATTGATTCAACCTGTCGGCAGCACGAACTCCATCATTTGGCAGCTATATGAGCGTGCCGGGGTGGCCATCCCCTCCGCGATTGCAGGCGGAATGTTAAGTGCAATCTTCTCGGATACGCTGGCGTTCAGATCCTCGACCACAACGGATTTAGATCGAGCTGCGGTGAAGAGCCTCGCTTCCATTGCCAATATCAAGGACATTCAAGAGTATGGTCAGCAGATGCTTTCCGCTGGGGAGGCGGATCTGAAAACTGCACCCATCAGAAGCTTGCTTCAGCGTGATTTCAAGAATTTCGATATGAGTGGAAACAAGGTGGGGGTTGCACAACTGACGGCCGTAAGCTTTGATCTTCTTAAAAATCGAAAAGCGGAATATTTGGATGATATGCAAACGCTACAAAAGGAGCAAGGCTACAAGTCACTCGTATTGATGCTGACAGATATTCAATCCGAAGGCACTGAACTGTTGGTCGTGGGCGAGAATCAACTGGAGATTGGAAGGGCATTTCATGCGAGCATGGAAAATCACTCGGCCTGGGTTGCAGGCCTGATGAGCAGAAAGAAGCAGGTGATTCCAGTGCTGGAAAAGGTATTTGATCACCGTAGCCCGTCACTTTAGACAGCAGCGACGGGATCGGTCAGTAACCTCGTGCTTTTTCGACCAGGCCCGTCATCGGTTCGCCCGCATGAAAGCGCCGGATATTTTGCAACACGACCTCTACTGCGGAATCTGGTTGCGTCATGCTTGCAATATGCGGCGTCAGGGTGACCCGTGGATGATCCCAGAGGGGATCAGAATCAGGGAGTGGTTCAGGCTCAGTGACATCAAGAACCGCCTCGCTCAGGTGCCCTGAATCGAGGGCATTGAGCAGATCTTTTTGCACGAGCTGCTGGCCCCGACCGACATGGACAAGCGCGGCGCCGCGTGGCAGGCAAGCCAGGAAGTCTTTGTCGATCAGTCCTTTGGTTTCGGTCGTGAGCGGCAGCAGGCACACCAGGATATCGCAGTGCGCCAGAAACGCAGGCAATTGCTCCCGGCCACCGAAGCATATCGTGCCTTCGATGTCATGAAGTGACCGGCTCCACCCGGAAGTCTGGAAGCCCAGTGCGTTCAATTGTTTGAGCACGGCACGACCCAGTTCACCCAATCCCAATACCCCGACCCGCCGCGCGCCTGCAGGGCTGAGCGGCAGCGGCTTCCAGAGCCGTTCGTTCTGAAATCGACGATAGGTTGGTGTATCGCGGTGCAGACCGAGCACTGCCCACAGAACATACTCCACCATGCCCGCGACAAGGCCGGGCTCAATCATCCTGACGACCGGCAAACCCGCGGGTAGTGCACTGAAATCGATCTTGTCGACACCCGCCGCAATCGAAAAAAGAATCTCAAGGTTAGGAAACATCTCGGCAATTCTTGCGGGGGGTTCCCAGACCGCCAGGTATCGAATCTTGTTCGGGTCCGCCGCCCCTGGCCAGATGTGAAAGTCAATGTCCGGGGCCTTGGCAGCGAACAACTCTGCCCACCGCTTGCCACGCTGTGGATCCGCCTTGTATAAAAAAACCATGAGGTACCTTGCGTGCGCTACGGGTGAGGCACAAGCGTAACGCGAATCAGCCACAAATTGGCCTCCCTACTGACCAGAGGCCTGGCCCCACGGATTAATCACGACAATCCCGCAGCCCTCGAAGTCGCCCGTGTTTCGGGTGGCCACGGCGGCCTTGCTGGCGCGGGCGATGGCGGCAATCTGGCAGTCAAATTGACTGATAGGTCGGCCAACCGCACGGCGCTCCGCGGCAATGGCAGCGTAAGCGCGGGCAGCAGCGCGGTCAAACGACAGGATTCGATCGTGAAAATCCTCCTCGAGGATGCCCTCGATCGCTTTGGAAAGCGCAGTGCGTCGTTTTCCGGCAGGCAGCATCGCCAAACCATGCCGGAGCTCAGCCTCGCCCACCGCCGTGAAATACACCGTCGCACCGAACTGTGCCGCGAGCCACGCTTCAACCTGCACGGCTGGTGCCGGCCGCAGGAGTTCGGAAACAACGTTGGTATCGAGGACAATCATGACCGACCCCGGCCAATTTGAGGCGGCTCACGCATCGCCTCACGCGCTGGCAGATCAAGATCGACGCGAGCGGAAGGCGCGACGCGGGCCCGGATCGCAGCGGCAAGATTGCGTGGCGGCGCGGTTTCGCCCATCACCCGCCGCAAAATGTCGCGTACTTCTTCCTCCATCGAATGGCCGTGCACGGCCGCGCGCACTCTCAGGCGTTGCTTGATGTCATCTTCCAGATTACGAATCGTGATGCTGGCCATTGCGGTCTTCTCCATACTGTGGCACTGGCTGAATTGTAATCAATGATTGCATCGCAATCAACGATTTCGCTCATGCGAACAGTACGAAAAGAAGTACACCTCGTGTGCACTACAGGAAATCCTGCGGAAATGCGCACAGCCTATTGATTGACATGAGGAAGTTTGGTGGGCCGACCTGGATTCGAACCAGTGACCCCTGCCGTGTGAAGGATGCGGTCGCTCCGGGCGAAACTCCAGCGAAACGCAAATCAGCCTCAAATCGTCATCGGTTTCAACTCAAAACCAACACCATGCCGTCTGCGGAATTCTCCCGCTGAACGCATGCGATCCACAATGTGAAGCGCCTGGGGCAGCGACAAATAC
>CAITPF010000279.1 GCA_903894155.1 uncultured beta proteobacterium | reverse complement strand
TGCATGCCATGCAAGCGCTCTCCCAGCTGAGCTATACCCCCAAACGAACACTAGTGCCTCGTTTGACACCAGAGTGTTGCCCTTGGTGCGTCTATAGCGAAGAAACGGGATTATGCACAAAATCGGGTACTAACGCAAGTCGGGCTAGTCGCCGACCTCGGTGCGGAAGGGCGAATTCAGGCCATCGGCGTACCCGCAGATGCCCTCGCGCTCCTGATCGAGATAGCGCCCGACCGCATCGGCAAATGCCGGGTGCGCAAGCCAGTGCGCTGAATGCGTCTGCACGGGCTCGAATCCGCGCGCGAGTTTGTGTTCTCCTTGTGCGCCGCCTTCCACCACCGCGATGCCGTTGGCAATCGCCCATTCGAGCGGTGCGTAATAGGCGAGTTCGAAATGCAGGCAGTGGATGTTCTGCAGCGCTCCCCAGTAGCGGCCGTAGAGGCGGTCGACGCCCTCCACCGTGTCTCGCCACAGCAGTGAGGCTGCGATCGGCTGGCCGTGCCGGGAAGCAATCGCCATGACGCAGTGATCGGGAAACTGAACGCCCACCTCAGCGAAGAAGGCCGGCGTCAGGTAGGGCGAATTGCCGCGTTGCTCGTAGGTGTTCGCATAGCAACGGTAAAAGAAGGCCCAGTCGTCCGGGCCGAGTTCCCGCCCGGTGAGCACGCGTGTCGTGACACCGGCCTCGCGTACTTTGCGGCGCTCGGCGCGAATCTTCTTTCGTTTGGGCTGAGTCAGGTCTGCCAGGAAGGCATCAAAATCGGCCCAGCCCCGGTTGACCCAGTGGAACTGGACATGGGTGCGTGCCATGCACCCGGCTTGCAGCAGCGCTTGCTGGTCGGACGCGGTCGTGTACAGGACATGAAGCGAGGATAGCTTGCTGGCCGTCGCAAACTGCACGAGCGCCCGTGCGGCAATCGACCGGCTGTCTGGCGCGGCGAGTAGCCGCGCACCGGGGACGGGGGTAAAGGGCACGGCGCACAGCCACTTGGGGTAGTAGGCGAGGCCGTTGCGGGCATAGGCATCGGCCCACGCCCAGTCGAACACGAATTCACCGTACGAGTGGCTCTTTGCATAAAGAGGGACGGCGGCGATCAGTTGCCCATCACCCCCGTGCGCTTCGCCCGGCGCGGGCGTCCCGGCGCGCAGGATCAGGTGCCTGGGCTGCCATCCGGTCTCTGTGCAGACGCTTGCCGATTGTTCGAATGCGCGCAGGAATCCGTGACGCAGCAACACGGAGCCGCCGCTTGCGTCCACGAGTGCATCCCATGCCGTCGCATCGATCTCGTCAATGCTTGCGACTGTCTCGATGCGCAGCGACCTCATGGCTTGCGCTTGCTTCGCACCCAGACCAGGGCCAGCAAGGCAGCGCACATGAGCAGCACCGGCCAGTTGCCGAGCCGGGAGTAGGGTGTCAGGCCGGCACGGCCCTGGATGACCACATCGATCGCGCCCGCCACGAGGGGGGGCAACTGTGCAAGTGACTCGCCCGAGGGCCCGATGGCGCCGGTGATGCCGGTGTTGGTCGCGCGCAGCACCGGGCGTGAGGTCTCGATTGCGCGCATGCGGGCCATCTGCCAGTGTTGGCGCAAGGACCAGGAGTCGCCGAACCAGCCGAGATTGCTGACGTTGACAAGAATGGACGCGCCGCGGTTGTCGGGCCCTTCGTCGCGAAGAGACGCCAGCAATTCCTCTCCAAAGATGTCTTCGTAGCAGATATTGGCTGCGATCGATTGGTCGCGAATCCGGAATGGTGGCTGATCAAGCGCGCCGCGCCCGAAATCGCCAAGCGGAATCGTCATCAGGTCGACGAACCAGCGGAACCCGAAGGGCACGAATTCGCCGAAGGGAACCAGGTGGTGCTTGTCGTAACGCACGGCCGGATGGCCTGCGATCAGGGCGTCGATCGAAGTTTCGCCGTCGATGGCAATGACGCTGTTCGTATAGCGGTTGTCCGACGGATCGACCAGGGGCGCGCCCATGACGATCGTGCTCCCCTGCCGTCTGGCAAGCGATTTCCACGCTTGCCACACCGAAGGGTCGACCTGATGCTGGAACAGAACGATCGCCGTTTCCGGCAACACCACGATGGCGGGCTCCGGTTTGCCCGCTGCGGGAGGTTGCGCGGCGAGGCCATACTGTTTGCGGATCGCCGCCAGCCATTGATCGGGCGCGAACTTGTTGCCCTGGTCGATATTGCCCTGCACGAGACGAACGGCGGTAGGTTCCCCGCGCGGTGTGGTCCAGGGGATAAGGCCCAACGCGGCCCCGATTGCGAATAATCCAACCGCTGCGGCAACCGCAAGCACCGCGTGTGTGCGGCGAGCGGCATACTGCGCCGATCCGGCAAGCGGGAAGGGTGCCATGGCGAACTCGCGGGCGAGCGCTGCCGCCACGAGGCAAGCCAGGAACGTCACCCCGTAAACGCCGAAGACCGTCGACCACCCGGCCAGCCAGCTATCGGTGTGCGCATACCCCGTGCCCATCCATGGAAACCCGGTCAGCACGGTGGCGCGAAGCCACTCCGCCAGTGTCCATGCCGCGGCCCACAGCAGCGAAGCGGCGGGCAGGCTGAGGGATTTCGACCCTGATGCGCCGCCAGTGCCCTGGCCCGCGATGCGCGCGACGGCCCAACCGGCGAGACCACTGAACAGCGCAAGATAGGCGCAGAGCGCCAGTAGCGCCGCAATGGCCAGTGGCAGTGGCATATACCCATACACATGCATGCTGATGGTCAGCCAGTACAACCCCAGGCTGAAGCTTGCCATCGAGAAGATCCATGCGCGAAGCCCCGCCGCGCGCGCAGTGGGCGCCGTCCAGACGCTGCGCACGAGCAGCGCCATGGCGAGGATTTGCAGCGGGCTCAACAGCCAGGAAGGCAACGGGCCTGGCGCGAAACAAAGCGCCTGCGAGGCGCCGGCCAGCACGAGCAGGAGGATTGATCCCGCGCGCGACGCCCGCACGTTCACTCCGCGGCGATGTCAGGCGCGCCGGCGAGGGCATCGCGGCGCTTGACCCGCAGCCACAGCGCGCGCCGCGTGTCGGCACGCAGGACTTCGATGCGCAATCCGTTGAGCACCCGGTGGTCGCCGCGCCGCGGAATGTGCCCCAGTGCGTGGGTGAGCCATCCGCCGACCGTGTCGTAGTCGCCTTCGGGGATCTCGGTGCGGAATGTTGCGTTGAAGTCCTCGATCTCGGTCGTCGCCAGGACACGCCACGCGTTGGGCCCGTCGGGGAATATCGTCGTCTCGCCCCCGATGTCGTGCTCGTCCTCAATCGCGCCAACGATCTGCTCAAGGACATCTTCGAGCGTGACCAATCCGGCGATGCCGCCGTGCTCGTCGATCACGATCGCAAAATGGTTGCGGTTGATGCGGAACTCCTGCAGAAGCACGTTCAGGCGCTTGGTCTGCGGGATGAAGACGGCAGGCCGCACGAAATTGCGCAGCGTCAGCGCGGGGCTGATGATGTGGCGCAGGAGGTCTTTGGTCATGACCACGCCGATGATGTTGTCGCGCGAACCCTCGAAAACGGGGAATCGTGAGTGCGCTGTCTCCACGATCTGCGGCATCAGCGCGGCGATCGGGTCATCGACGTCGAGCATATCCATGCGCGAACGCGGCACGAGAATGTCGGTCGCGGTCAGTTCGGACACGGCAAGCGCGCCCTTGAGCATGGAGTAAGAATCCGGGTCGATCAGGTCGCGGCTGCGCGCCGCGTCAAGTACCGCCTTGATGTCTTCGCGGTCTTCAGGCTCGCGTCGCACAAGCGACAGGATCCGGTCGATGAGGGACTGGCGGGCACGTTTGGTCGGAGCAGGGCTGGCCGCAGGGTATGGGTCTGACATTGTCCGGGGACGGAGTGGCTGATCGGCCTAGGATAACCGATCGGCTTGTAACAAAGTGTCTTGACTCGCGTAGGGATCGTTGATGTCGATTGCAGCCAGAATCCGTGTCTCCAGGGATTCCATGCGACGGGCATCGCGCAGCTTGACGTGATCGTAGCCCAGGGCGTGCAGCGTTCCGTGCACCACCAGGTGCGCCGCGTGCGAAAGAAATGCCTTGTGCTGCTCGCGGGCTTCGCGCGCCAGAACGGGCACGCAAATGACGAGGTCGGCCGCTGCCGCGCCGTCGGGGAGCGTGTCGTATTCGAACGTCAGTACGTTGGTGGCGTAATCCTTGCCCCGATAGGATGCATTGAGCTTGCGACCCTCGGCGAGCCCCACCAGACGCAAGCCAAGCTGCAGCCTGCAGGGCGCCTCGCCGTGCTCCTCGAGCGCGGCGTCGAGTGCACGCTGCGCCCAGCGCCGCAGGCGCCAGCGGGGCAGCCTGGGCTCGGCCACGCCGTACTGGACGGACAGCGAGAGCTCAGGGCTGGTCTTTTTCGGCTTGTTCATAGGCATCAACGATCCGCGCGACGAGCGGGTGTCGCACGACGTCGCGGCTGGTGAATCGCGTGACGGCGATCCCCTTGACGTCGTCCAGCACCCGCACAGCGTGCGCCAGACCGCTCTGGTGACCCTTGGGGAGATCGACCTGGGAAGGGTCGCCTGTAATGACGGCCTTGCTGCCGAAGCCGATACGCGTGAGGAACATCTTCATCTGTTCCGGCGTCGTGTTCTGCGCCTCGTCCAGGATGACGAAGGAGTGGTTCAGGGTGCGCCCGCGCATATACGCGAGCGGGGCGATTTCGATCGTCTGCTTTTCAAACAGGCGCTGCACTTTTTCGAACCCCATCAGGTCGTAGAGCGCATCGTAGAGCGGACGCAGGTAGGGGTCGACCTTCTGGGCAAGATCCCCCGGCAGAAAACCGAGGCGCTCGCCTGCCTCGACGGCTGGTCGCGTCAGCACGAGGCGCTGCACGGTATCGCGCTCCATGGCGTCGATGGCGCATGCCACGGCCAGCCAGGTCTTGCCGGTGCCGGCCGGGCCGACGCCGAAGGTGATGTCGTGCGTGAGAATGTTGTTGAGGTAGTCGCGCTGGCGGGGCGTGCGCGGGCGAAGGTCGCTGCGACGCGTGCGCAGGGCGATGCCGCCGCTCTCGTCGTCGAGCGGGGGGAATTCAGCCGGATCGAACGTGGGGGTGGTCGGCCGCGCCGCGCGCCCGACGCCGATCTCGACGAGCCCGAGCTGGATATCGTCAACGGACAGCGGGCGCTGGCCGGCGATGTCGTGAAATGCATGAATCATGGTGGCGGCCGTCTCGGCCTGGACGCCGCGCATGGAAATCCGGTTGCCGCGCCTGGAGAGGTCGAGATCGAGACCATCGGCGATCTGGCGCAGGTTTTCGTCAAGCGGGCCGCACAGGTTGGCCAGTTGCTGGTTGGTGCCCTCGAGCCGGACGGTGACCGGCGGGATTGCGCCGCGGGACGATGGGCGTGCGGGGGGGCGGGTCATGAATTGGCCTTGGCAGTGGCGTCGTGCGGGGTATCCGCGGCGAGTCGCGCTCTGAATGTGTTGGTCATCGCCTGCGTGATGACCACGTCGATCATCTGGCCAACCAGGTGCACCGGCCCTTCGAAGTTGACGATGCGATTGTTTTGCGTCCGACCGCTGAGCTCGAGCGCGTTGCGACGCGACATCCCCTCCACGAGGATGCGCTGCACCGAGCCGACCATACTGTGCGCGACCTCGTTGGCCTGCTCATTGATGCGCGCCTGCAGTCGCTGCAGCCGCTGGAGCTTGACCTGTTGGGGCGTATCGTCGGCGAGATCCGCCGCCGGCGTGCCGGGACGCCGCGAATAGACGAACGAAAACGAGGTGTCGAAACCGATGTCGTCGATGAGCTTCATCGTCTTGTCGAAATCCTGTTCGGTCTCGCCGGGAAATCCGACGATGAAATCCGACGACACGGTCAGGCCGGGGCGCGCGGCGCGCAGGCGCCGCACGATCGACTTGAATTCGATCGCCGTGTAGCCGCGTTTCATGGCCGCCAGGATGCGGTCGCTTCCCGCCTGGACTGGCAGATGGAGAAACGAGACCAGCTTGGGCAGGTTCGCGTAGGCCTCGGTCATGCGGGTGGTCATTTCCTTGGGATGCGACGTGGTGTAGCGGATACGTTCGATCCCGGGGATTTCGTGCACGTACTCCAGCAGGGTGGCGAAATCGGCGATCTCGCCGGAATCGGCAGCTGCACCGCGGTAGGCATTGACGTTCTGGCCAAGCAGCGTGACTTCCTTGACGCCCTGATCCGCCAGATCTGCGACCTCGACAAGGACATCTTCAAGCGGGCGCGAGATCTCCTCGCCGCGCGTATATGGCACGACGCAGAAGCTGCAGTACTTGCTGCAACCCTCCATGATCGACACGAAGGCTGTCGGCCCATCGACGCGCGGCGCGGGCATGGCGTCGAACTTTTCAATCTCCGGAAAACTGATATCCACTTGCGAGCGCCCCTCGGCGCGCCGCTTCGCGATCAACTCGGGCAGGCGATGCAGGGTCTGGGGGCCGAACACCACGTCGACATAGGGTGCGCGCGCCACGATGGCCGCGCCTTCCTGGCTGGCGACGCATCCGCCGACACCGATGACCAGGTCGGGGTTGAGGCGCTTGAGGTGCTTGATGCGCCCGAGGTCGGAAAAAACCTTTTCCTGGGCCTTCTCGCGTACCGAACAGGTATTGAAGAGAATGATGTCGGCGTCGTCCGGTGTAGACGTGATGACGGCGCCTTGAGCATCCTTGCCGAGCATGTCGAGCATCTTGTCGGAGTCGTACTCGTTCATCTGGCAGCCGAAGGTGCGGATGAATACTTTTCGCGGAGACGCTGGCGCGCTGCGCGGTGCGGGCGGTTTGGAGTTTTGCATGAGGGGGCCGGAGCGGGTGTTCATCCCGTGGGCTGAAGGACTAAAACCGGATTTTACCAAAGCGCGCAAAAAGCCCTGCAATTCAGGGCTGCGAGGGTTTCAGCGCGAGCCCGCGCCGCGATATTCGATGTGCGCCGCGACGGGAGGCCGCCGCGGCGAGGCGAAACGATCAGGGTAGGTAGACTTCGCCCTGGTCCTCGTCATCCTTCTTGACGACCGGCTTGATCAGGTCTTCACGCTTGACACCGAGCCACATCGCGATGGCGGCGGCGACGAAGACCGATGAATAAATGCCGAACCAGATCCCGATCGTCAGCGCCAGTGCGAAGTAGTGCAGCGTCGGGCCGCCGAACAGCAGCATCGACATGACCATCATCTGCGTCGAGCCGTGGGTGATGATCGTGCGGGAGATCGTCTGCGTAATGGCGCCGTTGATGACCTCGGGGACAGGCACATCGCGCTGTTTGCGGAAGTTTTCGCGGATCCGGTCCATGATGACGACCGACTCGTTGACCGAGTAGCCCAGCACGGCGAGCACGCCGGCCAGCACCGAGAGCGAAAACTCCCAGCCGAAAAATGCAAAGAACCCGAGAATGATCACGACGTCGTGCAGGTTCGCCAGCACGCCTGCGACGGCAAACTTCCATTCGAAGCGGATCGCCAGGTAAATCACGATGCCGATCACCACGAAGAGCAGCGCCAGCAGGCCGCCCTCGACGAGTTCGCGCCCCACCTGCGGGCCGACGAATTCGACCCGGCGCAGCTCGACGCCGGGGTCGCTGGCCCTGAGCGCCTTCATGACGCTGTCGCTCTGCGCTGCCGAGCTTTGCCCCTGCGCCAGCGGGAGGCGAATCATGACGTCGCGCGAGGTGCCGAAATTCTGTACCTGGTAGTCTGCGTAGCCAAGGCCCGAGACGGCATTGCGCACGCGATCAAGCGGCGCGCTTTCAGCGTAGCTGACTTCCATGACCGTGCCGCCGGTGAACTCGATCGACAGGTGAAAGCCCTGCGTGAAGATGAAAAAGATCGCGGCAAGGAAGGTAGCCGCGCTGATGACATTGAGCACCAGCGCATGACGCATGAACGGGATGGTCCGTCCGATTCGGAAAAATTCCATGATTTAGTCCTTCGGTTTCCAGACCGTGCCGATCGCGATCGACGCGAGTTTCTTCTTGCGGCCATACCAGAGGTTGGCCATCGCGCGCACGCCAACGACGGACGAGAACATCGAAGTGAGGATGCCCAGACAGTGAACCACGGCAAACCCGCGAATCGGGCCGGTGCCGAAGATCAGCAGGGCAAGGCCGACGATCAGGGTGGTCAGGTTCGAGTCGAGGATGGTGCCCCACGCGCGGTCGAAACCGAGGCTGATGGCCTGTTGCGGTGATTCGCCGTTGCGCAGCTCTTCGCGGATGCGCTCGTTGATCAGCACGTTGGAGTCGATGGCCATGCCTAGTGCCAGCGCAATGGCGGCGATGCCGGGCAGCGTGAGCGTTGCCTGCAGCATCGACAGCAGCGCCAGTAGCAGCAGGACGTTGAGCAGGAGGCCGGCTGCGGAGAACGCGCCGAACAACTGGTAATAGACCACCATGAAGATGGTGATCGCGACGAAGCCGTAGAGGGTCGAGTTGAACCCCTTGGCGATGTTTTCCGCACCCAGGCTTGGGCCGATCGTGCGCTCCTCGATGATTTCCATCGGGGCGGCGAGCGAGCCGGCGCGCAGCAGCAGGGCGGAGTCGGCAGCCTCTTCCGCGGTCATGCTGCCCGAGATCTGGACCTGTCCGCCCGGGATTTCACCGCGGATGACGGGTGCGGTGACAACCTCGCCGCGCCCCTTCTCGAACAGCAGGATCGCCATGCGCTTGCCGATGTTGTCGCGGGTGATGTCGCGGAAGATGCGCGCTCCCTTGGCGTCGAGCGTGAGATGAATCGCCGCCTGTTGCGTCTGGTTATCCCGGCCTGCCTGTGCATCCTGGAGGTTCTCGCCGGTCAGGATGACCTGGCGGCGCACCAGCAGGGGACGGCCGTCGCGATCCGGGTAGCGTTCAAGCCCGAAAGGGACCGTGCCGGCGGCGAGCGCGCTCGCCGCGGCGGGAGAATCGTCCACCATGCGAATTTCGAGCGTTGCCGTGCGGCCGAGGATATCCTTGGCTTTGGCGACATCCTGTACACCCGGCAACTGCACGACGATCCGGTCGTTTCCCTGCTGCTGGATGATGGGCTCGGCCACGCCAAGTTCGTTGATCCGGTTGTGCAGGGTGGTGATGTTCTGCTTGAGCGCGCTGGTCTGGACTGCCGTCACGGCGGCAGCGCTGAGCGTGCCGGCCAGTTGAAGCTTGCCGCTGTCAGTACGCTCTGCGAACTGCAGATCAGGATTGCGCGCGCGCAGCGCCGTAAGGGCCTTCTCGCGCGCGGCTTCGGATGGGAAGCTGGCGACCACGGACATCCCCTGCCGCTCGACGCCAGTGACTTCGATGCGCTGGTCGCGCAAGGCGTTGCGCAGGTCGGTCACCATGGAGTCGTAGCGCGCAGTGAGCGCGCCCTGCATATCGACTTGAAGCAGGAAGTGCACGCCGCCGCGCAGATCCAGGCCGAGGTACATCGGATGGGCGCCGATCGCCGATAGCCATCCTGGTGAGGCGGGCAGCAGGTTCAGCGCCACCGTGAAGGCGGGATCGCCCGGGTTCGGGTTGAGTGCCTTTTCGATGATATCGCGGGCCTGGAGCTGCAGGTCGGTACTGGCAAACCGGACGCGCACGGTGCCGACCGGCCCGTTTTGCTCGAACACGGCTCCGGTACTGGTGACCCCGGCCGTTCGCAGGATCCCCTGGACGCGTTCCAGGGTCGCCGGATCGATCTTCATGGTCGCCTTCGCGCTGGAGACCTGCACCGCAGGCGATTCGCCGAACAGGTTGGGCAGGGTATAGAGCAGGCCGATCACGACCGCGACCAGTACCGTCAGGTATTTCCAAAGGGGGTAGCGGTTCATTGCCGACGGGGTTCGAGTGGGGGAGGGAACCCGCCGCGAAGCGGCGGGTTGCGTTCGAAGAGGCCTTAGAGCGCCTTGATGGTTCCCTTGGGCAGAACGGCCGTGACCGACGCCTTCTGCATGATGACTTCGACGGGCTTGTCAGCCAGTTCGGAGACTTCGACCGTGACGTAGTTATCAGCGACCTTGACGACTTTGCCAAGCACGCCGCCTGCGCCGACAACCTCGTCACCTTTGGCCAGGGCGGCCAGCAGGGCCTTGTGCTCCTTCTGGCGCTTCATCTGGGGGCGGATCATCAGGAAGTACAGGACCACGAACATCAGCGCGATGGGCGCCATGCCCATCAGCGAGGAGGCCGTATCGCTGGCCTGGGCCAGCACGAGGCCGGGAAGAACGAAAGCAGACATATTGGTCTCCGTTGAAAATGGGTTCAGCCCGCTATTGTACCGACTTGGACGCGCGATCCCGGGCGAACCCCTTGCGCCAGCTTTCAAAGGCCCCGGCAGCGATGGCCTGACGCATTTCCGCCATGATGGTCAGGTAGAAGTGCAGATTGTGCAGGGTGTTCAGGCGCGCGCCTGAAATTTCGTTCGACCGCTGCAGGTGATGCAGGTAGGAAAGCGAGAAGTGCCGGCAGGTGTGGCAGGCGCAGGTCGGGTCGAGCGGGCCGGTGTCGTCCCGGTACCTGGCGTTGCGGATCTTGACGTCGCCGTGCCGCGTGAATAGCCAGCCGTTGCGCGCATTGCGCGTCGGCATCACGCAGTCGAACATGTCGATCCCGCTGGCGACGCCCTCGACCAGGTCCTCGGGCGTCCCGACGCCCATCAGGTAGCGCGGTGCGTCTGCCGGCAGCCTCGGCGCCACGTGCGCGAGGATGCGCATCATGTCTTGCTTCGGTTCCCCGACCGAAAGCCCGCCGATCGCGTATCCCTGGAATCCGATGTCACGCAGACCGTCGAGCGACTCGTCGCGCAACGATTCGAACATGCCGCCCTGCACGATGCCGAACAGCGCGTTGGGGTTTCCCTGCGCGTCGAAGGCGTCGCGCGAGCGTCTCGCCCAGCGCAACGACATCCGCATCGAGCGCGCGGCCTCCTCGGTGGTGGCGGGCATATCCTTGATCATGTAGGGTGTGCACTCGTCGAACACCATGGCGATGTCCGAGTTGAGCGCCGTCTGGATGCGCATGGATTCCTCCGGGGTGAGGAACAGCCGCGCGCCGTCGATCGGCGAGGCAAAGCGCACGCCTTCCTCGGTGATCTTGCGCATGCCCTGGAGGCTGAACACCTGGAAGCCGCCGGAGTCGGTCAGGATCGGCCGATCCCACTGCATGAAGCCGTGCAGGCCGCCATGGCGGGCGATGATGTCGGCCCCGGGGCGCAGCCAGAGGTGGAAGGTGTTGCCCAGGACGATTTGGGCGCCCACTTCATCGAGCTCATGCGGCAGCATCGCCTTGACGCTACCGTAGGTCCCGACGGGCATGAAGATCGGCGTTTCGACCACGCCGTGGTTGAGCGTCATGCGGCCGCGGCGTGCCTGCCCGTCGGTGGCGAGCAACTCGAAGGCGAGGCCGAAGGCCTGCGGGGTGCGGGTGGGGGTGGCGGTCAAGTCGGTCGACTCCTTTCCAGAAACATCGCGTCGCCGTAGCTGAAGAAGCGGTAGCGCGCTGCGATTGCATGGGCATAGGCGCGTCGCATGGTTTCCTGCCCGATGAAGGCGGCCACCAGCATCAGCAGCGTCGATTGCGGCAGGTGAAAATTGGTGATCATGGCGTCAATGACCTGGTAGTCGTACCCCGGCGTGATGAACAGGCGCGTGTCCGCGGCGCCCGCCAGCGCGTCGGCGCCGTTTGCCCGGGCGGCGGATTCCAGCGCGCGCACGCTGGTGGTTCCGACGGCGATCACGCGCCCGCCGTCGCGTCGCGTGGCCTGGATCGCATCGGCCGTCGCCTGAGGAACGGTGTACCACTCGGCATGCATGACGTGGTCGGCCAGGTTCTGCACGCGCACGGGCTGGAAGGTGCCGGCCCCGACATGCAGGGTGACGAAGGCCAGGTTCACCCCGAGCGCGCGAAGTTGCGCCAGCAGGGCGGCGTCGAAATGCAGGCCGGCGGTGGGCGCGGCTACGGCACCCGGCGCGCGGGCGTAGACCGTCTGGTAACGCTGGTCGTCCCGGGCATCGGGCTGGTGCGTGATGTAGGGTGGAAGCGGCATCGCCCCGAATCGTGCGAGCAGGCCCAGCACCGGTTCGTCGAACCGGAGCGCGAACAAGTCCTGCTCCCGCCCGAGGACTTCGGCGTCGAACGCGTCGGCCAGCCGCAGCCGTGAGCCGGGCTTGGGCGACTTGCTTGCCCGGATGTGCGCGAGCGCCTGGTCGGGCGCGGTAATGCGTTCGACCAGCACCTCGACTTTGCCGCCGCTCAGCTTGTGGCCGTGGAGCCTGGCCTTGATGACCCGGGTGTCATTGAAAACCAGCAGATCGCCGGGTTGGAGCAGGTGTTTGATCGCCGTGAAGCTTTCGTCGTGCAAAGCTCCTTGCCGGTCGACGTGCAGCAGCCTGCTGCCCGTGCGCTCGGGCGCCGGCGACTGGGCGATCAGCTCCGGTGGCAGCACGTAGTCGAAATCGGCGAGGGTCAGGGAGTCGGGCACGCGGGGGCTGGGGGCAGGAGGGTGGGGCAATTAAAGGCGGTTTTGTGCCGGCGGGGCACAGGTCGCGCCAGCGGCCCCGTGACGCCTTCCGGGCTTCAGGAGGGCGCATTTTAAGCTGTCCGCGAGGCTTTTTCGTTATGCTGTCGCCATCAACTGCGAATTAGGCTACGGCATGAAGGCAAGCATCGTGAAAAGTGGTGTCCGGCAAAGAGTCTCGGGCGTGTTGGCCGCGGCATGGGCGGCTCTTCTGCTGTCGGCGTCGCCCGCAGGCGCCCAGTCAGCCATGCCGGCGCAGCTCGCAGGCGCCTGGGCGCAGTCCAAATTGCCGGAGTCGTCCCTTTCCCTGGTCATCCAGGAAATCGGCGGCCCCAGACTCGTCGACATCAATGGGACCCAGCCCCGCAACCCGGCGTCCGTCATGAAGCTCGTGACAACCTACGCGGCGATCTCGCAGCTGGGCCCGGATTACGTCTGGCGAACCGACTTCCTGACGACGGCCGGTCGCCTGGCCAACGCGCAGGGCGTTCTGGCGGGCCCCCTGTACTTGCGCGCCGGGGGCGATCCGCTGCTCATGCTGCAGGATCTCTGGCGGCTGATGCGCGATCTGCGCCTGCGCGGAATCCGCGAGATCTCCGATATCGTGATCGACCGGTCGTTGTTCGCCGACGTCACGATCGATCCAAGCGCGTTCGACGGCGCTGCCGATCGGCCCTATAACGCGAGTCCCGATACCTTCATGGTGGGCCTGGGCGCAGTGCGCCTGGTGTTCACGCCTGACCCGGCCACGCGCACCTGGCGCTCGTTTGTCGATCCGCCTGTCCCGGGCATCCAGGTCGATGGCAATATCGAATGGTCCGACGCGAAGTGCGTGGGGTCGCCGGGCGTGACGACGGAAACGACGCTCGTCGGCGGCAATGTGCGCTTTCGGGTCAGCGGCAAGGTCGCTGCCTCCTGCGGGGAGTTCGACGTGTTCCGCCTGGCGTTTTCGCAGCAGGAGTTCGCTGCGCGCGTGCTGCGCACGATGTGGCTGGATCTCGGAGGCACGCTGACCGGAGAGGTGAGGTCCGGAAGCATTCCCGCGGACGCGGTGGCGATCGCGTCACATGAATCCCCGTCGTTGTCCGAAGTCATACGCCTGATCAACAAGCGCAGCAACAACGTCATGACGCGCGTGCTGTTGCTGACGCTCGGCGCCGAGGCGGGTCAGCGCCCGGCGACCGTCGAGTCGAGCGCCCGGGTGGCCACCGCCGTACTGGCGCGCCAGGGGCTGGAGATGCGGGGCATGGTGCTCGATAACGGCTCGGGCCTGTCGCGCGTTGGCGTGGTGTCCGCCGATAGCCTCACGCAGATGCTGACCAAGGCCTGGCAATCGCCGGTGATGCCCGAATATATCTCCTCGCTGGCGATCCTGGGGGTGGACGGATCGCTGCGCAGCCGCATGCGCGATGGCGCGAACCGCTCGCGCGCTCACCTCAAGACAGGCGGGCTGCGCGACGTGCGCTCGATCGCCGGCTACGTGTGGGGCACCAGCGGCAAGCGCTTTATCGTGGTGAGCATCGTCAACCATGATCGCGCCCACGACGCGCGTGCCTTCGAGAACGCGCTGATCGCCTGGCTCATCGCGCATTGATCAGAGGCGCCACAAACCTCACCGTTTCAGGGCGGGGAGGATTTCAACTGCCCTGGGAGTACCTGGATGCAAAATCGCACGTTTGTCCGTGAACCCGCTTCGGCCTTCGCGCGTCGTGGCAAGGGTCCCGCGGCGATGCGCGCCGCGCGCCTTCTTTGCTTTCTGGCTCTCGCGGGCGGGGCGAACCTGGCCCAGGCCGATGTGTGTGGCGCCCGCTTTTTTCACGATGGCGGGGCGATCGAAGTCGCCGGGACCGGGGTGGTGACCGTCTCGGCACACTTGTCCTTCAGCAAGGTGCGCAAGACCTCGCACGAGGTGTGTCAGGCGCAGGTCAACGGGCAGGCAACCTACGGCCTGATGGGGTTGTTCAGCGGCGTCACCGATGTCGATCACCTGATGCGCGTCAACGGCGCGAAGACCACGTTCAGCGGCTCCGGCAAGGCGCAGGCGCAGGAGCCCGCGACGATCGACCTGAAGATGCTCAGTTTGTTCGGCTACGGCGCGGCGATCCGCACGCCCGGCCAGCGCTTGCCCGCCCAGTCGTTCCGAGTGTCCATGGGCGATCCGGCGCGCGGCCCCGTCACCCCGCTGATGGTCAGGACGGGCGAAAAGACGGTCGGCAAGCGCGAGACGATCGACACGGCCCTGGGCAGGCTCAGTTGCTGGCCGGTTCGCTATGACCGCAGTACCGACCCAACCATGGCCAACGTACGCAACATTCAGTTGATGATTCCCGCGATTCAGTCGCAGGTGACGGATTGGTATTGTCCGGCCAGCGATCTCGTGATGCGCCAGGAGATCGACCAGAGCGGGCAGCGTTCGGTGATCGAAGTCAAATCAGTCAAGTGAACCGTGCGCCAGGCAACAGAGCGCGTGCACCGATCTGCTATATGATTAACGCATGGCGGGCTGAGTGTCCGCGCCCTCCATTTTCAGGAGAAAATTATGGAATCGACCACGACGACCAGTTCTTCCAAACCTTCCGCCTCGGCGCAATCGTCCGAGCGCGTGCTTGAGGTGCTCAAGGCCAGTGTCGACGATGCCGAGGCGCTGCTGCGCGAGGCGGCCAATGCGACGGGCGACCGTGCAGCCGAGCTGCGCGACCGGGCGATGAAGTCTTTGCGCGCAACCCGCGAAACTTTGCACGAAACCCAGGATATCGTGCTGGAGCAGGGGCGCCGCGCTGCGCGCCTCACCGATGATTACGTGCACGACAATCCCTGGCAGGCCGTCGCGGCGGCAGGCCTGGCGGGTCTGTTGCTGGGCCTGGTGCTGTCCGGTCGTCGCTGATCCGCCATGACCATCCGGGGCGCGCTGGGCGGTGCTGCAGGCGATCTTGTGTCGATCCTGCGCACGCGCCTGGAAATCTTCTCCCTCGAACTTGCCGAGGAAAAGTCCCGCGTTGCCTGCCTGGCCGGCATGGCGCTCGCGGCTGCACTTTGCCTGTTTCTCGCGCTGCTCGTGTTCTCCCTGTTCATCGCGGCGCTGTTCTGGGATACGGCATACCGGCTGCTGGCGATCGGGCTCACGGCCGGCGTTTACGCCGTGGCCGGCTTGGTGCTGGCATGGCTGCTGGCGCGCCACTTGCGCGCCGATGATGTGCCGTTTGCAGTGACGATCGAGGAGCTTGGCCGGGATGCGGAACTGTTCGCCTCGGTGCGTGAGGTGCTCGATGACACCGGTGCGCCGGATGAAGACGAAGGCGGCGAGGCTGCCCCATCGCACCGACGAACCAGGAGATCCTCGTGAGCGCACATCGTTCCGCCAAGATTGACCGCATCGTCAGGCTCGAGCTGCTGCGCGCGCGCGCGGCGATCGAGCGTGCATCCCTCAGGTCGCGCGCTGGCGAACTTGCCGACGCACTTGACCCCCGCCAGTGGCTTGGCCGGATCGGCAAGGGCCGGTCGGGGGGCGTGCTGATGCAGGGAATCGAACTCGCCCAGCGTTACCCCTTCATCCTGTCAACCCTG
Source organism: uncultured beta proteobacterium (assembly GCA_903894155.1). Lineage (GTDB taxonomy): Bacteria > Pseudomonadota > Gammaproteobacteria > Burkholderiales > Burkholderiaceae_B > Zwartia. The sequence continues at coordinate 31,329 of CAITPF010000279.1, read as the reverse complement.
ACGTCGCTGGTGCTGGGCAAGCGCTGGCAATGGCTCAAGCTTGGCGGCGCGGCAGCGGCTGCGTTGCTGGCGCGGTTGTCTTCTCAGGCGGGCCGTCAGCCTGGCGATCCAGGCCGCGACCGGTGATTTTCCGGGCCGGGCCAGCGGGCCGGCGCATGTCGCGCGGCACGCTGATCTTCCTTGCCGTCATCGTGACGGCGCTTTTCGCGCTGCTTTCCCTCAAATCCGGCGCCGTGGCCGTGACCCTGCCGGAGTTCGCCGGGCTGTTGCTCGGCAGCCCCGATGCGGATGCGTTCCAGCGATCGGTTGTCCTGAACCTGCGCTTGCCGCGCGTGCTCTTTGCCCTGATCGCGGGCGGTGCGCTGGCGATCTGCGGCGCGGCAATGCAAGCCCTGTTTCGCAACCCGCTGGCCGAACCCGGGCTGGTCGGCTTGTCAGCTGGCGCTGCGGTTGGCGCAATCCTGAGCCTGTCGGTGGGTGGTGCTGGCCTGCTGGCGATTGGGCCCGCGGGCTTCGCAGGCGCGCTGGCGGCCGCGCTTTGCGCCTATTTGATCGGACGGCGCTATCCGGGCATCGCTGGCCTGCTCCTGGCGGGTATCGCGATCAACGCCTTCGCGATGAGCCTGGTCGGGCTGATGCTCGCGTTCGCCACCGATGCGCAGTTGCGCAGCTTCGCGTTCTGGTCACTGGGCAGCCTCACACGAGCCAGTGCAACCGGGGTGGCGTGGCTGGCACCATGGACGCTGGCGTGGACTTTCTATCTCTGCATGCAATGGCGGGCGCTCAACGCGCTCGTGCTCGGTGAGCGCCAGGCGCGGCACCTGGGGTTCGATCCCGCCCGCATCCGGCGCCGTGTACTGATTGCCGTCGCCATGCTGGTCGGCCCGCTCGTGGCGGTGATCGGCGGGATCGCGTTCATTGGCCTGGTGGTGCCGCACATGCTCAGGATGCGGGTGGGTGCCGATCACCGCGTCCTGTTGCCCATGGCCTGGTTCGGGGGGGCAACGGCACTGGTACTGGCGGACTGGATCGCCCGCACGGCGGTTGCCCCCGCCGAGTTGCCGGTGGGCGTCGTGACCAGCCTGGTCGGCGGTCCGTTTTTCATGTGGCTGCTGGCGCGCGCGCCGCGCACGGAGCTTTTCGACTAGATCCCCAGGCTCGACCACATCTGGTCAACCCGTTTGATCACCGCCGGATCCATCTTGATCGGGGTACCCCATTCGCGCTGAGTCTCCCCGGGCCATTTGTTGGTGGCGTCCATCCCAAGCTTGCCGCCCAGCCCGGAAACCGGCGAAGCGAAGTCGAGATAATCGATTGGCGTATTTTCGACGAGCACCGTATCGCGCACCGGATCCATCCGCGTCGTCATGGCCCAGATCACCTCCTTCCAGTCGCGGATGTTGATGTCCTCATCGACCACGACGATGAACTTGGTATACATGAACTGCCGAAGAATGCTCCAGATACCGAACATGACCCGCTTGGCGTGCCCGGGATATTGCTTTCGGATCGAGACCACCGCCAGTCGATAGCTGCACCCTTCCGGCGGCAGGAAAAAGTCCACGATTTCCGGCAACTGACGGCGCAGCAGGGGAACGAAGACCTCATTGAGCGCGACCCCGAGCACTGCAGGCTCGTCTGGCGGCTTTCCGGTGTAAGTCGAGTGGTAGATCGGATCGCGGCGCATTGTGATGCGGTCGACCGTAAACACCGGAAACCAGTCCTGTTCGTTGTAGTAGCCGGTATGGTCGCCGAAAGGCCCTTCGAGCGCCAGCTCGTAATCCGATGCCGGGGGCGGTGATGCGCCCTCGGGCACGTCGGGCTTGATCGCGCGCGGATCGGAGGCGGGCAGCAAGTGCCCTTCAAGGACGATTTCGGCCGTGGCCGGAACCGACAGCGTGCTGCCCAGGGCCTGCGTGACTTCGGTACGCGCACCGCGCAGCAAGCCGGCGAACTGGTATTCCGACAGCGAATCCGGAACCGGGGTCACTGCGCCAAGGGTGGTTGCGGGATCGGCCCCCAGCGCGACAGCCACGGGGAAAGGCGTGCCGGGGTTGGCAATTGCGTGGTCACGAAAATCCAGCGCGCCGCCACGGTGAGATAGCCAGCGCATGATCAGCTTGTTGCGCCCGATCACTTGCTGGCGGTAGATGCCCAGGTTTTGACGGCGCGCGTTGGGCCCGCGGGTGATCACCAGGCCCCAGGTCAGGAGCGGGGCGACGTCGCCCGGCCAGCATTTCTGGATGGGCAGCCGCCCAAGGTCGACATCATCGCCCTCCCAGACGATTTCCTGGCACGGCGCGCCCCGCACGGTCTTCGGGCTCATATCCCAGAGGGCCGATTTCAGCATGGCCACCTTCGCGAAGGCGTCCTTGAGCCCGCGGGGCGGCTCTGGCTCACGCAGCGAGGCGAGCAGCTCGCCGACTTCACGCAGCGCGTGGACGTCTTCCTGGCCCATGCCGCGCGCCACGCGTGTCGGGGTGCCGAACAGGTTCGTGAGCACGGGCATCGAGGCCGCGCGCCCTTCGTGTATGGCGTTTTCGAACAGCAGGGCGGGGCCCTGCGCACGCAGAACGCGGTCGGAAATCTCGGTCATTTCAAGCGCGGTGGACACCGGCTGCGTGATGCGACGCAGATCGCCGGAACGGGCGAGTTGGGCGATGAAATCTCTCAAGTCTTTGTATTTCAAGGCATTAATCCGTCAAAACGGTTAAAATCCGACAAATGAACTACAGATTAACACCGGCACAAGCCCTGTCGGCGGGGGATCTTTGATGCCAGTGGCCTCGACGTTCGCCCTCACCCACCAGCTTGCCAGCGGACTCTACCGGAACATGTCCGAGTTCGTGCGCACCTGCGCGATCTATATCGGGATTGCGGTTCTGGTTGCGGCCGTGATGATCGTCGGCATGCCCTCGTTGCGATCGCAGGCGCGTCAGATGCACGGCGCCTTGTTGCTGGTGCTGGCACCGGATTCCTTTGTGCCCGCCGGCGGAGTTGTGGCGAGCCCGCCTGCGACGCTGGTCGGTGCAATTTCACTCGACACGATTCCCGGGGCGACGTTGCCCCCGCCCACCCCCGCGCCAGCCGAGAACGGAACGCGAGCGCCTGCCCAGGTGACTGCGCCGGCGCCGGCGGCCTCGTCGGGGGGAACTGCCGGGTCGCTGGTCGGGCAAGCTGGCGAAGCCGTTAGCCTCGGCCAGCCCCAGGAGTCACCCGCCCAGGTTTTCGCGCGCATGGGCGTCAGCCAAAGCCAACAGGACGCGCTGGTCAAGTTCATTTCGCGCAAATACCTGATTGCGGTTGAGGCCGCCTCCATGTTCGTCGATACGGCGTACGTCGTCGGCAGCGAGCATCGGGTCGATCCGCTGCTGTTGCTCGCAGTCATGGCGACGGAGTCGCGCTTCAACCCCTACGCAGGCAGTCAGGGCGGCGGGCCGACCGGGCTGATGCAGGTCGTCACCAGTGTGCATCGCTCTCACTTCGCGCGCTTTGGCAAGGGGGATGCCGTGGTGTTCAACCCGGTGGCGAACATCCGGGTCGGCGCGTTGATCCTTGCCGATTGCATTCGCCGGCGAGGCTCGGTGAACCAGGGCCTGCTGTGTTACTGCGGCGCCTCGGGGCCCGGTGCGGACGGCGGTTACACCGAAAAGGTGCAGTCCGAGCGGCGTCGCCTGGCGCTGGCGGCGACAATCGCCATCAAGGACTGACGGGTCCGGCCAGACATTGCCCCTGTCGGCTAGTAGCCCTGGCGCGAGGCCAGGTATTGGCGCATCCGATGCATGGCCTCTTCCAGTCTTTCCATCCCGGTCGTGTAGGCGAAACGCATCATCTGGCGCGCGTGCGCGGGGCCGAAGTCGATCCCGGGCACTGCGGCGACATGGGCCTTGAGCAGGAGTTCGGCTGAAAGCGTAGCGCTGTCCGTGGCGTGCGCGGAGACGTCACCGTATACGTAAAACGCGCCGTCCGGGACGACGGGGACGCGGATCCCCATGCCGGTCAGTTCGGGCACGATGTAGTCCCTGCGCGCCGCGAACGCGCGGCGGCGATCTTCGAAGATCGCGAGCGAATCCGGTTCAAAGCAGGCGACGGCTCCGTACTGGGCCAGCGTGGGCGCACAGATCGCGAGGCTCGCCGCCATTTTTTCGACCGCGCCGACCATGTCGGGCGGAACGATCATCCAGCCCAGGCGCCAGCCTGTCATATCGAAGTATTTCGAGAAGCTGTTCAGGACAATGATCTCGTCGTCCAGCGTCAGGGCCGAGCGTGGCGTGCCATCATAGGAAAGGGAAAGATAGATTTCGTCCATCATGACGAACCCGGCGCGTGCGCGTACGACGCGAAGGAGGTCCGCCAGCGCGTCGTGGTCGATGGACGTGCCTGTCGGGTTGCTGGGCGAGGCGATGAGCACGCCCCGCGTGGCCGGACCCCAGTTCGATTCGACATCCGCCGCGCAAAGCTGGTAGCGCGCAGCAGCGGTCGTGGGGATCAGGCGTGTGGTTCCGCCTGCCGTCCCGATGAAATTGCGGTTTGGCGGATAGCAGGGATCCGGCATCAGGACTTCGTCGCCCGGATTGACCAGCGCCAGCGCCGCAAGCAACAGCGCGCCGCTCGCCCCCGTGGTGACGATCACCCGGGAGGCGTCGATCGGCGCGCCAAGCTGGTTGCCATAAAATTCAGCGATCGCTTCGCGCAATTGCGGCAGGCCGGCAGGGGCGCTGTAGGCGCTGAGCCCGTCGCGCGCAGCGCGCTGCATCGCTTCAACGACCGGGCCGGCTGCTGTAAAGTCCGGCTCACCGACGCCCAGGCTGATAATGTCCTTGCCTGCGCGCTGGAGCTCCTGCGCCTGCTTGAGCAACTCGACGACGTGGAAGGTCACCGTTTCGTTTGTGCGCAATGCCAGGGCGGTCATCGTCAGTATCCTCTCTTGAAAGCCGGATTGTAGTGGTCAACCCCAACACCCGCCGCGCGTTTTTGTTCGGTCGCCGCACGCCCCCCACCGCCTGGGGGCAGTTTTGCGCCCGTCTTGCGCGCACCACCGAAGGGCCCGCTCACTGGAACCAGGATGCAGCGCGCCCGCAGGCCTGGCTGCGGCCACGGCGGGAAGCCGACATCTTTCATGCGCGGGCGCTCTGTGCCGAGTACGGCGTCTGCCTCGCAGTGGCTGGAACCGCGCCGCCCGTGGGGCCGATGCCCCGCGGCATGCTCTGGGCAGAGCCGGGGGCCGATTGGGCCACCTTGAGCCCGGGTCACGACGGGGCCGGCGGATGGCGAGCCGATGGCGGCTGTCTGGTCGGGGCGCTGCAGGCAGCGGGCGTGGCGTCGCTCAAGGGCGCGGACAGTGCGCAAAGCGTGGCCGGCTGGCTGGCATCGCCCGACGCGGCCACCTGGGCGCCAGGGGAGGGTTGGCGCAGTGGCATTGAGCGCGTCGAGGTGCTGCTCTCGGACGGCACGGTCGCGACGCTCGGGCCCTTTGGCGCTGGCGCGCGCGACCCTCTGGATTCCCTCACGCTGCAGCGGATGGTGCCGCGGTTGTTCGAGCTGGCAGGTTCGGAGCCTGCCGCCAGCTGGTCGCGCGAGCCCCGCTGGCCGGCGAAGCTGCGCCTCGATGTGCTGAATCCGCCGCAGGGCGTCGATGTCAACCTGGCCTGGTTGCTGGCAGGGCATGGTGGTCGCCTGGCGTGGGTGCGCGCGGTCTGGTTTTCAGGCAAGGCAAACCCCGCGCAAGCCGCTGACGCGCCGACGGCGGCTGCCGACCCCGAGGCGCTCGCCGCAGCGCGCAGGCTCGACGAGCAAATCAAGCACATCGTGGATCCGCGAGGGTTGTTCCCCCCCTGCCCATAAAAATCGCCGCCCGATTGCGCGCACGCGCCCCGCATGCATCCGCGTTTCAATTTATGGGGATAGAATCGGCTTCTTCTCAGTCACTCGGCGTCTTCACATCATGGAAGAAAACCTTCGCAAGGCAGCGCTCGAATACCATGAGCAGGGGCGTCCCGGGAAAATATCGATCGCGCCCACCAAGACGCTGTCGAACCAGCGTGACCTGGCGCTCGCCTATTCGCCCGGCGTGGCTGCAGCCTGCGAGGAGATCGTCAACGATCCGGCCAATGCCTTCCGTTATACCGCCCGCGGTAACCTCGTCGGGGTGATCACCAACGGCACCGCCGTGCTCGGGCTCGGCAATATCGGGCCGCTGGCTTCCAAGCCCGTGATGGAAGGCAAGGCGGTTTTGTTCAAGAAGTTCGCCGGCATCGATGTTTTCGACATCGAGATCAACGAGGAGGATCCCGACAAGCTGGTCGAGATCATCGCGGGTCTCGAGCCCACCTTTGGCGGCATCAACCTGGAAGACATCAAGGCGCCAGAGTGCTTCATCGTCGAGCGCAAGCTGCGCGAGCGCATGCGGATTCCGGTGTTCCACGACGACCAGCACGGCACCGCCATCACGGTTTGCGCAGCGTTTCTCAACGGCATCGCCGTCGTCGGCAAGGATATTTCCACGGTCAAGGTGGCTGTCTCGGGCGCGGGCGCTGCCGCGCTCGCCTGCCTGGACCTCATGGTCGACATGGGGTTGCCCCTGAAAAACATCTGGGTGAGCGATATCGAGGGCGTCGTGTATGAAGGCCGCACGGTGCTGATGGATCCGGACAAGCTGCGTTTCGCGCAGAAGACCGAGGCGCGAACGCTTGGCGAGATCATTCAGGATGCCGACGTATTCCTTGGCCTTTCCGCGGGCGGTGTCCTCAAGCCCGACATGGTGCGGGTGATGGCGAAAGACCCCCTGATTCTGGCGCTGGCCAACCCCAACCCCGAAATCCTGCCCGAAGACGCACACGCGGTGCGTGACGACGTGGTGATGGCCACGGGCCGATCCGATTATCCGAATCAGGTCAACAATGTCCTGTGCTTTCCCTACATTTTCCGCGGGGCGCTGGACGTGGGGGCCACCACGATCACGCGCGAGATGGAGAAGGCCGCCGTGCGCGCCATCGCGCAACTCGCCCAGGAGGAACAGAGCGAGGTCGTGGCCGCGGCGTATGGTTCCTACGACACGTCGTTCGGCCGCGAATCCCTGATCCCCAAGCCATTCGATCCGCGCCTGATCGTGCGCATTGCGCCAGCGGTTGCCAGGGCGGCGATGGCCGACGGCGTCGCGACCCGCCCCATCAAGGATCTCGAAGCCTACGTCGAGGAACTCGAACAGTTCGTCTACAAGTCGGGCGCGTTCATGAAACCGCTTTTTGCCGCGGCGAAGTCCCGTGTGCGCGAGGGCGGCCGTGCGCGCATCGTCTATACGGAAGGCGAGGACGAGCGCGTCCTGCGCGCCGTGCAGGTGGTGGTCGATGAAAAGATCGCACGCCCGATCCTGGTCGGGCGTCCGGCGGTCCTCGCGGCACGGATCGAACAATACGGCCTGCGGTTGCGGCTCGGCGAGGATGTGGAGGTGGTCAACTCCGAGCACGACGAACGGTTCCACCGCTACTGGACCACCTATTGGGAGCTGATGTGCCGGCGTGGCGTCACCAAGGAAATGGCGCGCGTGGAAATGCATCGCCGGTTGACGCTGATCGGCGCGATGATGGTGCGCTTCGGGGAAGCCGACGGCATGATCTGCGGAACCATCAGCGGCTACAACCATCACCTGAGGTACATCGATCAGGTCATCGGCAAGCGGCCCGGCACCCAAACCTACGCGGCAATGAACATCCTGCTGCTGACCGAACGTACGCTTGTCATGGTCGACACGCATGTCAACGACGACCCCACGGCCGAGCAGATCGCCGAATTCACGATCGCCGCGGCAGCGCAGATGCGCAGGCTCAACCTCGTGCCCAAGGCGGCGCTGCTGTCGCGATCGAGCTTCGGCTCGGGTAGTTCCGCATCCGGCGCGAAGATGTCGAAGGCCCTTGAACTGATCCGGGAGCAGGCGCCCGACCTCGAGGTCGATGGCGAGATGCACGGCGATGCCGCGCTCGACGAGACGTTGCGCAAGCGCATCATGCCCTGGACCACCCTCAAGGGCTCGGCCAACCTGCTGGTCTGCCCTGGCATGGACTCGGCGAATATCGCCTACAACCTGCTCAAGACGGCCGCCGGCGGGAACATCGCCATCGGTCCGTTCCTGCTGGGCGTGAACGCACCGATCCATATCCTGACCTCGAGTTCCACGGTTCGCCGGATCGTCAACATGACGGCGCTGACCGTGGTCGAGGCCAATCTGGCGAGGCAGATTTGAGCGAGTTTCCAACGGTCTTGAATCTTCCATTGATTCAATCCGTTTATGTCGATACGATGCAAACTCGCTAAACGATGGAAGCCTTGAAGAGGAGGCCATTGGTATGAGCAAGGCAGTGGATTCAAAATTGAAGCAGTTGTTGCAGCGTGGCGGGGAGGTAGAGCCCGGCCAGACGCTTGAAGCGATCATGGGGCCGGCCACCGAGCGCGGGCTCGCGTGGTGCGTTGCCGATTGCGACAAGGCGCGCAGCCGCTCGGCGGTTTTTCGCGCCATCGTCAAGGCCGTCGATTTTCCGGAGTTTTTCGGCAATAACTTCGACGCGCTCTACGACTGCCTGAGCGATACGCTGCTCGACCAGAAGGCCGGCGTGGTCCTTGTGCTGGATAAACTGCATTCGGCTGATCCCGGCATCGTCCAGGATGGCCATGACTTCATGCAAACCATGCAGGATGCCGTTGATTTTGCGCAGGAAAGCGGCCGGGTGTTCATCTACGCCATTAACCACGCGGGCAAGCACCCGGAGCCCGTTCCGGGCGTGGTGCACAACTGGAGCGATAGTCCGGAGTAAGCGCTACCAGCCCAGCAGGGCCGTGACGGCGGCGACCAGGGCGAGCCCGGCCGTCTCCGTTCTCAGTACGCGTGACCCGAACCGGACGGCGTCGACTCCCGCACGCCGGGCAATCGCCAGCTCTTCATTATCCCACCCGCCTTCCGGCCCAACCATCAACTCCACCCCGACCGGCGAGCCGGTGCGCGACAGCGCTGTCGCCAGATCCAGGGGAGCCGCCGGGTCGCACATGAAGCGGGGATCAGACCCGGGCAGCGTGAGTGTCTCGGCCAGTGTCCTGGGCGGATCAAGTTGCATGAGCCGGTTGCGGCCGCATTGCTCACACGCCGCGGCAATGATCCGCTGCCAGTGGAGCATTCGCTTTTCCAGGCGGTTTCCCGAAAGCTGCGTGACGCTGCGCCTTGCCGCCACGGGTTGCAGGCGGTAAACCCCGAGTTCAACGGCCTTTTCGACAATCCAGTCCATTTTGTCGCCGGCAGGGATTGCCTGCAGCAGCGTCAGGCGGCCAGCCAGTTCGGCCTCGCGATCCGATCGGTCGCCAAGCAGGGCCCGGGCGGCCTTCCCCTCGAAAGCGAGCGTTGCGGTGAATTCGCCGCCATGACCGTCGAACAGCACGATCGGATCCCCTTCGGCCAGTCGCAGCACCCGGACATGATGGGCGAGGGCGTCAGGCAGATCGAGCGCGGCCCCGGGCGCGATGGGCTGCGGGCAGTACAGGCGGGGTATGGCCATTTGACTGAATCAGGGATCCCACGGGTGTTAAAATCCACTGTTTTGTAACCCATTTTCTGATCCCGTTTTCGCATCGGCGGGACATATCGCATGATCTCAACCGATTCAGTCACCAATCAACTCGCCAATGCCATCCGGGCCTTGGCCATGGACGCCGTCCAGCAGGCCAACTCCGGGCACCCTGGCGCCCCGATGGGCATGGCGGAGATGGCGCAGGCACTCTTTACCCGCCATCTGCGCCACAACCCGGCCGATCCGGCCTGGGCCAATCGCGACCGGTTCGTGCTGTCCAACGGGCATGCCTCGATGCTCCTTTACGCGGCGCTTCATCTCACCGGCTACGATTTGCCGATGGATGAGTTGCGCAATTTCCGCCAGCTCCACTCGCGTACCCCGGGGCATCCCGAGGTCGGCGTCGCGCCGGGTGTCGAAACCACCACCGGCCCGCTTGGCCAGGGCCTGGCCAACGCAGTCGGCATGGCGCTCGCCGAGGCACTGCTGGCGGCCGAGTTCAATCGTCCCGGCCACACGCTCGTGGATCACCATACGTATGCGTTCGTCGGCGATGGTTGCCTGATGGAGGGCATTTCCCACGAGGTCTGCTCGCTGGCGGGCACGCTGCGCCTTTCCAAGCTTGTCGTGCTCTATGACGACAACGGCATCTCGATCGACGGCAACGTCGAAAACTGGTTCGCGGACGACACCGCGCGCCGCTTCGAAGCCTATGGCTGGAATATCGTGCGCGTGGCTGACGGCCATGATGTGGATGCCGTGGACGAGGCGCTCGCGCAGGCGCGCCGCCTGGGCACCGCCGACAATCGCCCGACGCTTGTGATTTGCCGTACCGTGATCGGCCAGGGCGCACCCAACGTGGCCGGTACCGACAAGGTGCACGGCTCGCCGCTGGGCGCCGCTGAAATCGCCGCCACGCGCGCTGCGCTGCCTTGGCCGCATACCCCGTTCGAAATCCCCGAGTCCGTGTATCGCGGCTGGGATATGCGCGAGGCCGGCCTGGCTGCGCAGTCACAATGGAAAAAGGTGGTTGACGCCTACGCGGCGCAGTACCCCGCCGAGGCAGCCGAGTTCGTCCGGCGCATGCAGGGCGATCTCCCTGCCGGTTTTGCGCAGGTTGCGCGCGCGCTGGTCGAGTCCGTCAACGCCAAGGCGGAGACCGTCGCCACCCGCAAGGCTTCACAGCAGGCCATCACCGCGCTCGTCGACGTTTTGCCCGAGATGCTCGGCGGATCCGCCGACCTGACCGGCTCAAACTTCACCGACTGGAAGGGCGCAGCACCTGTGCGCGCCGCCAGCTCCGGAATCCAGTTCGGGCGCCACATCAACTATGGCGTGCGCGAATTCGGCATGGCCGGCATCATGAACGGCATTGCCCTGCACGGCGGCTACCTGCCCTTTGGCGGCACGTTCCTCACGTTCTCCGACTACTCCCGCAATGCCTTGCGCATGGCGGCGCTGATGAAACAGCGCGTTGTGCACGTGTTCACCCACGACTCGATCGGTCTTGGCGAGGATGGCCCGACCCACCAGTCGGTTGAGCACGCGAGCAGTCTGCGCCTGATTCCCAACCTTTCCGTATGGCGTCCCTGCGACACCGTCGAGACCACCGTCGCCTGGCTCGCTGCCGTGGGTCGCCCCGCGAGCATCGGCATGCATGTCCATGCCGGCGGGCCGACGGCTTTGCTGCTTTCGCGGCAGAATCTTCCGTTTGTCCCTCGCGACGCGGCTGCGCTTGAAGGCGTTTCGCGCGGCGGTTATGTGCTGTCCGATGCGCCTGGCGCGCGTGCTGTCATCATCGCCACCGGCTCCGAGGTCGCCATCGCGCTCGAGGCCCAGAAGCTGCTCGCCGCCGACGGCCTGGCCGTGCGGGTCGTATCGATGCCCAGCACCGATGTCTTCGACCGGCAGGATCTCGCCTGGCGCACCTCCGTTTTGCCCAAGGCCGTTCCGCGCGTTGCAGTCGAGGCGGGTGTCACCGCGTTGTGGCACAAGTATGTCGGTCTTGAAGGTGTTGTCGTCGGTATCGATACGTTTGGCGAGTCGGCCCCGGCCGGCGTGCTGTTCAAACATTTTGGCCTGACCGCCGAGAAGGTTGCCCAGGCCGTCCGACAGATGCTTTAAATCAATCTGCAGTTTGTTTCAGTTTCGTAAAATAATCGTATCAATCAGGAGAAAGTGTCATGACGATTCGCGTTGCAATTAACGGCTACGGCCGCATCGGCCGCAACATTCTGCGTGCGCATTACGAGGGTGGCAAGAAGCATGACATCCAGATCGTGGCGATCAATGACCTCGGCGATCCCAAGACCAATGCGCACTTGACCCAATATGACACCGCCCACGGCAAGTTTCCCGGCACGGTAGGCGTCGAAGGCGAGTACATGGTGGTCAATGGCGACAAGATCCGTGTCCTGGCCAATCGCAATCCCGCCGAGCTTCCCTGGGGCGAACTCGGTGTTGACGTCGTGCTCGAATGCACCGGCTTCTTCACCAGCAAGGAAAAGGCCTCGGCCCACCTCAAGGGCGGCGCCAAGAAAGTGATCATCTCCGCGCCTGGCGGCAAGGATGTGGACGCGACCGTCGTGTACGGCGTCAACCAGGGCGTGCTCAAGGCCACGGACACGGTCATTTCGAATGCGTCGTGCACCACCAACTGCCTGGCCCCGCTGGTCAAGCCGCTGCAAGACGCGATCGGCCTGGTCACCGGCCTGATGACAACCATCCACGCCTATACGAACGACCAGGTACTGACCGACGTCTACCACGAGGATCTTCGCCGTGCCCGCTCGGCCACGATGAGCATGATCCCGACCAAGACGGGTGCCGCCGCAGCTGTCGGCCTGGTCCTGCCGGAACTCAATGGCAAGCTTGATGGCTTCGCGATTCGCGTCCCGACCATCAACGTGTCACTGGTTGACCTGACTTTCATCGCCAAGCGCGAAACCACGGTCGACGAAGTCAATGCGATTCTGAAGGCCGCCGCGGCCGAAGGCCCGCTCAAAGGCATCCTCACCTACAACACCGAGCCGCTGGTGTCGATCGACTTCAACCACAATCCGGCTTCGAGCAACTTCGATGCAACCCTGACCAAGGTATCGGGTACGCTGGTCAAGGTTTCGTCCTGGTACGACAACGAGTGGGGCTTCAGCAACCGCATGCTCGACACCACCGTCGCACTGATGTCGGCAAAGTAATCGCCGATGATAAAGGGGCCCCTCGGGGCCCCTTTATCCATCTGCCTGCAATGCCCCATCGTCATATTTGCTTTCTGGTTCCAGAATCATGACTCAAGTTAAAACGCTCTCAGGCCTGGCAAGCGCAGGCCTTCTCGCGGGCAAGCGGGTGTTTATCCGCTCCGACCTCAACGTGCCCCTCGATGACGCCGGCAAGATTACCGAGGACACGCGCATCCGCGCCTCGGTGCCAGCCATTCGCATGGCGCTTGATGCCGGCGCTGCCGTCATGGTGACCTCGCACCTCGGCCGCCCGACAGAAGGCACGATCACGCCTGAGGATACGCTGGCACCGATCGCGGCTCGCCTGTCCGAGTTGCTGGGCATGCCGGTGCCGTTGATACAGAACTGGGTAGATGGCGTGAACGTCGCGCCCGGGCAGGTTGTGTTGCTTGAAAACTGCCGATGCAACAAGGGCGAGAAAAAGAACGATCAGGCGCTTGCGCGCAAGATGGCGGCGCTGTGCGATGTGTTCGCGAATGACGCATTCGGCACGGCGCACCGGGCCGAGGCAACGACCTACGGAATCGCCGAGTTCGCACCGGTCGCGTGCGCAGGCCCGCTGCTTGCGGCCGAACTCGACGCGCTGGGCCGCGCCTTGCTCAAACCCGGGCGCCCCCTGGTCGCGATTGTCGGCGGCTCGAAAGTATCGACCAAGCTGTCGATCCTGCAGTCGCTGGCCGACAAAGTCGATCAACTGATCGTCGGTGGTGGTATCGCCAACACGTTCATGCTGGCTGCAGGCCTGCCCATCGGCAAATCGCTCGCTGAGCCAGAACAACTCGACCAGGCGCGTGCCGTCATTGAAAAAATGAAAGCGCGCGGCGCCGCCGTGCCGATTCCGGTCGATGTGGTTTGCGCCAAGACGTTTTCGGCAGATGCCCCGGCCACGGTAAAGTCCGCGACCGATGTCGCCGCAGATGACCTGATTCTGGATATCGGCCCGAAGACGGCCGATGAACTCGCCGTTATTCTGCACAAGGCCGGGACGATCGTCTGGAACGGCCCGGTTGGCGTGTTCGAGTTTGCCTCCTTTGCCAACGGAACGAAGGTCGTTGCGCAGGCAATCGCTGACTCCGAGGGGTTCTCGATCGCGGGCGGCGGCGATACGCTTGCGGCAATCGCGAAATTCGGCATCACGGACCGTGTCGGATACATCTCGACCGGCGGCGGCGCATTCCTGGAGTTTCTCGAAGGCAAGGTGCTTCCGGCAGTCGAGATCCTTCAAAAACGCGCCTGATCAAGCGCGCGACAAACCACGCCCTTCAGGGCGAGGGGATGTCAGGGTCTGACGGTGCTAGTGCCGGTGTGCTCCGGCGCTGCCGACTTCAGTAAAAAAATGCCGGGCATCATTGCCCGGCATTTGTTTGAGTCACTTCGTCGGGCGTCGATCGCCTATTTCGCCTTTTTACTGGCGGAGACGGAAGTCCACGTGGCGGGCGCCGGCGCCGCAGGCACAGCCTGCACTGCCGGTGTTGTCACGGCCACCGCTTTCGCCGCTGCGGCCTTCGCGGGGGCAACCTTCGTGGCCACTGGTTTCACAGGGTTAGCCTTCGCCGGAGCCGCTTTCACAGGAGCAGCCTTCACAGGCGCGGCTTTCACGGGAGCAGCCTTCACGGGAGAGGCCTTCACGGGAGCAGCCTTCACGGGAGCAGCCTTCACGGGAGCGGCCTTCACGGAAGCAGCCTTCACAGCAGCAGCTTTCACAGGAGCGGCTTTCGCAGGAGCAGCTTTCACAGGCGAGGGCTTTGCGGCCACGGCCTTCTTCGCCACGCGCTTCGCGGTCGGTGCTGCCTTGGCCGCAACGGCCCCCCTGGCGCTGGCGGGCTTGGCAGACGCGGGCTTACGGCTTGATGCCGACGGCTTGAAGTGCGAGGGCGACAGGTTGGAGGTCGAGTTGCGCGCTGCTTCCTCGAATATGAGCTGCACTTCGTTCAACCGGGCGATACCCACGGAATTGAGCGGGCCGCCGGCCGAGACGACACGCTTGGCGAAGTCGCTTGTCTCGCGGATCGAGTCCGCCGAGGCAATGCGCAATAACTCGGGCAGAGCGCCGATGGCGCCGACCGGATCAACCGTCATCATGAGGGCCTGTTCGCGCACCAGATGCTTGAATTGTTCGAGCGTGAGGGTGTGGTCCTCGATCCGACGTAGCGTGCGGATCAGGCTGTAGCTGCGTTCGTCGATGCCGCCCTGTGCCTGGGATACATACATGAGCACGCGTACCGCGGCTTCGCGCAGGCCACCCTGATGAACCTGTCCACGCAACTCTTCAATGCGGCTGTTGACGAATGCCAGGTGCTCTGGCGACACGCCGGGGTGGCGTCGCGGCGCACCGTCGCGCGCGCCGAGCCCGACCAGGTCCTGGACCAGTGGCATGCCATAAAACGACATGAAGAACTGCTCGGTGATCTGGTCACGCCACTCGCCCCACAGGTCAAGCGAACCCTTGAACGACTTTGCCAGCTGACGCTCCATTTGACGGAACGGATTGTCCTTCGGAGCGGCCTCCCGGTGGTTGCGAACCTGTACCGCGAGCGGCGCAACCGAGGCCATCAGTTTGCTCTTGTCGGAAAGGATCTCGTAGGGCAGGCGCAATGGATGCATTTTTTGCATCAGCTCGGCGCTTTGCGGCGTGACCATCAGCTTGAGCCAGGGCTGCACAAAGCTGCGGTAAAGGCCGACGTTGATATCCGAAATGCGCGATACCGCGGCGAAGCGACGATCGTCCTCCGTGTTGTGTTCGACGATCTTGCGGATATCGTCAAGCGTGCGGCGCTCGAAGCGCGTGACATAGTCGCCGCTCGCGAGTTCGGCATTGTGCGTATCCGCCGTCTTGTCCTCGATGATCGCTTCATAAATCCCGGGCGGGAGCACGTCGATCATGTCGATATTGTTGGTGAACTCGCGGTGCTCTTTGTTGGCGATCGCGCCAGATACAAAGATACCCAGGTGACCAATGCTTTCGTGCACGGTGTAGACGATGGTCTGGCCGTGTGCCTTGACCTGCTCGTCGTTTTCGTACAGATCGATGATCCAACCCAGCGCCTGCGGAGGCGGGGTAATGTTGTCGCCCTTGGAACAGAACACGATGATCGGGGAGGTGACGTTGCGCAGATCGATGCGCGTGCCGTTGCTCGTGACCAACTCAGCGGTGGCAAGCCGGTTCCCAACGAACAGGTTATCGACGATGTACTGGATTTCCTTGCCGTTGAGGTAGACGTGGCCGCCCCACCACCGCTCGAAGCCAAGGTAACGCTCGGATTCCGTGTCGATATTGGCGTACAGGTTGTATTGCTTGGCAAAGTGCGTGTTGCCAGGGTTGAGGTTTTCGAAGTTCTGCACCAGGTTGGCGCCGTCGAACTTGCCATTGCCCAGGTCGCTTGCCATCATCGTGAGCCACGACCCGCCCGAGAGGCCGCCGGTATAGCGCATCGGATTCTTGCCGCGCCAGCCAGCCCAATAGGAAAGCGGCGCGCCCGCGATGACGATCGGGCCAAAGAGTTCGGGACGAATGGCGGCGGTCATCATGATCTGCCAGCCAGCCTGGCAGTTTCCGACGACTACCGGCTTGCCTTCGGCCTGCGGGTGCAGGGAAATCACTTCCTCCAGGAAGCGTGCCTCGGCCTGAACGACATCCTCGACGGTCTGGTCGGGCTCGGGATTCGGAAGAAATCCGATGAAGTAACAGGGGTGCCCGGCTTGCACCGCGACGCCGATTTCGCTTTCGGGCTTGAAACCCGCGATCCCGGGACCGTGTCCCGCGCGCGGATCAACGACGACGAAAGGCCGCTTGATCGGATCAATCGGCATGGATTTTGGCGGGACGATGCGGGTCAGCACGTAGTTGACCGGGCGGGGCAGATCGTGACCATACATCACCAGCTCGGCCTTCATGCTGAGCACGTTGGGCGCCTTCTTGGCCATGTGCCGCTGGTACTGGTTACCGCGCTGGCGCATGATGTCGGCGTACAGAATGCTGCGCTGCCAGGTATCCGTCAGGTATTCGGTTGCTGCAGCCATCAACGGGGGCATGAGCCCGACACCGCTGTTAGGCTTGCTTTGATCGGAAACGGCCATGGAAGGCTCCTCGGTTCTGAGCTGCCGCTTGGGTGACCCACGAGGTGGTCGGCGCGGCCATTATGTGTCTTGCTGACATTACACATCAATATTTGTTGCACCGCAACAAATAAGGCTCAGTCGACGATAAATAGCTTTGCGCCTGTGGCGGTGGATGAACAGTGCGGCTCGGCGGCATCGGCGACCTGATAGCTCATGCCCGGCGTCAGATCGAAATGCCGGCCGTCCTTGAGCTCCGTGTGCAATGAACCCGTCAGGCAGAGGAGGATGTGGCCTTTTTCGCACCAGTGGTCGGCCAGATAGCCGGGGGTGTATTCGACCATTCGCACCCGGATCGATCCGAATTGCCGGGTGCGCCAAAGGGCGACGCCTGTCGTGCCAGGGTATTCGGCGACGGGAACCGTCGACCAGTCTGTGGTGCCAAAGGGGATATCGTCGATTTTCATGGTGTTTTCCTGACCGCGCTTGATTCTGTGCCTTGAAATTCGGGGTCTTCGCCCCTATCTTCCATGTATCCGGACTATTCTCAGGCGATCCACAGAGGGCGCCCCGCTCATGGAATTCAAAGACTACTACAAGATACTCGATGTGCCACGCGACGCCTCCGAGGAGGACGTGCGCAAGGCCTACCGTAAGCTTGCGCGCAAATTTCACCCGGACGTCAGCAAGGAGCCGGATGCGCAGGAGCGCATGCGCGAGATCAACGAAGCCAACGACGTGCTGCGCGACAAGGAAAAGCGCGCCGCCTACGATCAACTGGCGGCGGAGGTCTCGTCGGGTCACGGCTTTGCGCCCCCGCCGGGATGGGATCGCGGGTTCGAATTCAGCGGCGCACCGGGTGGCGGATCGCAGGATGCGGATTTCCAGGATTTTCTCTCGGCGCTGTTCGCCGATGCAGCGCGCAGGCGCGGCGGGCAGGGACATCCGCAGGGGCATGGCCACGGTCGGGCGCAGGGTGCCCCCCACCGTATGCGCGGCGAGGATCATCACGCCGAGATCGAGATTTCCCTCGAGGATAGTTTTCACGGCGCAACCCGGGAGCTGACGCTGCGCTCGGTGCAGGCCAATGCCGAGGGGCGCCCGCAAATGGTTTCGCGCACGCTCAGCGTGAAGATCCCGGCGGGAATCCGCGAGGGGCAAATGATTCGCCTGGCCGGGCAAGGCATGCCGGGCGAGGGTGGCGGCGAATCCGGCGATCTGTTCCTGACGGTGCATTTTGCGCCGCATCCGCGCTTCAAGGTGGACGGCAAGGATCTGACGTTGCCTCTGCCGCTTGCCCCCTGGGAAGCGGCGCTCGGCGCCAAGGTGAACGCGCCGACGCTCCAGGGCGAAGTCGAGGTCAATATTCCCGCGGGCAGCAAGCCCGGCGGTAAACTGCGCCTGCGCGGCAAGGGCCTGCCGGGCGATCCGGCCGGGGATCTTTATCTGGTCCTGGATGTGGCATGGCCGCCAGCCGATACCGATGCCGCGCGTGCCGCGTATCGTCAGTTGGCCGAGGCAGCCCCGTTTAATCCCCGACGCCATCTCGGAGTGCAATCATGAAGTCAGTCACCGTGTACACGACCCTGCTGGTCGATCACGATGCGCCGGTCACCATCGATGAGTTGGCGCGTTGTTGCGAGCGCCAGACTGAGTGGGTTGTTACTCTGGTGCGCGAGGGTGTGGTGTCGATCGCCCGGGGTCAGGAGCCCCGTGAATGGGCCTTTGGCAGCTTGGCGGTGACGCGTGCGCGGCAGATCGCGCGCCTGCAGCGCGACTTCGACGTCAATCTGGATGCCGCAGCCCTGATGACCGACCTGATGGAAGAAGTCAGGCAGTTGCGTCGTCGACTGGGTTCCTGACTAGAACAGGAACGATCCGGCGTAGAACAACCCCGCCGCCAGCAGCATCGACGCTGGCAGCGTCAGCACCCAGGCGATCAGGATGCTGCGCACTGTTCCGTGGTGCAGGCCGCTGCGGTTGGCGACCATCGTGCCGGCCACGCCCGACGACAGCACGTGGGTGGTTGACACCGGCAGGCTGTAGAGATTGGCGATGCCGATCATGGTGGCTGCGGTCACCTGGGCGCACATGCCTTGCGCATACGTCATCCCCTGTTTTCCGATTTTTTCGCCCACGGTCGTCACCACGCGACGCCAGCCGATCATCGTGCCCAGGCCAAGGGCCAGCGCGATGGCGATAATGACCCAGATCGGCGCGTATTCCGTTGTCGCCACCAGATCCTTGCGCAGGCGCTGCAAATCCGACTTTTCCCGCGAGTCCAGCCCCGGGAGCGCCATCACCTTGCGCGCCGTGTCGTCCAGGCACAGCAAATACCGGCGAACCTGAATGCGCTGCTCCGGGGGGATATCGAGGTAGCTGCGCACGCCGGCAAGCTCCGTTCGCAAGGCTGTGATCGTCGCCATGGTGGTGGTCGGGTCGCAACGATAGACCTTGGGAAGGTTTTCGCGGCGATCGGGCCTGGCCAGGGCGAGATAGTCGCCCAGCGTGTGCGCATTGCGCTCGTAGAACTCGCTCAACTGCAGGGCGGCGTCGTAGGATCGCTTGATTTCATAGGGCGTGGCCTGGACATCGAGCACGAACTTGGCGGGCACGATCCCGATCAGGACCAGCATGATCAGGCCAATACCCTTCTGGCCATCGTTGGAGCCGTGGACAAAGCTCACGCCCATGGCGGAGGCGATCAGGACGACCCGGTTCCAGAACGGGGGGCGCTTCTTGTCTGCGATTTCCAGCCGCTTTTCGGGCGTGACATGCATCTTGGAGTTGGGCCACCAGTACTTCAACAGGATCAGCAACAGCGCGGCCGTCACGAACCCGGCGGCCGGCGAAACAAGCAGCGACAGGCCGATCTCCACGGCCTTGCCCCAGTTGACCCCATCACGGATCGGAAGGCCTGACAGGAACGCATTGGCGAGCCCGACTCCCAGGATCGAGCCGATCAGCGTGTGCGAACTGGAGGCGGGAATGCCGAAAAACCAGGTGCCGAAGTTCCAGATGATTGCCGCGGCAAGCATCGCGAACACCATGACCAGGCCGCGCGCAGGGTTGGAATCGATGAGGAGTTCGACGGGCAGCAGGTGGACAATCGCATAGGCAACGCCGACGCCGCCGAGCAGTACGCCCAGAAAATTGAAAAACCCGGAAGCCACCACGGCGACGTAGGGCGGCATTGCCCGGGTGTAGATGACCGTGGCGACCGCGTTGGCGGTATCGTGGAATCCGTTGATGAACTCGAAGGCCAGAACAAATGCCAGCGCAAGAATCAGGCTGACGAGGACCCAGGGAGTCAGGCCGCTAAAGAGTTCAGGCATGGTGAAGCCGCAAGATTGATTGCAGATATATTACTTGTAATCGCTGGCTTGCATTGTCAGGGTGCCCGTATACGGCCGGGGGTGGGCGCGCTGCACGATTTGGGCGAATGGTGGCGATTTGGGTACAGTAGAGTCCTCCTTCTTGTTTCTGATTGCGAGCAATGCCATGACCACGCCATCCACCGCGGATTCGACCCAAACGCTTCGCGTCGGGCTCGTCTCCGTCTCCGACCGCGCCTCGCAGGGCGTCTATCAGGACCAGGGCATTCCAGCGTTGAAAGAGTGGCTTGCCCGGGCACTCACCACGCCCTTCGATGCCGTCACGCGCCTGATCCAGGATGACGCCGCAGCGATTTCGGGCGCGCTGACCGAGTTGGTCGATGTCGAGCGATGCCATCTCGTGCTGACCACTGGCGGGACAGGGCCTGCGCGGCGGGATGTCACTCCCGAGGCGACCCTTGCCGTGGCAACCCGCGAGATGCCGGGTTTCGGGGAGCAGATGCGCCAGATCAGCCTGCAGTTCGTCCCGACCGCGATCCTGTCGCGCCAGGTGGGCGTTTTGCGCGAAACCCCCGATCACGCCGCACTGATCATCAATTTGCCGGGGCAACCGAAGGCCATCGCAGAGACCCTCGAGGGGTTGCGGCGCGAGGATGGAAGCATTGCCGTGCCGGGTATATTTGCCGCCGTCCCGTATTGCATCGACCTGATCGGCGGCCCCTATATCGAGACTGCAGCCGATCTGGTGAAAGCTTTCAGGCCGAAGTCGGCCCGTCGGCCGGACGCAGCCGCCAAAGCGACGTAATCTCCGCCGCGCGGGCGTCGGCCAGCGGATCCTGCGCATCCCGGGCGCCCGGGTGCACCGGTACCGTGTCGAGGCGGCCGGCAACCTCAAGACCGGCCTGCGCGATGCTGTCCAGCAGTGATTCGCGCGACCGCAGGCCGAGCCGCTCTGCGAGGTCCGAGAGGATCAGCCAGGCTTCACCGTCGTCGCACAAGTGCTCGCGCACGCCGCCGAGGAACCCCGTCAGCATGCGCTGCCCCGGATCGTAGATGGCCTGCTCGAGCGCCGAGGCCGGCCGGCCGGGAAGCCAGGGCGGATTGCAGACGATCAGGCCTGCGCGCCCGGGTGGATACAGGCTCGTCTCGACGATGTCCACCTGCGCGTCGAGACCGAGCCGGGCGATATTGTCGCGGGCGCAGGCGAGCGCCCTGGGGTTCACGTCGGTGGCGATGACCCGGGCGACTCCGCGGCGCGCCAGGATGCCCGCGATGACGCCAGTGCCCGTGCCAATGTCGAACGCCAGCGCGACCCTGGACAGCGCGGCGGGCAGGGGTGCCGAAGCCACCAGGTCGAGATACTCGCCGCGCACCGGCGAAAACACCGCGAAATGTGCGTGAATGCGGTCGCCGAGCGCAGCCACCGGGATGCCCCGGCGACGCCATTCGCTGGCACTGATCGCGCCAAGCAGTTCGGTCATCGGCATGACGTACCCGGTGTCGTCCGCCCCGTAGGCCTGCCCGCAGGCTTCGCTGACATCCGGCGCCCGGCGATTCGCCAGCGCATGGGCGGGGCCAAAGGCCAGCAGCACCATGCCGAGCATGCGCGCCCTTTGCGCTCGCGCCAGGCGCATCTGGTGGAACCGCTCAGGGTAGGGGAGCGACGCGAGGCGCGAAGGACGCTTTGCAATGCGCCGGCTCATCGCCTGCAGCAGCTGCCGCGCGTTCTGGAAATCCCCGCGCCAGACAAGGCCTGTTCCCTCGGCTGCCAGGCGCATCGCAGCGTCCGCGCCGAGCGTGTCGTCGGCCTCGACAATTTTGCGTGGCGGGGCCCATCCGTTCTCGGATCTCCATGGCAGCGTCAGCTCGCGGTCGCCCGAAAGCCAGGTGATTGTTGCCGGGGAAAGGTTGGTCTGGGGCATGCGCTAACGAGGTAGAATGGAGGGTGAAGTCAACACGCAAAATCCGTCTATAACGTACCTACAAGAGGATATCTCATGGCTCTCGTCTCAATGCGCCAGTTGCTCGATCACGCCGCCGAGCACGGATACGGCATTCCGGCGTTCAACGTGAACAACCTCGAGCAAGTTCAGGCCATCATGGAAGCGGCTGCGCAGACCGACAGCCCGGTGATCATGCAGGCATCGGCCGGCGCGCGCAAGTACGCAGGCGAGGGATTTCTCAAGTACCTGATCCAGGCTGCGGTCGAATCTTATCCGCATATTCCCGTTGTGATGCACCAGGATCACGGCCAGTCGCCCAAGATCTGCCAGGGCGCGATCGATATCGGTTTTTCGAGCGTCATGATGGACGGCTCGCTCATGGAAGACGGCAAGTCGATTGCCGACTACGACTACAACGTCGCGGTGACCAAGCAGGTGGTCGACATGGCCCACAAGCTCGGTGTCACCGTCGAGGGCGAGCTCGGCTGCCTCGGATCGCTTGAAACCATGATGGGCGATAAGGAAGACGGCCACGGCGCCGACGGCAAGATGACCAAAGAGCAACTGCTGACCGATCCGGAGCAGGCTGCCGATTTCGTGCGTCGCACCCAGCTCGACGCGCTGGCCATTGCCATCGGCACCAGCCACGGCGCGTACAAGTTCACGCGCAAGCCCACGGGCGACATCCTGTCGATCCAGCGCATCAAGGAAATCAACCAGCGCCTGCCCAATACGCACCTGGTGATGCACGGCAGCTCCAGCGTGCCTCAGGATCTGCTGGCCGAGATCCGCCAGTTCGGCGGCGATATGAAGGAAACCTACGGCGTGCCGGTCGAAGAGATCCAGCAGGCCATCAAGTACGGCGTTCGCAAGATCAACATCGACACCGACATTCGCCTGGCCATGACGGGCGCGATTCGTCGTTTCTTTGCCGAGAACCCCGGCAAGTTCGATCCGCGCGAGTATCTCAAGCCCGCGCGCGAAGCGGCCAAGAAGATCTGCGTTACGCGTTACGAGCAGTTTGGCACCGCTGGCAACGCGAGCAAGATCAAGCCGGTTGCGCTGACGGTCATGGCCGCCGAATATGCAGCCGGCAAGCTGTCGCAAGTCGTGCAGTAAGCAGGCCAGACGTGACCGCCGCGCTCCTGCAGTCCAGCATCAAGTCCTTGCCGCTCCTTGCGCGCGGCAAGGTGCGCGATATGTACGCCGTTGGCGACGACAAGTTGCTTATTGTCGCCTCCGATCGCATCTCGGCCTTTGACGTCATCCTGGACGACCCGATCCCCGGCAAGGGGCAGGTACTCAAGGAGCTGACCGATTTCTGGCTGGCGAAGCTTGCCCACGTGCTGCCCAACCATTCCACGGGCATACGCCCGGAAGATGTCGTGGCGCCGGACGAGCGCGATCAGGTCGTGGGCCGTGCCGTGGTGGTCAAGCGCCTCAAGCCCATTCTGGTCGAAGCGGTTGCGCGCGGTTACCTGATCGGCTCGGGCTGGAAGGATTACCAGGCCACGGGCGCGGTGTGCGGCATCAGCTTGCCGGCCGGCTTGAAGCAGGCGGGCAAGCTGCCTGAGCCGATCTTTACCCCGGCCGCGAAGGCCGAGTTCGGGTTGCACGACGAGAACGTCGATTTCGAACACGTCGTGAAGGCCGTTGGCGCCGAAATGGCTGCACGAATCCGTGACGTCACCCTGCGGCTGTACCAGGAGGCCTCGGCCTTCGCGGCCACCAAGGGCATCATCATCGCGGACACGAAGTTCGAGTTCGGGCTTGATGACCACGGAACCCTGCATCTCATGGATGAAGTGCTGACGCCCGATTCATCGCGCTTCTGGCCTGCCGACGGCTATCGCGAGGGCATCAGCCCACCGTCGTTCGACAAGCAGTTCGTGCGCGACTGGCTTGAAACCCAACCGTGGGACAAGACGCCGCCTGCGCCCCGCCTGCCGGCTGAGGTGATCGGGAAGACCGCGGCCAAATACCGCGAGGCGCTCGAGCGGCTCACGCACTGAAGGCAACGAGCGCGGCGCAGGGCGCGTGCAGCGCTAGCGGATCATTTTTTTTCGGAGTGACGCCATGTCAGCTTCCTTCAGTCCCGAATCGCCGATCGTTGGCGTGGTCATGGGATCTTCCAGCGATTGGGAGGTCATGCAGCATGCCGTCAACATCCTCAAGGAGTTCGGTGTTCCACACGAGGCGCGCGTGGTTTCAGCCCATCGGATGCCCCATGACCTCGCTGAGTATGGCGCCCAGGCAGCCGATCGCGGCTTGCGCGCGATTATCGCGGGCGCGGGGGGCGCCGCCCACTTGCCGGGGATGATGGCCGCGTTCACCGATGTGCCGGTGTTTGGCGTGCCGGTTCCCTCGCGCTATCTGCGGGGCGAAGATTCCCTGCTGTCGATCGTTCAGATGCCCAGGGGCGTGCCGGTGGCGACCTTTGCCATTGGCGAAGCGGGCGCAGCCAATGCCGCGCTGCACGTGATCGCGAATCTCGCGACCACCCAACCGGCGTTGCGTAACCAGTTGCGGGAATTCCGCCAGCGCCAGACCGAAGCGGCCCGTGCGATGAAGGTTCCTCTGTGATCGCACCCGGTGAATGGCTGGGCCTGCTCGGCGGGGGTCAGCTTGGGCGCATGTTCTGCCACGCCGCGCAGTCTCTGGGCTATCGCGTGGTCGTGCTCGATCCCGCCGCGGAAGGGCCGGCAGCCTGTGTGGCCGACGCACATGTGCTGGCCGGTTATGACGATCCGACCGGGCTGAACAAACTCGCGCAGCGATGTCGGGCCGTGACGACCGAGTTCGAGAACGTGCCGGCGCGCAGTCTCGAGTCGCTGTCGGCGCATTGCCGCGTCACGCCCGGCGCCCGCGCCGTGGAGATCGTGCAGGATCGCATTGCCGAGAAATCCTTCGTGCACGGGCAGGGCGTGCCCGTCGCCCCTTATGCACCCGTGCGCACGCGCGCGGATCTCGCGGATGCCTCGGGCGCTCTGTTCCCCGGTATTCTGAAGGTCGCAAGGCTCGGGTACGACGGCAAGGGTCAGGCGAGGGTGCGCTCGCGCGAAGAAGCGCTTGCGGCGTTCCACGAATTTGGCGATGTGCCCTGTGTGCTCGAGGCAATGCTCGATTTGCGCGAGGAGCTTTCCGTCGTGCTGGCGCGCGGTCTGGATGGCGAGTGCGCCGTCTATCCGGTTGCTTGTAACGTGCATCACGAGGGCATACTCGCCGTGACGACCGTCGACGGCCAGTCCGGGCCGATCGCGCGCCAGGCCACCGATGCCGCGCTTGCCATCGCACGCGGGCTTGATTACCACGGCGTGCTGTGTGTCGAGTTCTTTGTCCTTCGCGACGGGCGCCTGATCGTCAATGAAATCGCGCCGCGTCCGCACAATAGCGGCCATTACACGATCAATGCCTGTGTCACGAGCCAGTTTGAGCAGCAGGCGCGCGTGATGGCGGCGCTGCCGCTGGGCAGCACGCGACTGCTGGCGCCGGCCGTCATGCTCAACATTCTCGGCGACGCGTGGTATCCGAATGAAAGCGATTCCCAGGCCGAACCCGATTGGCACGCTGTTCTCGCCGTGCCGGGCGCCTCGCTGCACCTGTACGCCAAGCGCGAGGCGCGCCGGGCCCGCAAGATGGGCCATGTCACCGTGACGGGTCAAACTCTGGATGACGCGCGCGCCGCGGCCAACGAAGTGGTTCGCATCCTGCGCCTGCCGGTCAGGGCCTGACCATGCACGCGGCAAGCTCCGATGTTCATGGCGGCGGGGAGATCAGCGCGGCAGAGCTATTGCACGCGGTTGATGTGCTCGAACAGGGCGGGCTGGTGGCGTTTCCTTCCGAGACAGTCTATGGCCTTGGCGCCGATGCCGAGAACCCGGATGCGGTCGCCCGTATTTATGCCGCCAAGGGTCGCCCCGCCAGCCATCCGGTGATCGTCCATGTCGCGCCCGAAGCCGATCTATCCTATTGGGCCGCGCGCGTTCCCGCACAGGCCCGCGCGCTCGTGCACGCCTTCTGGCCCGGGCCGCTGACGATCGTGCTCAAGCGCGCGCCGGGCATACCCGACTGCGTGAGCGGCGGCCAGGATAGCATCGCCCTTCGGTGCCCTTCGCACCCCGTCGCCCAGGAATTGCTGCGTGCTTTTGCGGCGCGCCGCGCATCTGGCCAGGCAGGTGTCGCCGGCCCTTCGGCGAACAAATTCGGCCAGGTCTCACCGACGCTGGCCGCACATGTCCGCAATGAGTTTCCGGAGTTGGTCGCCGACGGTATGCCCGTGATCGAGGGCGGCGCGAGCGAGGTCGGCATCGAGTCGACGATCATCGACCTGTCGCGTGTCGAGCAAGGGGTGGGCCCGGTGCTGCTGCGCCCCGGTCACATTACCGCAGAACAGATTTCGGAAGCGCTCGGCGTGCCGGTGCAGGGCGCGGATGCCCACGCGCCGCGGGTTTCCGGTGCGCTGAAATCGCATTACGCCCCTCACACGCCTTTGCGGCTGGGTGATCTTGACACGTTGCGCGACACGGCCGCCCGCCCGCAGCTCGCCGAGGGACAACGAATCGTGATTGTCTCGCACACGCTGCCACGCCCGGATTTCAATGTGCATCCGCAAGTCGACTGGGTGGCCGCGCCATCAGACGCTGTCGCCTACGGACGCACGCTTTACGCAAGCCTGCGTGCGCTTGACCGGATGGGGTATGCCTCGATGTTGTGGGAGCACGTGCCCGACGGGTCCAGATGGCTGGGTGTGCGCGACCGCCTGTCACGTGCATCTGCGTCGTAATCCGTCCGCAATCGCCCTAAGCCGTCGGCGGTCTTTCTGCGTCGCGTCTTTGCGGGTGCGTCTTGCCAGGCAGGATCGTCTGCAGGTGTTCGCCGATGGCGGTGATCACCGCATCGCGCGCTTCGCGCCACGGTACGTGGGCGACGCTCGCCATATCGAGACGCCGCACCGGAACCTCCGGGTGGGCCCGGTTGATCGCGGCCTGCGTTCGCGCCACGTGCGCGAGCGACCCATACTCGTCCCTGATCCCCTGGATCAGCAAGGTGGGACAACCGATCTTCGACATTTCCGGTTCGAGGTTCCAGTAGCGAAAGGCCGGGGATAACGAAGTCTGGTGCCACGCGTCGAAGACGCGATCCGGCTGGCGGTGATGTTTCGCCAGGGCACCCACGAAAAAATCCCGATGCCGCGCCGCCTGCTGTATGCCGTGCACTGTCCTGTCTTCGATATGCAAGTGCGGTGCCATGGCGGTGATGCCTGCCAAAGGGATATCCGCCGCCGCGAGGAGCGCAATCGATGCGCCGTCACTATGCGAGACCAGATAGGGGCGCACGATCCCGAGCGACGAGAGCAAGGCAGGGAGCACCTGCCGCGCCTCGACCAGACAGAAATCCATCGGCCGCGGGATGCCGGTGGCAAGCGGGCTTGACTGGCCGTGGCCGAATCGCGAATAGACCACGCCAGCCGACGCGGTGCGCGCGCAAAGCTGCGCGGGGAAATCGCGCCAGTGTGAAACCGAACCCAGCGCTTCATGCAGGAACACGATCACGGGCGCATCGGGACGCGGCCCCGGAATGCGCCGCAACTCGATTTGTCCGCCGGCAATCCCGACGAACTCCAGCGGTGGCACTGCGCGAGCCTCGCTCAGAAGAAAGCCTGGATGCCCGTTTGCGCACGGCCGAGAATCAGTGCGTGCACGTCATGTGTGCCTTCGTAGGTATTGACGACCTCGAGGTTGACCAGATGACGCGCGACGCCGAACTCATCCGAAATTCCGTTCCCGCCCAGCATGTCGCGCGCCATGCGCGCGATGTCCAGCGACTTTCCGCAGGAATTGCGTTTCATGATGGACGTGATCTCGACGGCCGCAGTGCCTTCGTCCTTCATGCGGCCAAGGCGCAGGCACCCCTGGAGTGCGAGCGTGATTTCGGTCTGCATGTCGGCCAGTTTTTTCTGGATCAGCTGGTTGGCCGCCAGCGGGCGTCCGAATTGTTTGCGGTCCAGCGTGTATTGACGCGCGGTGTGCCAGCAGAATTCCGCGGCGCCCAGGGCGCCCCAGGCGATACCGTAGCGCGCCGAGTTCAGGCACGTGAACGGGCCCTTGAGCCCCGACACGTTCGGTAGCATTTGCTCTTCGCCCACTTCGACGCCGTCCATGACGACCTCGCCCGTCACCGAGGCGCGCAGGCCGACCTTGCCGTGGATTTCCGGGGCGCTGAGCCCCTTCATGCCCTTTTCGAGGATGAAGCCGCGGATGCGGCCGTCGTGATCCCCACCGACGCACTTGGCCCAGACGACAAACACCGTTGCGACGGGCGAGTTGGTGATCCACATCTTGTTGCCGGTCAGGCGGTAGCCATCGGCCGTCTTGTGGGCCCGGGTTTCCATGCCGCCGGGATCCGAGCCGTGGTTCGGTTCGGTCAGGCCGAAGCAGCCGATCCATTCGCCCGTGGCGAGTTTGGGGAGGTACTTCTGTTTTTGCGCCTCGCTGCCGAACTCGTTGATCGGCACCATGACGAGCGAGGACTGCACGCTCATCATCGAGCGGTAGCCCGAATCGACGCGCTCGACTTCGCGGGCGATGAGGCCGTAGCAGATGTAGTTCAGACCGGAGCCGCCGTATTGCGTCGGGATCGTCGCGCCCAGCAGGCCGAGCTCACCCATTTCGGGGAAGATGGAGGTATCCATCTTTTCGTGCCGGAAGGCTTCGAGCACGCGCGGGGCGAGCTTATCCTGGCAATACGCCCTTGCGGCATCGCGCACCATGCGCTCATCGCTTGTCAGCTGGCTATCCAGCAACAGCGGGTCTTCCCAGTTGAAAGTAGCTTCAGCGGCCATAGGATTCTCCAGGTGGATCGTGGATTGAGAAGTTGATGTGCAGTGTGGATGCGCCGGGGCGCGTTCACGGATTATCTGGCTTTCAGCGCGGCGTCGCGCAACTTGGTGATCGTGGTCGTGGCCGTGATGGCTTCCGGGTCGATCAGGCAGTGCAGGATCGAGGGTTTGCCGCTCGCGACAGCCCGCTCGAATGCCGGCCCGAACTGCTCGGTGGTTTCGACGCGCTCGCCGTGTCCGCCAAAGGCGCGCGCATAGGCGGCAAAGTCCGGATTGCGCAATTGGGTGGCGGACACGCGGCCGGGGTAGTGTTTTTCCTGGTGCATGCGGATCGTGCCGTACATGCCGTTGTCGATGATCAACACGACGATGGGCAGGTCATACTGCACTGCCGTGGCGAACTCTTGCCCGTGCATCATGAAGCAGCCGTCGCCCGCGAAACAGACCACCGTGCGGTCGCGCCACAGGCGCTTGGCGCCAACGGCCGCTGGCAATCCGTATCCCATCGAACCCGACGTCGGGGCAAGCTGCGTCGCATAGCGCGTGAAGCGATGAAACCGGTGCAGCCAGGTCGAGAAGTTTCCGGCGCCGTTGGTCATGATGGCGTCGGGTGGAAGGTTTGCCTCGAGGTATTGCATGACGCCGCCCATTTGCAGGGCGCCGGGCGTGCGGATCGGCGCCGGATCGCTCCAGGCGAGATACGCCTGGTGCATGGCTGCGGTCGACTCCGCCCAGGGATGACTTGCCGGAGCCGGGAGCGACGCAAGCGCCGCTGCGAAGGCCGTGGGGGTTGCGTTGATGGCAAGCGCAGGGCTGTAGACGCGACCGAGTTCGCCGCTGTCGGCATGCACGTGCACCAGCGATTGTTTCGGCACGGGGATGTCGAACAGTGTGTAGGATTGGCTCGGCATTTCGGACATGCGGCCTCCCACCAGCAGCACCAGATCCGCCTCGGCGATCCGTTTCAGCAGCACGGGGTTCGGGCCGATGCCGAGATCGCCGATGAAACAGGGGTGATCCGCCGGGAACAGCATCTGGCGGCGGAACGACACCGCCACCGGCAACTGCAGGCGCAGGGCGAACGCCGCGAATTCGCGCACTGACGTTTCATCCCAACGGGTGCCCCCGAGAATCGCGACAGGAGACCTGGCCTTTGAGAGGCGCTCGGCAAGCGCTGCCATCTGTGCTGGCGTGGGCCCGCAATCCACGGGCGTGTAGCGCGGTGCATCGGGTACGGTGGCCATCTCGACGAGCATGTCTTCCGGCAGCGCGATCACGACGGGGCCTGGCCGGCCCGAAGTCGCCACATGAAATGCGCGGGAGATGATTTCAGGAATACGCGCGGGGTCGTCGATCTCGGTTGCCCATTTGGCCGCCTGGCCGAAGATGGCGCGGTAGTCCATCTCCTGGAAGGCCTCGCGATCGCGCATGCCGCGCTCGATCTGCCCGACGAACACGATCAGCGGGGAGGAATCCTGCTTGGCGATGTGTATCCCGGCCAGCGCGTTGGAGGCACCCGGACCGCGGGTGACCATGCAAATGCCGGGCTCGCCGGTGAGCTTGCCCAGCGCATCGGCCATCATGGCCGCGCCACCTTCCTGCCGGCAGACCGTCACCTCAATGTCCACATCGACGAGTGCGTCGAGCACCGCAAGAAAGCTTTCACCCGGCACGCAAAAGACGTGTTGCACGCCATGCGCGACAAGCTGGCCGACGAGGATTTGCCCGCCAGTGCGTGGGGAATTCGGAGACGGAATGTTTGTCATGTCGTGTACGGTCATTGCGTGATCGGGCAAACCGCCATCATATCGTGGCGGGATGCCCGCGCTGGTTACGCCTTGAAACCGGGGGGCAGTTTGCGCAGGGTGGCGGGCGTGCGTGAAAGCTTGATGGGCGAGGCAAGGCCGCGGTAGCGGCCGCGCTGCAGCACCATGCCCCGGTGTTTCGTATGGGGATGCGCGACGACCTGGTCGATGCTGAGCACGGGCGCCGCGGGTACCCCCGCGCGCAATAGTTGCTCGGAGATCGCCGTCGCTTCGACGTCACACAGGCGCTGCGCAAGGAGCGCGTGCAGCGCGGGTCGGTTGCGGATGCGGTCCTGGTTGGTGGCAAACCGCGCGTCATCGACCAGACCGTCAAGCCCCAGCTCTTTGAGCAGGGTCCTGAACTGCCGGTCGTTTCCGACCGCAAGGAACAGCGGGCCCGTGCGTGTCTCGACGGTTTCGTAGGGCGAGATGTTGGGGTGCGCGTTGCCGGTGCGCACGGGCACCAGGCCATTGCCAAAATAGTTGGCGGCGTGCGGATGCAGCAGCGAGATCGCGCTGTCAAAGAGCGTGATATCAAGGAACTGCCCCTGGCCGCTGCGCG
>CAITPF010000278.1 GCA_903894155.1 uncultured beta proteobacterium | reverse complement strand
TCTTCGACAACCTCCACGACGCCAGCTGACCCGAATCCCGTCAATGACTTGGCGTCCGAGTGTTTGCCTCCAGCTTGCGCAAGATCCAGCGCATGACCAAAAACATCCTTGACGCCTTCAGGCATCGAATCCAGATCACGCTTGGATGAGCCCACCCATTTGAGGGGCTTTCGATTCTGTTGCGGCATCGTCGAATTATGCCTAAGTCGACATAAATAGTCTATCCCTGTGCGCTAATGACAGGACACCGCGCTTTCGCCTAGAGCGCTCTTGCAAGGGCACCGGACCGCTCGATTGTGCACAAAATTCGAAAGCCAGTGGAGCCGATTGCGCGGAATCGTGGCCGCTGCCTTCAGGGGTGGCGGACGCGGTCGGCCTAGTGCGATGGTCAGTGGCAGATGGGCTGGCGATCGCCTAACAAATGCGCGGCAGCTGCTCGCCACTGAGCCAGTCGACGACACGTCGGCCTCCCAGTTTTGTCTTCATTTGCACAAAATAATTTGGATCTTCCCGGACCTCGCCAATCTCACAGGCCAATCTACCCAGCGGATGCGCGCGCAGCGCGGCTAGCGCCAAATCTCGCACTTCGTGCGCGCAGATCACCACCATCTTGCCCTCATTGGCGATATAAAGCGGATCCAGGCCAAGAAGCTCGCACGCGCTTTCAACCTGAGGCTGTATCGGGATGCAATTCTCATCAAGCATCATCCCCACCTTCGACTGACGCGCAATTTCATTCAAAGTCGTGGCAAGGCCACCGCGCGTGGGGTCGCGCAAGACCCGCAGCGATCCCGCCGGCAGTGCGTTGAGCAAGTCGGCCACGAGCGTATGCAGTGGTGCCGTGTCGGATTGGATTTCCGTCTCGAAATCCAGCGATTCACGCCTGGAGTAGACAGCAACGCCATGCTCCCCGATGCTGCCCGAAAGCAACACGCTGTCCCCCACGCGCGCCTGATCGCCGCCGATGGTGACCCCCGCCGCCACGACGCCAATGCCGGCGGTCGTGATGAACACGCCATCGCCCTTTCCCCTTTCGACGACCTTGGTGTCGCCGGTCACAATGGGCACCTGGGCGTTACGTGAAGCCGACCCCATCGAGTTTGCAATGCGCTGCAAATCGCGCAGGGGATAACCCTCTTCAAGGATAAAGCTCGCAGAAAGGTATAGGGGGCGTGCCCCCAGCATGGCAACGTCGTTGATTGTGCCATTGACGGCAAGGCAGCCAAGATCCCCGCCCGGGAAAAATATGGGTGACACGACATGTGCGTCCGTCGACATCACCAGCTTCCCCCCGCGCAACAGTTCCGGTGCGACGGGCAGCGTCGCCCCGTCGTTGCCCTGACGCAGGAACTCGTTGTCAAAAGCCTTGAGAAAGATGTCCTCAATCAGCTGTGCGCTCGCGCGGCCCCCGGCGCCATGGTTCATGTCGATGTGACCATGGGCGATATCCACCGGTCGCCTGTAATCAGGTTTCACTTTCATGGGGTTGCGATCTCGATATCGCGAAAACGTCCATAGGAATAATGCGCCGCGCACGCTCCCTCGGAGGACACCATGCACGAGCCTAAGGGACTTTCCGGTGTGCAGACATTGCCGAACAGTTTGCAGTCCGTGGGCCGCTTCAAACCGCGCAGAATGGAGCCGCATTCACATTGTTTATGGTCCGGCATCTTGACATAGGGCAACGGGAAGCGGATCTCTGCATCCCAGGCCGAGTAACCCGAACGAATCCGGAGCCCGCTTTCGGGCACTTCACCCAGGCCACGCCATTCGAAAGACTCACGCAATTCAAAGACTTCCGCCACCGCCGCCTGAGCTGTCGTGTTGCCGTCACGGGTGACTGCGCGAATAAACTCGTTTTCAACGACAAATCGCCCGTCATTGACCTGACGTACGAGCATCAGGATCGACTGCATGACGTCGAGCGGCTCAAACCCGGCAATAACGACCGGCTTGCGGTAACGCTCGGCAAATCCTTCATAAGGCCGTGAGCCGATCAAAATGCTCACGTGCGCCGGTCCGATAAAGCCATCGATTGGCACCGTCTTCCAGTCACGCACTTCCGGTGATTCAAGAATGTGGGTGATCGCAGCGGGCGTCAGCACGTGGCATGAAAGCACACTGAAGTTTGAGAGCTTCTCGCGCTTTGCCGTCTGGAGTGCAAGCGCGGTAGGCGGGGTCGTGGTCTCAAAACCAATCGCAAAAAAGACGACATCCCTCGCGGGATTATCCCGGGCGATCGTCAGTGCGTCGCTTACGGAATACACCATGCGAATATCGGCCCCCAGGGCCTTCGCCTTCATCATGGATAGCCCGCCGGACGCGGGTACGCGCATGGTGTCGGCGTACGTTGCGACGATCACGTTGTGTTGCAATGCCAGCGCAATCGCCTGATCAATGCGGCCAATGGGCAGCACGCAAACAGGGCAACCCGGGCCATGGATCATCTTCACGTTGCCGGGCAGCAAGTCGACCAGGCCGTAACGCGAAATCGTGTGGGTATGGCCGCCACAAAATTCCATGAAACTGTAAGTACGATCCGGATTCGCTTCACGCAAAATATGCCCGGAGATTTGTCGGGCAAGCTCGCCGTCCCGGTACTCGCTGATATATTTCATTTGGCGATCCCCGGGGATGCAACCCGACCTGCATGCGCATCGAGCTCGGCAAACAGTGCGAGCGTGCGAAGCGCTTCATCGGGGTCAACCACGCCAATCGCAAATCCGACGTGGACAATGACGTAATCGCCGATGACCACTTCAGGCACAAGGGCAATCGAGATGTCTTTGCGTACGCCAGCAAGGTCGACAGTCGCATTCAGTGCGTCAATGGCCACGACTAGCGCAGGAATAGCGAGGCACATAGGATTCCTTTGTTAGCTCACGTGCTCAACGGCTTTCGTCTCTTGCAAGAGACTGGCGGCGACCCAAGCCTGACCAAGGGCCAGGCCCGCATCACCCACATTCAGTTCAACGGGCGTCAACACTTCCAGCCCCGCATCAGAAACGACTTGGGTAATTTTTTGACGCAGTAGACGGTTCATGAAGCAACCCCCTCCCAAGGCAACGGCAGAGACATTATGTTCGTTTGCCGCCTCGATCGCGGCGTTTGCCAGCGCATTGGCCAATGCACCATGGAATAGGGCGGCGCCTTCAGCCTGAAATCCGCAATCGACCGCGCCTTCCATCATTTCCAGTAGCCGCTTCATCAGGATATCCAGATTGAGCCCTGCCGATACGATTTCATCGTCCAGCACGGGTTCAGGATGGCAACTTAACCAATCCGTCGCAAGCGATTCAAGTGCCATCGCCGCCTGTGCCTCATGCGTTTGCCATAAACATACGCCAAGCACGCCGGCCACGGCGTCAAACCAGCGTCCAGCGCTTGTCGTCGAAGTGCAATTCAGATTGCGCTTCAACATGTCGCGGATTGTTCGTGCCGCAATCTCAGTCACCGCATCTGACGAGCCGATGATAGGGCACTGCAGGCGGAATCTGCTTCCTGCGATATGAATCGGAATTTCTTCGGTGCGACCGAGTCGATGCAGCAGGGCTGCAGCCATGCGCCATGGCTCACGCGCGGCCGCATCGCCCCCGGGCAAATGCAACGATGGCAAATGTGCAAGACGCTCGAAATGGGCCCCATTGACCCACAGCAGCTCTCCACCCCATGCGGTCCGGTCGGTGCCCAGGCCCACACCGTCCAGGGCAAGCCCGATCAGTGGCCCATCAACCGCACGCTCAGCCTGAACGCGTGCGATGTGGGCATGATGATGCTGCACGCCAATGGCGGGTACGTTCAGCTCTCGCGCGATGCGCAAAGCCATTTCAGTACTGAAGAAATCCGGATGAAGATCATGTGCGACCGCCTGAATCGGACGGCTCGAAATGCCCCGCAGGCGCGACAGGGATTCAACCAGCGCGCTGCGGTTTTCCGGGATTCCCAAGTCGCCGTGAATCGACGACTGCCAGACGGTATTGCCATCCAGAAGGCATGCCGTGTTCTTGAGCCAGGCACCACAGGCAAGCACGCAGGCGGGCGCAGTGATTGGCAAACGTCGCTCTTGCAGCAATGGCGGATTCATACGCGATCGGCAAGTACCCAGTCGACCCAGGCATCCATTCCCTGTCCGGTTTGGGCAGACACCAGCAGAATCTCGATGCCCGGGTTGACGCGGCGGGCATTGTCGATGCATTTCACGACGTCGAAATGCAAATAGGGCAACAGATCCGCCTTGTTCAGCACCATGAGTCGTGCCGCCGCGAACATGTCCGGATACTTGAGCGGCTTATCCTCGCCCTCGGTGACAGAAAGAATGACAACTTTCGCCGCTTCACCCAAATCCCACATGGCCGGGCAAACAAGATTGCCAACGTTTTCAATAAACAGAAGCGCCCTGACGCTGCGTTGGCCAGTGGTACGCGAGGAATGGTCATGTACGTGGTCGTGGTCGTGCTCATGCCCGTGCTCACGTCCATGGTCATGCTCATGCTCGTGCCCATGGTCGTGGCGATACCCGTGCGCATGGCCATGCGTGTGTCGCGCCGCATGCAAATCAAGGCGCGAAAAGGCCGCCGCGACCATGGGCGCATCGAGATGGCAACCCTTACCTGTATTGATCTGGATGGCGGCGGCCCCGGTCGCGCGGATCCGTTCTGCATCGTTGGAGGTCTGTTGGTCACCCTCGATGACGGCCAGAGGGGTGACGGGCGTCCTCTTGTTAAGCGCGTCGATGGTTGCGCACAACAAGGTGGTTTTCCCGGATCCGGGGCTTGAAACGAGGTTATAGGCCGTGACGCCATGCGCAGCAAAATGCGCGCGGTTCTGTTCGGCGATCAACTTGTTAGCGCCAAGGACATCCGCCTCAAGCCTGATCACCCGCTCGGTGCTCATGCCCGGCACGCTGACCCTGGCCTCGCCGACCCCGAAATGCAGGTCGCCCGAGGTCGGGTCCACGATCGGTGCCCGATCCGGCTCGGCGACTTCTGGTTTGTTGCATCCACAAACGACACACATCTCGAACTCCTTTGACGCACCAGCAGCGCCTAGACTACCCGCAATTCAAGCACGCGCAGTTCGGTTCCCCCCTTGGGTTGCAATTGCGCGTCACCGCAGTGCGGACAGATATCCAGGCGATCTCTCATTTGCACGCTTTGGCTGCAATGTGTGCACCAGGCGATGGCCGGGGTTTCGTCAATTTCAATGTCGGCATCCGCCAGACAGGTTCCGGGCACCATCGAGTCGATCGCGAACCGCAATGCCGAGATGTCCACACCGCTCAATGCCCCGGCTTCAAGCCGCAGGTATTTGACCCGCTCGAACGGATCCTTGCCGCGAGCCTGCTCAATCAAGTGCAAAATTTCCGCTGCCAAACTGATCTCATGCATGGTGTATCACCTGCCGTTTGGTTGGCTGTGCAAAATCATGCCGACCGCCAGGGCCAAACGCGCCAGCCACGGAACAAGAAAACGCTACGATGCCGCCATAGCGCGCAAAATTCACCAGGTTGCCCCTATTTTAGAACCCCGCCGGTTGTTTGTGCTTTCGCAAGGGTTGAGCGCGCATGATCGCGTAGTCACGCCAGAACCACAAGCACGCGTTACCATTTGGGGTAGGGAGGCATTGAACGGCCATGAGCCATCCAGTCACCGACATTGAGGCGCTGTTACAAAGGCACCACCACGCACCGCACCGACTGGTGCAGGTGCTGCGCGAGTTGCAGGCGCAGCACGGCTGGCTTTCCCGCAGCAGCCTGAAAGCGGTGGCCGATGGGCTGCACCTTCCGCTGGCCCACGTGGAAGGCGTGGCCGGCTTTTACCGCTTTTTCCATACAAAACCCGCAGGCGAGTACCGGGTACTGTTCAGCGACAACATCACCGACCGCATGCTGGGCAGTGAGGCGCTGATGCAGGATCTGTGCCTGCGCCTGAGCGTCGCGCCCAATGCCATGCGTGCGGATGGCCGGGTGAGCGTGGCCGCAACGTCCTGCACCGGTATGTGCGACCAGGGCCCTGCGGCGCTGATCAACCACCACCAGGTGGTTACGCGTCTGACGCCGGCCCGTATTGCGCACATGGCCGCATTGATTGAAGACCAGACCCCGGTGGCGAATTGGCCTGCCGAATGGCTTCACCGGCACGACCAGATCCGCAGCGCCGACATCCTGCTGGGGCCGCAGCCGGCTCCGGGCGAGGCACTGGCCCAAGCGATCGCCCGCGGCCCGCAGGGCACGCTCGATGACATCAAACGCGCCAAACTGCGCGGCCGGGGCGGTGCGGGCTTTGCCACCGGCACCAAGTGGCAACTGTGCCGCAATTTTCCGGGGCAGACGCATTACGTGGTGTGCAACGCCGATGAGGGCGAACCGGGCACTTTTAAAGACCGCGTCCTGCTCAGCAGCTATGCCGACACCGTCTTTGAGGGAATGACCATCGCGGCGCTGGTGGTAGGGGCCAGCAAGGGCCTGATGTATCTGCGCGGCGAATACCGCTGCCTGCTGGAGTCGCTGGAATCCGTGCTTGCGCGCCGCCGCGCGCAGGGTCTGCTGGGGCAATCCATTCAGGGCCGCGAAGGCTTTGACTTTGACGTTGAAATCCATGTGGGGGCGGGCGCCTACGTGTGCGGCGAAGAGTCAGCGCTCATTGAGTCGCTGGAGGGCAAACGCGGAACCCCGCGCATCCGTCCGCCATTTCCTGTCGAGGCCGGTTATCTGGGGCAACCCACGACCGTCAACAACGTGGAAACGTTCTGTGCGGCAGTCCATATCGCCGTGCAGGGTGCAGACTGGTGGAGCAAGATTGGAACGCCGCAAAGCACGGGCACCAAGATTCACTCGGTCAGCGGCGACTGCGAGCGCCCCGGCTTGTACGAGTACCCCTTTGGCACCCGCATAGGCCGCATTCTGGAAGACTGCGGTGCGCGGGATACGCAGGCGGTGCAAGTGGGCGGACCATCGGGCGTTTGCCTTTCCGCGCTGGAGTTCGACCGACACATCGGCTTTGAAGATGTGCCAACCGCGGGTGCCTTTATGGTGTTTGACCGCACGCGTGACATGTTCGAGGTGGCACGCAACTTTGCGCAGTTTTTCGCGCACGAGAGCTGCGGCTTCTGCACGCCCTGCCGCGTGGGCACCGAACTGGTGGTACGCCGCATGGACAAGCTGAAAAAGGGCTACGGATCATCTGAGGATGTGCGAATCCTGTATGAGCTCGACAAGCTCATGCACGGCGCTACCCACTGCGGGCTGGGTGCGGCGGCATGCAACCCGCTGCGCGACACGATCAGCAAATTCCGTCCCGCCTACGAGCAGCACCTGAAGTCGCTGCATTTTGTGCCTGGGTTTGATATGGATGCCGAACTGTCCCAGGCGCGCCTGGCCACCGGGCGCGATGACAGCGGCGCCCATCTGGAGACCCTGACGTGAGTAACCGCATCGATGCGCTCATCCCCGGCACCTTTGTGCTCGATGGAGAAGAGGTCGAATTCGGCCACGGGGAAACCATTTTGCAGGCGGCCACGCGGGCCGGGCGCTACATCCCCCACCTGTGCTGGCACCCCGAGTTCGGCGCGGCGGGAAGTTGCCGCATTTGCACCGTCAAAGTCAACGGGCGAAGCGGCGCGAGCTGCACGGTGCAGGCGGCCTGCGGCCAGGATGTGGAGAGCAACACGCCCGAGCTAAACAGCCAGCGCAAGACCATGCTGCAAATGCTGTTTGTGGAGGGCAACCATTTCTGCCCCTCGTGCGAAAAAAGCGGCAACTGCCGCCTGCAGGCCACGGCCTATGTCATGGGCATGGAAGGCCCGCACTTTGAAGAGTTCTACCCGGACCGCAAAGTGGATGCCACCCATCCCGACATGATGCTGGATCTGAACCGCTGCATTCTCTGCGGCCTGTGTGTGCGCGCCAGCGAGCAGGCAGACCGAAAAAATGTGTTTGCTATTGGCGGCCACGGCATCAACACGCATTTGCTGGTCAACAGCGAAAGCGGGACGCTTGGCGACAGTCAGTTTGCAGCAACTGACCGTGCAGCCGACATCTGCCCGACGGGCGTCATCCTGCACAAGCGCCGTGGTTTTGCCACGCCCATCGGGCAGCGCCAGTTTGACACCAAACCGATTTCCGACCAGGTGGGCGAGCCATGAGCGCCAATCCGAACGACACTTCGCTGGCGCCACAGCTGCACGCACCGCGCAAACTCAAGCTTGCGACGGTGTCACTGGCCGGGTGCTTTGGCTGCCACATGTCTTTTCTGGATATGGACGAGCGCCTGTTGTCACTGCTGGAGCTGGTGGAGTTCGACCGTTCGCCGCTCACTGATATCAAAACCATCGGGCATTGCGACATCGGGCTGATTGAAGGCGGGCTGTGCAATGCCGAGAACGTACACGTGCTGCGCGAATACCGCGCCCATTGCAAGGTGCTGGTGGCCATGGGCGCTTGTGCCATCAACGGCGGCCTGCCGGCGCAGCGCAACCAGCGCGACGTGGGGCAGATGCTGCGTGATGTGTACTCCCGCCAGACCGGCGGCAGTGCGGACAATCAGATTCCCAATGATCCTGAGCTGCCACTGCCGCTCAACCATGTGCACCCGCTGCATGAGGTGGTGCACATTGACTACTTTTTGCCGGGCTGCCCACCGTCGGCCGAAGCCATCTGGTGCTTTCTGAACGACATGATTGCAGGGCGCACACCCCAACTGGGTCACGGTCTGATCCATTATGACTGAGAACACAAGGGAACCGACATGAGCTTTGCCCTGGAAACAGCGGCCAATCCGGAAGGACTGCGGCGTGTGTCCATTGACCCGATCTCGCGCGTGGAAGGACACGGCAAGGTCACGCTGCTGCTGGATGACAACAACATGGTGCAGCAGGCCCGCCTGCACATTGTGGAGTTCCGTGGCTTTGAGAAGTTTATCGAAGGCCGTCCTTATTGGGAGGTGCCGGTGATGGTGCAGCGCCTGTGCGGCATCTGCCCGGTATCGCACCACCTGGCCGCGGCCAAGGCCTTTGACCGCGTCGTGGGCGCGGCGCCTGTGAGCGCCAGTGCCGACCGGGTGCGCCGCCTGATGCACTACGGTCAGATCCTGCAGTCGCATGCCTTGCATTTCTTCCATCTCTCTTCGCCCGATCTGCTGTTCGGATTTGACTCCGAGGTTGCCCGGCGCAATATCATGGGCGTGGCGCAAGCCTTCCCTGAAGTTGCCAAAAAAGGCATTTTTCTACGCAAGTTCGGCCAGGAGGTGATTCGCATCACTTCCGGCAAGCGTGTGCATGGCACGGGCGCTGTGCCGGGTGGAATCAACAAACTCGTCACGGCCGAAGAGCGCGACACGCTCAAGCGCGACGTGCCGCAAATGCTGGCCTGGGCGCAGGATGCCGTGGATATCGCCAAACAGCTGCACGCCCGGAACCGCAGCTTCTACAACGCCTTTGGCAACTTCCGCGCCAACATGATGTCGCTGGTGCGTGCCGATGGTGCCATGGAGTTGTACGACGGCGTACTGCGCGTGCGTGATGACAAGGGCACTATTCTGGCCGATGGGGTGAGCGACCAGAATTACCTGGAGCTCATTGAAGAAGAAGTGCGCTCCTGGAGCTACATGAAGTTCCCGCACCTGCGCAGCCTGGGCCGTGAGCGGGGCTGGTACCGCGTCGGCCCGCTGGCGCGTGTGCAGAACTGCGACTTCATCCACACCCCGCGCGCGGAAAGCGAGCGCAAAGCCTTTGTGGCCTGGGGCAACGGCGACGTGGTGCATGCATCACTGGCCTACCACTGGGCGCGCATGATCGAGATGCTGCATGCGGTGGAAGTCGTTGCGGAGTTGCTGGATGACCCGGCACTGCTCAGTGGCGACTTGGTGACCTCGGGCACGCGGCAGCGCAATGGGGTCGGGGTGATCGAAGCGCCCCGTGGCACCCTGATCCACGACTACGACGTGGGCG
This sequence comes from uncultured beta proteobacterium, assembly GCA_903894155.1. Taxonomy (GTDB): domain Bacteria; phylum Pseudomonadota; class Gammaproteobacteria; order Burkholderiales; family Burkholderiaceae_B; genus Zwartia. The sequence goes on along the minus strand of CAITPF010000278.1, from coordinate 5,514 downwards.
ATGACGATCTGGTCACCCGCTGTAACCTGATCGTTTCCACCACCCACAACAATCAGGCCATGAACGAAGGCGTGCGCGCCGTGGCGCGCGACTACCTGAGCGGCCATGAACTGACCGAGGGCCTGCTCAACCACATCGAAGTGGTCATCCGCGCCTACGACCCTTGCCTGTCATGTGCCACGCATGCCCTGGGGCAGATGCCGCTGGATGTCACCTTGCTGGGCCCGGATGGACAAGTGTTCGATCGCGTGCAAAAGGCCGCTGACGGCAGCCTGAGCCGAAGCAATATCCGCAGCGCCATCGGCCTTGAAGGATGAGTGCAGCAGTGCCTGCCACGCTGGTGCTGGGCTGGGGCAACCTGAGCCGCGGTGACGACGCGCTGGGCCCGTGCTGCGTGGCAGACCTGCGCGCCGCGCTGCCCGCATACTTTGAGGAGCACGTCGAGTTTATGGACGACTACCAGCTTCAAGTGGAATTTGCACTGGACCTGGTGGGGCGCACACGCCTGCTTTTCATTGACGCGAGCGTGAACTGCACTGCACCTTTTACGGTGCGCCAGGCGTTGCCCAGGCGTGACAGCAGCATCAGCAGCCATTCATTATCACCAGAGGCACTGCTGCAGGTGTTTGTCGACCTGCAAGGGCATAGCCCGCCCAGTGCAACGGTTCTGGAAATTCGTGGGGAGTCGTTTGAACTGGGTGGGCCGATGACGGCCGCTGCACAGGCGAATCTGGCGGGTGCGACGGCTTGGGCGCTGAACTGGATTCAAGAACGATGATGACCGTCGTCTCAGTGGGGCCGGGAAGGCTGATCTTCGTTTGAACAACCCGCCGCAGTGATGCCGCTGAAGGACGTCTCAAATGGCCGAGTTTTCTCTGGATGCTTCATTGCAACGCGGTCGTGGACGAGTTTGTAAGGCTTGAATATGGGTGTTTTATGTTGCTAATAGTGATTTCTGGGTAAAATATGAGAATTCTGGTCATTTTCCGGAGATTTCAATGCCACTTGCCCTGGGTTACGAAACGCTGTTGAGGGGGTCCGTCGATAAAAGACACCCCGGCGCTCTAATTGCGGTCGTTGACCACACGATCAAAGCAAAAAACACCGACACAACCCAGGTGAGGGTTCCCCCGGCACTTGCCCCCGTGTCAGCAAGCCCTGCGGAACATCTTGAGTTTGCATTAAAGCACCAGGGCGTCTCCTTGTCAGCGCTTGAAAATATCTGCCTGGATCTCGATCCATCCATTTTCCAGAAGATGGTTCACGACAACCCAGACAGTCGCTACGCCAGGATTGCAGGAGCGGTGTTCGAGCAATTCACGGGCAAGTCATTGGAGTACAAAGGGGTGAAGTCCGGTTACACCGAACTGTTCAACCCGGGCGACTATTTGTGTGGCTCGCCGAATAAAGTGAAGAAATACCGGATCCATTTCAATGGACTGGGCACGCCGGCATTTTCTCCGATCGTGCGACGCAGCACGGGACTTGATGCATTGCTCTCCCGGAATTTTCAGTCTGACCTGGAAAATTTCATCGAGTCTGTCGGGGGAGAAAAAAATCTTGATCGAGCCATTGGCTGGGCGTACCTCGACGAGACACGCGGATCTTTTGATCTTGAACGGGAAGGGAACAAGGCGGGAAGGGCGAAAATGTTCCTGGGTCTATTGCGTCGCGCCCAAGAGCAAAGCACCCTTACAGAGGATTACCTGTGCCAGCTCCAACAAAGCATCGCCATGAATCCTCTCACGGAGGAATTCTCTTTCCGACACAAACAGAATTGGCTGCAACGCGGTGCTTCAAGATTCACGGCATCCTCGATTTCCTATCTTCCTCCTCCGCCAGAGTCGTTGCCCGCGTTGATGGCAGAATTCCTGGATATTGCAAACAGAACGCAGGACAAAACTGTTGACCCGCTGGTCATGGCCAATCTCCTGTCTTTCGCTTTTGTGTTCCTTCACCCATTCATGGATGGGAACGGTCGCGTCTCCAGATTCCTGGTGCACCAACAGCTATGCAGGTCGAACGTTTTAAAAAATGGACTGATATTGCCTGTTTCCGTCGAAATGAAGCAGCATGAGGCGGAGTATCTCAATGCCCTGCAAAGTGTGTCGAGTCCGTTGCGAAACCTATGGGACGTGATGGTGATCGATGAGTCGAATATCGATGGTGTTTTCCGGGCAAGATCTGGAGCGTACCGTTATTGGGACGCGACCCAATGCGTCGAGTTTGGCGTGCGCATGACGCATGGCGCGCTCGATCATGCGCTGATCGGCGAAGTGGAATTTCTCAGGAAATTTGACCGAGTCAAAGAAGCAATTAACGCCACGCATGGCGTGCGTGATAACGATCTGACGACTCTCGTACGCTGTGCAGTTGACAACGGCGGAGTGATCTCGATGAATCGACGCAAACAGTTTTCCGCGACTGTCGATCAAGACACAATGGACGACATCGAAAGAGTGGTCGGGGAGGCCTTTTCCCCTTCGTCAAATTAAGTGATCCGCCCCGCGAACGCCAGTGGCTTGAGCTGCGCAGCGCAAAGCAAGACATGAATTCGAGTCAAATGCCTGTGCCCTTTCCGGGTGCTCACGCGATACGGTAAGAGTTGGCCATCAGGAATACCTTATCTGGTCAGCGCTTAATCACCTCTAAAACGTAACCACGGGTCTCTGGAGGCGCAAGCTAGAGTCGAACCGCTCTAGAAGCGGTTTATGGGGCGATCGATTGCATCGCAGCGCGAAGCGACGCGTCGATGGCGTTGCAGTCATCGGCCGAGAGCGTCAATGGCAACCGCATGTCGCATAGTCCCCCTAATATGCGATCCGCATTCGGCAGCGACTGCGGTTCGCCGAAATAGCGCCAGTGGCGCCACACACTGGTGAATCCTACGGGGTCGTCGGCGCCGAACCATTTGATGTGCACGCCGCGCTCGGCGCAGGCAGCCACGAAGCGCGCCATCTCCTCACGTGTCAGGTCAATCAGCGAAAACTGGATCGAACTGGCAACGTATTGCTCCTTCGCCGGACGCACCGGCACTCGCAGGTGCGGGACATTGGCCAAACCGGACGTGATCCACGCGTAACGCTGGTTCCAGCGCTGACAGCGATCCGCCAGCACCGCGCCCAACTGTGGGCGCGCCAGGGCGGCGGCCAGGTTGCTCATGCGCATGCTGAAGTTCGGCGTGACATATTTCCAGCGCTCGAACACCTCATCGCCGGGGCGCGCGAGGTGCGAACCGTACAACATGTAACTCCCCGAAAACAAAATCGCCTGCGCAGCGACGTCATCATCGTCGGTGACCAGCAGCCCACCCTCGCCACTGTTGGCGTGCTTGTAGCTCTGCAAGCTGAAGCAGCCGGCGCGGCCCCAGGTGCCGGTAAGTTTTCCGTTCCAACCAGCACCCATCGTGTGCGCGGAGTCCTCAATCATCTGCACGTCAAATCGGCGGCATATGGCGCTGAGGCGTTCCATGTCGCAGATGTGACCGCGCATGTGCGAGAGCAGGAGCGTCTTCGCGCCGCTAGATGCGGCCTTGCGTTCGAGGTCGTCCAGGTCGATCGTGTAGTCGTCGGCTACGTCGACCAGCACCGGCCGGGCACCGGCATGGGCAATGGCGCCGGGCACCGGCGCGAGCGTAAAGCAGTTAGACAGAATTGCGTCGCCAGGCTGTACGCCTGCTGCTTTCAATGCCACGAACATTGTCGATCCACAGGAATTCATCGCCACGCAGTAGCGTACGCCGAGCTCCTGCGCAAATTCGGCTTCCAGCGCGGAAGCCTCGCTGGGCTTGCCGCCGGTTTCGCCGTATCGGTGCAGCTTCCCGCTGCGCATCAGCGCGAGGGCAGCCTCTACGCCGGACTGGGGAATCGGCTCCTGCTCTGTCAGGTCAAGCTCGAGTCTTGGATTTTGCATTGCGCGCCTCTTCAGTGCTGGTTTCCGCCGAGCGTGCCCAACTCAAAGGATTCCTGCGGGAAAAATTTTTGCAACCGCACGTCGCCGGTGCGCGCATGGCCTTCCATGCCTTCCAGTCGTGAGATCCGCGCGGCGACCTGGCCCACGGAGCGTGAGGCATCGCGGGTCAGACGCTGCCAGGTCACGGTCTTGATGAACTTGCCGACGCTCAACCCTCCCGAGTAGCGTGCCGCGCCCCGGGTCGGCAGGATGTGATTGGGCCCGGCGCACTTGTCGCCATAGGCGACAGTAGTTTCCTCGCCGAGGAAAAGTGAGCCGTAGTTGACAAGATTGGCAAGCCACCAGTCGAGATCTCGCGCCATCACCTGCAGATGCTCGCTGGCGTATCGGTCGCTTACCTCGGCCATCTCTTCGCGGCTCGAGCACAGGACCACCTCGGCGTAGTCGCGCCAGGCCGCAGTGGCGGCCTCGCGTGCCAGATCGGGCAGCGTGGCGATGTAGGTGGGGGCGAGCGCGATGACCTTGAGTCCGAGTTCGCGCGAAGTCGTGATGAGCCAGACTGGCGAATCAGGCCCATGCTCGGCCTGGCCGATCAGGTCGGCGGTGACGATCTCCGGATCGGCAGTGTCGTCAGCGATAATTGCCGATTCGGTCGGGCCGGCGATCACGTCAATGCCGATACGCCCGAACAACATGCGCTTGGCCTCGGCCACAAAGCGGTTGCCGGGGCCGACGATGATATCTGCCGGCTTACCGCTGAATAAACCAAAAGCCAGCGCCGCCACCGCTTGCACGCCGCCCAGCGCAAGCACGGTATGGGCGCCGCAGAGCTTCAGCGCGTATAGCAGCGCGGGATGAATGCCTGCTGCGCCGTTTGCTGGCGAGGCCGCGATGATGTTCCTGACACCGGCCACGGCCGCAGTGCCCACGCTCATGATGGCGCTGGCCGCATGTGCGTAGCGGCCTCCGGGCACGTAGCATCCGGCGGTGCTGCAGGGAATCAGGCGCTGTCCGGTCAACAGGCCGGGGATCAGTTCGGCCTGGAATTCGTGCAGCGAGTCGCGCTGGCGGCGAGCGAAGTCCTGGATGCGGTCGCGTGCAAAGCGCAGATCGTCCTTCATCCCCGCGCTGAGTGCCGCGTCTGCCTTGGCGAAGTCCGCCTCGCCGACGACGATATCGCCGTACCAGCCGTCCAGTTCGCGTGCATAGTCGCGCACCGCTTCCTCGCCTCCGGTTTCGATTTTTGCGAGGATGTGGCTCACGGTCTCGGTGGTTTCGGTATCAATGGCCTTTACCGGAGGGTGGGCTTGTTTCAGATATTCAATGGTCATGAAGGTCTCTTGCAGGAATATTCAGGCAACGTGGCACGATCCATCGCGTCCACTGGGGCGCGACGGACGAATGCACATTCGACCCAACGCTGGTTGTTGCCATTTGCAAATGCCTTGAGCCTCGGAACCAGTGTGGGAAACACCTGCGGGTCTATCAACACGTCGCAAGGAGCTGCGCGACCAGCATTGACCAGGGAAGGGGGGCTGCGTCATCGAATCTAACATGCGGGATTTTGATCTTGGCTCATGATATTAGAATTTCAATTCTTGT
>CAITPF010000277.1 GCA_903894155.1 uncultured beta proteobacterium | reverse complement strand
TGTCACGCACTCGCTGGCCGAGGCCGTCTTCCTATCCGATCGGGTCGTGCTGATGTCGGCTCGCCCGGGCCGGATTCACAAGATCTACGCGATCGATCTGCCTCGCCCGCGAACGCCCGAAACCCGCCTGTCCGACGAATTCATCCGCACGGTCGGCGAAATCAACCGCGAACTTTACAAGGTCATGCTGTGAGCACTGACACACGAGAAATTGATCCCGCCTGGCTCGCGCAAAGCGCGCTGCTGCTCGTGGACATGAATCGGTCCCACCTCGATCATTCGATCGGGCACCTGCTGGTCGAGCAAACCGAGGCGAACCGGATCATCGACCAGGCGGTGACGCTGCGCGACGCCTTCTCCCAGGCTGAGCGGCCCGTCATTTTTGTGCGCACGCATCACCGGCAGGACACGCGCACGGGCGAGATCGTCGACAACAGAAATCCCTTCTGGATGGCGCAGCACAGCCGTTCGATTCCCGGGCTCGACAAGCCGCGCAAGTCCCTGGCGGTCATGGGAGCGCCCATCACGGAGATCGTCGCCCCCCTGGCACCACGCCCGGGCGAACACACGATCTTCAAGCACCGCTACAGCCCTTTCGACAATACGGATCTCGACCTGCTGCTGCGCAACCTTGGCATTCGCACACTGGTGGTCGTGGGCGTGAACACCAACAACTGCGTGCTCTGCACCTGCTTCGAGGCATTCAACCGCGATTATCGGGTCATCGTGGCGCGCGACGTCTGCGCCAGCATGAACGGGCCGGATTACCATGAGGCCGCCATCAAACTGATCGATGCCGCGCTGGGCTGGATCGTCGACTCGAGCGCGGTGATCGACGGCCTCGCGACACTCGGGGGCAAGACCGAAAAGGCATGGCAATGAGTTCAAAGCGCAACCGCATGCCAGGCCTGACGGTCGGCGAAGATCCGTTCGAGCGGGGCGTGGCGCATGGTCGCGCCTTTGCCGCCGACGTATCCCACAACCTGGATACCTATCTGCAGCGCTTCGGCGCCTCGGGCCTGTCGATCGATGAGGCCTTCGACGAAGCGCTGCGATGGCAAAAGGCGATGGAGTCGCAAAACGCGGAATACACCGAGGAAATGCGCGGTATCGCCGCCGGATCCGGGCAGACGCAGGCTGCGATTGCGCTCCTGAACGCACGCTACGAGATCGCTTTCATGATCTTCGGCAAGGATGCCAGACGCCAGGAGGCCGCCACCGGCGAAACCGACGGCTGCACGACCTTCGGCCTGTTGTCGGACGTGACCGCGGATGGCCACACCTGGCTTGGCCAGAATTGGGATTGGCTCGAAGGCGTGCACCAGCGCACGCTGGTGTTGCGCATCACCCGCAAGAACAAGCCCAGCCTCGTGTGCCTGACCGAGGCCGGCATCGTGGGCGGAAAGATGGGCGTCAACGAATGCGGAATCGGCCTGGTCGAGAACGGCCTTGCCTCGAGCCTGGACGGCGTCAATCCCTACCAGAAGCCCTTTCACATGCGCTGCCGCGAAGTGCTCGACGCCGAGCGTTTCGATGCAGCGCTCGCGCCGATTGTCTCGACGCGGCGCACCTGCAGCGCGAACTTCGTGATCGGCGGCGCAGAAGGCGAGATCGTCGATTGCGAAACCAGCCCCAATCACGTGACCTATTTGCATCCGACCGCAGGCATCGTGACGCACTCCAATCACTTCCTGGGCAGCGGTCACGGCGAATCGCAGATGGAAAAGGTCGGGCCGAGCACCCTGTTTCGCGCAGCGCGCATGCGCAGGCTGCTTGAGCGCGGCGACGGCAAGATCGATATCGCGCGCATGGTCACGGCCATGTCTGACCATTTCAGCGCGCCGCATGCGCTTTGCCGCCATCCGGATCCAGGGCAGGCGAGCGCCAAGCGCACGATGACCACTGGCGCGGTCCTGATTGACCTGGAAAGCCGCGTGATGCACGTCGCCGATGGCCCGCCTTGCGAATACCCTTTCATCGCCCATTCCGTGGATGGATCCTGATCCTGTCAGCCGATCCGGGGCCGCATTCAACGTCACTCTCGTACCACCGTCATGAGCACAAGACACATCCAGATCATTATCGAAGGCGCCACCGGCCGTCTTGGGAACTCGCAGCACCTCAAGGGGGTGCTCGCAATCCGCAAGGAAGGCGGGTTGCTGTTGCGCGACGGTTCGCGTCTGATTCCCGAGCCGATCTTGCTTGGGCGCAACCCGGATAAGCTCGCCGCGCTTGCCGCTCTTCACGGCATTGCCTGGAGCACGGATCGCGACGCGTGCTATTCGGATCCGAAAAACCAGGTGTATTTTGACGCCAGCGTCACCGCCGGCCGCCACGCGCGCGCCAGCGCAGCCATCCAGGCCGGCAAGCACGTTTACCTCGAAAAGCCGATCGCCGAAAACTTCGAAGAGGCGATGGCCCTGGTCCGGCTGGCCGAGTCATCAGGCCTGTGCCACGGCACAGTCCAGGACAAGCTCTTTCTGCCGAGCCTGCACAAACTTCGCAAGCTGCGGGATTCGGGATTTTTCGGCAAGATCCTCTCGGCCAAAATTGACTTTGGCTGGTGGGTCTTCGACGGCAGCACCACCCCGGCACAGCGCTCAAGCTGGAACTACCAGAAGAGCGGCGGCGGCGGCCTGGTGCTCGATATGTTCCCGCACTGGCGCTACATCGTCGACAACCTGATCGGCGAGGTTCGCGCGGTCTCGTGTCGCGCCACCACCGCAATCCCCAGGCGCCGCGATGAAGCCGGCCGGGACTACGACGTCGACGTCGAGGACACCGCGCTCGCGACTTTTGAGCTCGAGGGCGGCGCACTGGTCGAAGTCAATGCCTCCTGGGCCTCGCGGATCAAGCGAGACGACATGCTGACGATCCAGGTCGACGGCACTCAGGGATCGGCCGTCTGCGGTTTGCACCGCTGCTATATCCAGCCCCTGGTGGCTACCCCGAAGCCCGCCTGGAACATTGAAGTGCCTCGCAGCGAGAAGTTCGACGACCAGTGGCAGGAGGTGCCTGACGTCGACGCGTATCCCAACTCGTACCGCAGTGGCTGGGAACTGTTCCTGCGTCACGTGGCCGACGGCACACCCTTCCCTTCCACCCTGCGCGCCGGGGCCAAGGGCCTGCAACTTGTGGAAGCCTGCTACCGCAGCAATACGCAAAGGCGCTGGGTCGACCTGACCGAACTGCCTGTTGCCTAGCAGCTCGGTACGTCGCAGGATGGCGAATCAAATTCTGATATAATTTTTGGCTGTGCCGGTGTAGCTCAGACGGTAGAGCAGCTCATTCGTAATGAGAAGGTCGAGGGTTCGATTCCTTTCACCGGCACCAAGTAACGCAAGGTTCTTGGCGATAGTAGGCACTAACTGAAAATCTCCGGGCTAGCACCGGGCTAGCACCAGCCCCGAAAAGCGCCGCGAAGAAGCCCTAAATCAAGGTTTCAAATTGGCGTTGGTCGGCGATTCATGCCGCAACCTGCTAGACCATCTAGCAAGCAAGTCTCCCGTGTCGCTCATAGGTCAGGCTGTTAGTCACCGATCCAGCACCGCCCCCACGTAATCCTTCCCCAGCATGTGCCCCGCCTTGGGGACAAGGGTTGCCTCCGCCCCAAGCAAGTGTGCCAGTTGCGTGACCGACGCAGGGTTGCTCTGCCAGTCTTCTTCCCCGACGTGTATCTCGCAGCACTCTGGCACCGGAAACGTCCCTTCCTGAGCCAATTGCATGATCCGCCCCGCTCGCGGGGGGATGAAACTCGTCAGTGTC
>CAITPF010000276.1 GCA_903894155.1 uncultured beta proteobacterium | reverse complement strand
CGTCGCGCGCGAGGGCGACCTCGTTGGCGCCCTTGCTGCGCATGATCTCGAACGCGACCACGGGCTTGCCGTCGAGCAGCGCGATCGAGCGCCGCTCGGCGGTCGTGTCGGCGACGGTCGCGATCTGGTCGAGCCTGATGCGACGGCCGTCGGGCAACGAGAGGTCGAAACGTGCGAGATCGGTCGCTGTCGATGCCGTTGCGATCGTCCGTACCGCTTGCTCCGCGCCGCCCACGTCACCCCGACCGCCCGACGCTTCCTGCTGGATTTGTCGCAACCGGCGCGAGACATCCGCCGCCGTGATGTGCAGCGCTGCCATGCGCGAGGGATCGAGCTCGACATGGATTTCGCGGGTCAGGCCGCCGATGCGCCGTACACGGCCTACGCCGTTGACCGAGAGCAACTGCTTGGACACCGTGTTGTCGATAAACCAGGAGATCGCTTCTTCGTCACGCTTATCGGATGCAACCGCGAACGTCATCAGCGGGCGACCGGCAGTGGTACTGCGCGATACCGTCGGATCCCGGATGTCAGCAGGCAGTTCGGCGCGTACCCGGCTGACCGCGTCGCGAACGTCGTTGACGGCCTCCATCGCATCCTTTTCCAGGACGAACTCGACGGTGATGGTGACCGTGCCCTCGAGAATCTTGGTGTAGAGGTTCTTGATGCCTTGCAACGTGGCGATCGAGTTCTCGAGCTTGCGGGCAACTTCGGTTTCGAGCGTTGCCGGGGCCGCGCCAGGCAGCGAGGCCTCGACGGTGACCATTGGCAGTTCGATGTCGGGGAAATCCTGAACGCCGAGCGCGTGAAACGCCAGCAGTCCACCGAGCGAAAGAAGGATGAACAGCAGAATCGCCGGGATCGGATGGCGGATAGAGAAGGCCGAAAAATTCATGATGTGCCTTATTTCGCCGCGGGGCTTGTTGCAGGCACGCGATCTCGAACCGCAACCAGATCCCCGTTGGCCAGAAAACCGGCGCCTGATTCGGCGATCACATCGTCTGCGGAGACGTCCGACATGATTTCAACGCGCCGATCGATGCGACGCCCAAGCGTGACCTTGACCTGGCTGACGCGGCTATCGGCGCCAACCTTGAATACATAGGCAAAGCCGTCACGCATGACCACCGATTCCTGCGGCAGCGTGACGCCGCGCGTGTCGCCAAGGCTGAAACGCCCTGTGGCGAACATCCCCGCGCGCACGGGCGGCTCGTCCGTCATGCCTGACGGAAGATCGACATACACCACGGCGGTTCGCGCCTGGGCGTCTACGGTCGGCCCGATCATGCGCACAGTGCCCTTGAGGGGCGGCGTTTCGGGGCCGAAGCTTGCCGGCATCACTGCGGCCTGCATCCCCACGCGAATCAGGCGCAACTCTTCCGAGGTGACTTCGGCGCGCCATTCAAGCCGGTTCTGACGCACCATGTGGAACAACTCGGTGCCGCTCGGGACAACCGCGCCAACGGTGGCCTGTCGCGACGAGATGACGCCGTCATCGGGCGCGCGCACCTGCGTGTTGCGCAGGCGCAGCTCCTGAACTTTCACCATGGCGCGGGCTGCCTCAAGGCGCGCCTGGGCCGTTTGCTCGGCCGTCAGGTACTGATTGATCTGCTGCGCCGAGAGCGCTCCGCTGTCTTTGAGTGTGCGCACGCGCGCCGCGTTTGCGCGCGCATCGGCCAGCGCTGCGGCCGCCTCAGCCTCTTGCGCTTTCTGGACGGCGAGGTCGGCCGCGACGTTTTCGGTGGCAAATGCCGCCAGCACGTCGTCTTTCTTGACGTAATCGCCCACGTTGACGCGGACCTCGGCGATGCGTAAGCCACCAACCTCAGCCCCAATCACGGCGTCCTGCCAGGCCACGATGTTGCCGTTGGCGGCAAAGCTCGACGCGATCGACGAGGTTTGCGGGTGGGTCACTGTGATCGTGAGCGCGGGCTTCGCGGCATTTTCGGTGGCGGCGGATGCCGGGCGCAGCGCGTGCGTCGCGAAGAGTGTGGCCGCCCCCACGCCGAGCAGAGCCAGCGCGACGAGGACATGACGTGTCGGGATGTTGCGTATCTTCATTGTGTGATCGGCCCGGTGCTGGTTTGGCTTGATGCTTGCGCTGCGAATGCGGCGGGCAGCGTCGTGTCCGCCGGCGTCCACCCGCCGCCGACCGCGCGGTAAAGCGCAATCCAGGCATTGACGTGTTCGCGGCGGGTTGTGGCAAGAATGTTGTCGGCGTTGAACGATAGTCGCCGCGTTTCTTCAAGATCGAGCAGGCTGGCAAAGCCGCTCTTGTAGCGCGCCTGGGCCGCGGTGAGCGCCTCGCGATAACCATCGGAAGCCGTCTGGGCGTCGACCACGCGGGTTCGCATGCTGTCGAGTTTGACCAGTGCATCCTCGACCTCCCGTACCGCGCGCCGTACCTGGTTGCGGTAACTGATCTCGGAGGTCTGATAGGCGATCCTGGCCGTCTCGACGTTGGCCGCGCGCCGGCCGCCGTCGAAGATGGGCATGGTCAGCGTCGGGCCGATGATCCAGGATGTGGCGTTCAGGTTGCCATCGGATGTGTTGAAAGCCAGCGGGCCGATGTTGCCGGAAATGCTCAGGCGCGGGAACCGATCCGCCTCGCGCACGCCGATGTCGGCGCTGGCCGCGGCAAGATCACGCTCGGCCGCGGCGATATCCGGGCGCTGGGCCAGCATTTGCGCAGGAACCTGCTGCACCGCCAACTGACGGGCGGCCGGCAGCGTCGCCGCCTGCGCGGCAAGCCGCTGGCGCAGATCGCCTGAGTCCATTCCAGTCAGCGCCACCATCGCATTGACAAGTTGATCGCACTCCGCGCGTTGCGTCACGAGGCGCCCCTCGGCTTCGGCAGCGCTTGCGCGCGCCAGCGCGTAGTTCGCCGGCGACTGAAAGCCCGCCTGGACCAGTTGGCCAGTCAGTGCGGAAGTCTGCGCGCGTGACTCCGCATCGCTTTTTGCGATCTGAAGCAACTGCTCGCACCCACGAAAGTTCGTATAGAGGTTTGCCGTATCGGCAGCGACCGAGATGCGGGCGTCGTGCCAGCCGGCAACCTGCGATTGCAGCCGCGCGCGTGCCGCCTCGCTGCCGCGGGCCAGGCCGCCGAACAGATCGAGCTCCCACCCGGCCTGCAGCTGTGCCTGGCTCGACGTGTTCAGAATGAGAGGGCCGCCCACGACCAGGGTGCCGCGTGAGACGCCACCCGAGGCGTTGAGCACCGGCATCGCAGCGGCGTTGGCGGTGACCAGAAGCGCACGCGTCTGGGCGATGCGCAACGTGGCCTGCGCCATCGTATTGCTCTGGCTTTGCGCGGCCGTGATGAGCTCGACCAGCAGCGGATCGTCGAACTTCGACCACCAGTCGGCCATCACGGTGGTCGCGCCGCCGTGTGGAAGGGGCTGTACCCATGCATCAGGCTGGTTGGGGACGACGGTTGCCGACTTCTCGTTGTAATCGGGGCCCAGCACAATGCAGCCGCTGAGGGCGAGCGTGACCGCGGCCATTGCCGCCAGACGAACGCCGCTCAGGGTGACACCGACTGAGTACGGTGCCGGCTCGGGGTGTCGCAACCGGGTTGGCCGGTGCCGCCTCGCGTTGACGGAAAGGAGGGAAATCATGCTTTTCTTCCTGCCCCGGTTGCCGGCCGTGCTGCGCCGCGTGCGCGCGGCGCCTTCGGGGGTTGTTTCGTGGCGGTTTGTGCCATGAGCTGATGTTCGGCATTGACCATCGCCTCGGCATACAGTGCGAGCCGCGCGGCCATGCTGTCGACCGCTGCTGCGCTTTCGATGCAATCCGGGCGGATGCTGGTCATGACTTCGCGCCCGACAAACACGTGCACGGCCATCCCCGAGATCGCGAACGCCAGGCGGTGAACATCCACCGAATCCGGTTTCGCGCCGAGGTACTCTGTCAAAAACGACACGAGCCCCGCGTGCTGGGGGCGGATTTCGAGATCGATCACTTCGTTCCACACGCCGACCGGGTCGACCATTTCGCGAAAATGCAGCTGCACACACTGCGTCGCGACATCGCCACGCTTGAGCGGTTCGAGAAAGCAGCGGTAGAACTCTTCGAGCATTTCGCGCAGCGGCAGATCCGAACGCGGGGGAGCCATTTGGCGGGCCTTGTTCATCGGCTCGAAAAACGCCGCGCGGTAGAGGCCGGCCTTGTCGCCGAAGTAATAGGCGATGGCGGCGACGTTGGTGCCAGCCGCCAGGCTGATTTCGCGAATCGACGTCTTGGCGAAACCCTGTTCGGCAAAGAGCCTGAGCGCGACGTGCAGCAACCTGTCGCGCGTATCGACGCCGTCAGCCCGGACCGGATGGGAAATCTGGTTCATGATGCGCTTTAATTAAAACGATCGTTCATTTTAATTAAAACAAGCGATTTATGTCAAAGGGTTGTTTTCCCAAGGGACTCATCTGCGCGAGTTCGCAGATCCCTGTCGGGACCCTGAGGGCGAGTCAAATTAAATTTAGCAAGGATAAAAATGATGGCTAACGCTCGTTGGCAGAAGATGGCGCGCTGGCGGGCTCAGCGATTCTGTCCAGTAAGACGCATTGGCGGGCTCAGCGATTCTGTTCAGTAAGACGCGTTGAATCTCACTCACGCAGAATTCATTCCTGCGACGCCAGACGTTGAACGGGGGAGCACCATGATCCCTTCGGAATATTTCACTTCCTCCTATGCGAGCCCGGGGCGTACGGCGCGCATTGACGCAAAACACGAAGATCCGTAGAGTGGATTGATAAAAATTCATCTAATGAATTATGGAGACATCAGTGGCTGACAACACTGAAAAAGAAGGTGGCTTGCCAACTGTTGATCGCTAAGCACTCCGCAAGAGTTCGAGCGAACGATACGACAGGAAATTGCCAAGTGGACGAAACTCGTCAAGGAAAACAAAATCACCACCGAGTGAACGACCCACGAATTTGAATGACGGCCGAGATACGCACAGGAGATGAGATGAATCTTGAAATCACACCGGAATTAGCTGAAGTCAGGAGCGCGTTGCGGAAATTCACGCGCGAGCAGCTCGAGCCCATCGCGCTTGAAATCGATAAGCTCGGGGCGATTCCCGAGCGCGCCTGGCATCTGATGCGCGACGCCGGATACCTCGGTATGCAATTGCCAGTCGAGTACGGGGGCGGTGGTTTTGATATGACCACCTACTGTCTTGCGCTCGAGGAATTCAGTCGATCCAGTCGTGTGTTCACGATGCTGCTGGATTACACAAGCGGCCTCGCGCCGCTAGGAATCTCCCGTGCGGGGACGCCGGAGCAAAAAGCCAGATACCTCCCGAAGCTGGCGACTGGAGAATGGAAGGCTGCGTTTGGTCTTACCGAGCCGGGTGCGGGATCAGACTCAGCTGCCATTTCGACCTCGGCCAGGCGCGTTGAGGGCGGATGGGTACTCAACGGCAAAAAGCACTACATCAGCGGGGGAAACATCGCCGATGTCGTGATGGTCGTCACGGTCACGGATGCACAGAAGCGTGCCCGTGGCGGAATTTCGACGTTTCTGGTCGACAAAGGAACGCCTGGCTTTGTCGTGACACGAACCGATACCACAATTGGATCGGACGCGATCAAGCTTGGGGAACTGACATTCGAAGACTGTTTTGTTCCGGACAACGCATTGCTGGGCGAACTGGGTGGAGGATTCAAAATTGCGATGGGGTCACTGACGAGCGGCAGGCTTGGCGTTTCATGCTCCTGCATTGGCGCGGCGGATCGCATGCTTGAGATGGCGATCGGGCACGCCAAAGAGCGAAATACCTTTGGCAAGCCTCTGGCTGATCGTCAAGCCATCCAGTGGATGATCGCGGATTCCGCGCTCGAGATTCAGCTCGCGCGATCCCTCACATACGAAACATTGCGACGAGCGCAAGCCGGTGACGACATCGGAACCTCCGCAAGCATGTGCAAACTCTATTGCTCGGAGATGGTGGGCCGCGTGGCGGACCGCTCCGTTCAAATCCATGGCGGCATGGCGCTCATGCGGGGATTCAACCTGGAGCGGTTCTACAGGGATATTCGACATTACCGCATCGGGGAAGGCACCTCGGAAGTACATCGCATGCTAATCGCACGTGATCTTCTCAAATGACACGTTCGCCGCGAGCTTTGCCCATGTCCAGCGTCGCCTGTCGCCTCTAACCGGAACGGAGCTTTCCATGAACCTTAAAATCGCGTCGTTCCTTGCCTCCCTCGCATGCCTGACAAGTACCGTCGCCCCGGTGGCGGCGCAGTCGGGCGATTGGCCCTCTGGACCGGTTCGGATTGTCGTGGGATATCCCGCCGGTGGCCCCAACGATTTGATCCGATGCGCGGCAAACCCTGCCGTTCAGGGCGTGGTCAAGAGCGCGGACGGCGAGGCCGTTCTTGTTTTGTTTGGAGTCAGTTGGTCGATTGTCAAGATGGTCAACCGAAAAAGCAGCGCAACGACATCGTGGTCGCCGAGCCAGATTCCATTGAAGCCGCGGATCGACAAAAATACAATGAAGGCATGCTTCGACGCCAAGCCTTCAAGTACGAACTCATGCCCAATGG
>CAITPF010000275.1 GCA_903894155.1 uncultured beta proteobacterium | reverse complement strand
CGACATGAACTCTTCTTTCAGCGGCAGCGGAGCCTGCGCACCGTAGATGGCACAACCCGACCCGGCGTAGACGAACCGCTGGAGGTTGCCCTGCAGCACTGCGTACTCAAGCATCTTGATCGTGCCCAGTGTGCTGACAAGCAGATCCTTCTCAGGGTAGTCAACCGAGTTCTGATTGGCAAAGAAGGCCGCGAGATGAAAGATGTAGTCGGGTTTTTCGTGAAAAACGCGCTTGAGATCGATCTCGTTGGTGATGCTGCCCTTGACGAACAGTACGTTCGGCAGATTAGGGATGCTCCATTCGTAGGAGGCCGACAGGTCGTCGAGGATGATGACCTTCGCCGCACCGGCTTCGGCCAAGGCACGCGACAGGTTGCTGCCGATCGCTCCTGCCCCGCCTGTGACGAGAATGGTTTTGTCTTTGTAGGGAAGAGACACGGACACCTGGACACCTCTCACGGGCTGGACGGACAAACCCCCATTGTAACGGGGATGGGGCGTGCGGGCGGCCTGTCGGCCTGGCGCGGCGCCCTGGCCGGGAAGGCCCGCGCCTAGGAAGCCAGGAACAGGACGGCCCGCGCGACGGCAATGCCGACCACGATGCCGGCTGCGATCTCCAGAGGGGTGTGGCCGATGCGCTCGCGCAGGCGTGGCGCTTCGGGGGAAGCTTCACTCAGGGCGTTGATGGCGACTGCCTGCCTGCCGATCTGCTTGCGCAGGCTCGACGCATCCAGGATCACGATGAATGCGAGTGTCAGTGCCACGCCGAAGGCAGGGCTGCCGATGCCCTCCCTGAAGGCAATCAGTGCCGCCATGCTGCTGACAATGGCGCTATGGTTGCTGGGGAGCCCGCCGTAGCCGATCAGCCCGAATGCCGGCTTGCCGGCGCGCGCGCTATTGACCAGAAACTTGAGGCTGCCCGCGACGAGCCAGGCAACGAACGGGGTGATGGCGTAGACGTAATCCATGGTGCATCCTACACCGGCCAGAGCGCCCACATGCAGGCACCGACCCAGGCGAGAACGGTCAGGATCAGGGGCCAGTCGTCAAAAAGCGCGTCCGTCGGGGATTCGCCGCCCTCGAGCATTTCGACGACATACCAGTAGCGGAAAAGCCCGAACAGCACGACCGGCACGGTGATCACGAGCTGCGGCTTGCCGGACATGACGAACATGCTGTAGAAAACCAGGGCGCAGGTCGCGGACATTTCGGCATAGCGATCGACCAGCTGCTTGGAATAGCGCTCGAGCACCTTGCGACCATGCACACCGCTATTGGCGAGCTCCTGCCCGCGCTTGACGGCAGCCAGGTAGAGCGCGAGGCAGAGCGTGGTGACGAACATCCAGCCGGACACCGGAACATCCAGGGCGACGGCGCCCGCCCAGACCCGCAGCACGAAGCCGAGGGCGATCGAAAAGATGTCGAGCACCGGTTGGTGCTTGAGCACCAGGGTGTAGGCGACATTGAGCGCCAGATAGCCCAGGATGACCAGGATGACGCGAGGGGCAATGAACCAGCCGGCGATCAGGATCACGTAGATCCCCGCCAGCAGGGCGAGGGCGGTCGGCACGGCGATCTGGCCCGCCGCAAGCGGGCGCGTGCGCGATTTCACCGGATGCCGTCGATCGCGCTCGACGTCGAAAATATCGTTGAGGATGTAGGTGGCCGACGAAGCCAGGCAGAACAGTGCCGCCGCCACGAGCGCCTGAATCACAGAGGTCCGCTGCGTGAATTCGCCCGTGAAGATGAGCGGTGCGAGAACGAACCCGTTCTTAATCCACTGTTTTGGGCGGACCAGCCGAATCAGCGCATGGAGCCAGACGCGCTTCGCACCTTTTCTCACTGTATCAGGCATTGGAGTGTGGACTAAGAGATCACTAGAACGGGCGAAAAATGAAGAATCCTCGATGAAGCGAGCAGTCCGAAGCGATGTGATAATAACATCGCAAGACTAATCCTCAACGCTCATCAGTGACTACGAAATTTAGTAAACATCGTCACCAATTCTGCACTCTTTAATAAACAACCAACTACAATGACTATCCTAGTCTTAATGGAGATTGGCCGTAATGGTCGAGAGCGAACCTGACGTGAGGCACACAAGGTATCCCCGACCTCATCATAAGAGCAAGACTGGAAATACAATAATGTCAACGACCAGAGCCTATAAATTTATCTATTTTGTTCTATTGATGGTGTTCGGTTTTGAACTTGTTCGCACCGCATGGATTAGTGATGATGCGGCTATTACCCTTCGAACAATTCTAAATTTTGTACATGGATACGGACCAACTTTCAACGTCGATGAGCGTGTCCAGGCATACACTCATCCGCTCTGGTTTATGGCACTAACAGCTACGTCGTTAATTATAAATGATGTATTTAATGCAACATTCGTTCTGTCAATTTGTACATCGCTGGTTGTTTTTTGGCTGCTATTAGATAAATTCTCGACAAATTTCTTTGCCGGAATTGTAGCCGCGATTGCGCTGATTCTGTCTAAATCATATCTTGACTTTTCAACATCCGGGCTTGAAAACCCGCTTGCACATCTGTTAATTCTCGCTTCAGTGGTCGCGGCTGATAGGGCTGACCAAAGACCGGATTTTCGGTCGCTGCTCCTTTACTTTCTATGCTGCTCGTTGATCTACTTAACTCGATCGGATTTGCTATTGACTTTACTCCCGGTCACGATCGCAATTTGCATTAAATTTCGAGGAAGACCACAACTACTTCTTAAGACCATATTGACCGGAGCCATCCCCGCAATCGCGTGGACCTGCTTTTCTGTTTATTACTACGGATTCCCATTCCCAAATACTGCTTATGCAAAGCTTGGAACAGGCATTCCATTGAATGACCAGCTATTGCAAGGTGCAAAATACTTTATACATGCCGCGCATAGTGATCCATTAGCCCTACTAATTATCTTTTCGGGGG
>CAITPF010000274.1 GCA_903894155.1 uncultured beta proteobacterium | reverse complement strand
CGGTACTCGGCTTCGGTGCGGGAATCCGGCGCGGCAAGGTAGACCACGTGCGTGATCCCCGCGGGCAATGTGCCAAGCGTCTGCGGGCGGGCGAGATCGGCCGCGATCCAGTGCAGGCCCGGGATCGCACCATCCGTGGGTGGGTGGCGGCGCACGGCCCAGACGCTGTTGCCGGGATCCGCGAGCAACAGTCTTGCGACCCGCAACCCAAGATCTCCACAGCCGACGATCAGCACGTTCATTGTGCGGCCTGATTGCCGGGCGTCATCGCAGCTACGCCAGCAGCAGGGATGGTTGCGCCGAAGTCGGGCGCGAAAAAGCGGTCGTGCAGATCCGGCAGGCCGAGCCGATCGAGCAGCGCGCCGAGTCGCTCGGCTGCGACGCGCTTGGGCGAGCCGACGCGCTCGGCAATGATGAGTTCGTTCTTGAGCGAATGCTCCCAGCCCACGAGCTCGGTCACGGTCACGCGGTAACCGTGTGCCTCAAGTTGCAGGCAACGCAGGGCGTTAGTGACCTGGCTCCCGAATTCACGCGTGTGCAGAGGATGTCGCCAGATTTCGGTCAGCGGGTCCTTGAGCTGGGCCGACTTATGTCTCCGCAAGGCAGCGGCGACCTCGGCCTGGCAGCAGGGCACCAGCACGATGAACTGTGCCTGTTTGGCGAGGCCGAAGCGGATGGCGTCGTCGGTCGCGGTATTGCAGGCGTGCAGTGCGGTGACCATGTCCACGCGCGCAGGCAGAAGATCGGATTGGATCGAATCCGCGGCCGAGACGTTGATGAACTGCATCTGGGCGAAACCCGATTGATCGGCCAGGATTCGGGAGCGCTCGATCAGTTCGGGTCGGGTTTCGATGCCGACGACGCACGCGCCCGGCGCGTGGCGTCGCAGGTAAAGATCGACCAGGATGAAGCCGAGATATGATTTACCTGCGCCATGATCCACGATCATGAATTCAGGGTTATTTTTTGCAAGTTGTTGTAACAACGGCTCGACGAAGTGAAACAAATGGTAAACCTGTTTGAGCTTACGCCTGCTGTCCTGATTCAATTTGCCATCGCGTGTCAGAATGTGAAGCGCCTGGAGAAGCGCGACAGACTGGTCCGGATGGATTTCGGGATGTGGCATTTTGGTGTTTTCTTCAATAGACACTCAGCCAAAAAGGCTGATACAAGATTTACGTCAACGCAACATAAGCATCAAAATGACATCGTCGCGATCGAAAAAGCTGGAGCATCTCGGGGGCATCTGCCTTTTTTTCCACAGGCCACAATGGCGGGATGGTGCGATCGTCGACCTTCAGCGTGTCATCGAACGCCATGGGGCGAAAGCTTACCTTAAGCTGGAGGCCGTGGGCGTGGATGGAATGCACGTTGTGCGAATCGGCCACTCGGCAGGCCTCGGGGCGATTTCCCCGGGGTACGACACGACTGCGATTGCACCCGCCCTGGCACTTGATGTAGCCCACCAGGCGCGCGACCTCGAGCTTGAAATCCTGCTTGCGATGGCGAGGTCGCCGGTCGCCTTCGTATTTCCGAGCATTGCAGAGCTTGAGGCAGCCGTGCGCATTCGGCGCAACACGGTGTTTGCTGCCGCCCGTGCGACGCTTTCGTTCGATCCCCATGGGTTCGAGCGGCCAACGGACTGCTGGGCATACCATCCCGATACCAGTTTTACGCTGCTGCCGGGCGTCTCGCTGATCGATGCGCTGCGCAAGACCATCCATCCGGATCAATTCGGCGAGGCCTACTCGTTTTCGTGTTATCGGGCCTCGGAATACGTCCAGTTGCTGGGTCTGGCCGAAGACCTGAAGGACCACCATCCGGCGTTGCTTGACCTGGTCGAAGCCCGCTGGCGACGCCGTGCCATCATGTCGGAGGAGTTTCATCGTGTCTTCATGCGCGAGTACGGCACGATAGACGAGCCGCTGCCCACACGATATTTCGTGCCTGGCGACCGGGTGTGGTTCCGTAATCCCGATGATGCTTCTTCGGACGTCTATGGCTACGAGGGATCCTGGGTCTATTACCTGGGCGATGGAAAGTTCAACAACTTCTGGGATAGCGCGGCGCCCTATACGCTCGCCTCGAAGTGCCTTGAGATCTACCACTGGCGGGACGGCGTTTACCGCGATGCGCAGGGAACGCTCTGCATGGATGAGGATGCCGTGCGCGATCGCGTGGCGAAAACGCGCTCTGATCCAGTCGCCGCAGATGAAATATTGCGCAAGATGCTGCGCGTGCGCGATCCTTCCGGGGTGTATCGGGATGGTGGCTGCGCCGATGCGACGCGGGAATCGCTGCGCTGGGTGTGCGCGCTGACCTCGGATATGGATTTTGCGTCATTCGAGCGTGGCGGCTTCGCCTGCGCGGCCTGAGGTCTGCATTTCGACAGGTTCTGAGTGTCGCGGCGATATAATCCTGCTGCAGATGGCTGCATCAGGAGACAAGCATGACCGTACGCTATATCAAGCGCGGCAAGGACGCCGCCGCGACGGCCGAAGCGGACGCAGTGGTCCGCTCGACGGTCGAGTCGATCCTGCAAGACATCGAGCGGCGCGGCGACGATGCGATCCGTGAGCTTTCCCGGAAATTCGATCAATGGGATCCCGAGGATTTCCGCCTGAGCCAGGCCGACATCGAAAAGGCGGTCAAGCAGCTGTCCCCCCGCGAAATCGAAGATATCCGTTTCGCCCAGCGCCAGATTCGCGGTTTTGCCGAAATCCAGCGCGCGTCGATGCTCGACGTCGAAGTCGAGACCATGCCTGGTGTTGTCCTTGGCCACAAGCACATTCCGGTTGACGCCGTCGGCTGTTACGTCCCGGGCGGCAAGTACCCGATGATCGCCTCGGCACATATGAGCGTACTCACCGCGAAGGTGGCGGGCGTCAAGCGCATCGTATCGACCGCGCCGCCCTACCACGGGGCGCCGCACCCGGCGATCGTCACGGCCATGCATTTCGCGGGTGCTGACGAGATCCTCGTGCTCGGCGGAATCCAGGCCGTCGGCGCAATGGCCCTTGGCACGCCCAGCCTGGCGGGCGTTGATATGCTCGTGGGGCCTGGCAACATGTTCGTGGCCGAGGCCAAGCGCCAGCTGTATGGTCGCGTGGGCATCGATTTATTCGCGGGCCCGACCGAAACCCTTGTGATCGCCGACGATTCGGTCGATGCCGAGCTGTGTGCCGTCGATCTGCTGGGGCAGGCCGAACACGGGCCTACATCTCCCGCCGTGCTGCTGACCGATAGCGAGACACTTGCGCGCGCCACCCTGGCAGAAGTCGAGCGGCAACTCGGGATCCTGCCGACGGCTGAAATCGCCCGCGCATCCTGGGCCGAATACGGCGCGATCATCGTGTGCGACACGCAGGACGAAATGCTCGCGACCGCCAACGACCTGGCCTTCGAGCATGTGCAGGTCATGACGCGCGACCCCGATTTCTACCTCGCGCACATGACCAACTACGGGGCGCTTTTTCTCGGGCCGCGAACCAACGTGAGCTTCGGGGACAAGGTGATCGGCACGAACCATACCCTGCCGACCAAGCGCAACGCCCGTTTTACGGGTGGCCTTTGGGTGGGCAAGTTCCTCAAGACGTGCACGTACCAGCGCGTGACGACCGATGCCGCCTCTGCGATGGTCGGCGAATATTGTTCGCGGCTATGCCATATGGAAAATTTCGCGGGTCACGGGGAGCAGGCAAACATCCGTGTGCGGCGCTACGGCGATCGTGACGAGGTTCCCTGGTACGAACCGGTGCCAGCCCGCACCTGAGGCGTCCCACCCGTTTGCACAACAGCTAGCGGTTTGCACAAAACATCCAGCGCGAGGTAGTCCCAGTGCCTGCTCACCATCCCCTGCAATCATGTGCGGCGTCGCACAACTCCCGAACGCTCCTCGTGAGCGCCGGTCGATCCATGGCGGCACTGCTGCTGGCCACGATCGGGTTCATGGCGCACGGCCCCGCCACCGCACAGGATGCCTATCCGGCCAAGGCGATCCGCTTTGTCGTCCCGTACCCGCCCGGGGGCGTCAGCGACAACTCCAGCCGGGCGATTGCCGATCGGCTGGGCAAGGTACTGGGCGCGAGCATGGTGATCGAGAACAAGGCGGGCGCGGCGTCGACTCTGGCAAGCAACTTCGTCGCCCGGGCCCCGGCGGATGGTTACACGCTCTATGCGGCGCCAAATTCGCTGGTGCTCAATCCGATTCTGCAGGGCAAGGTCGAGTACGATCCGGCGCGCGATTTCGCGCCGGTGTCGATGATGATTACGTCCGCCTTCGTGCTGCACGTCAACAAGGATGTCAAGGCGAACGATCTGGGCGAGTTGCTCGCGCTGGTGCGTGCCAATCCGGATAAATACTCTATCGGCACCTCTGGCATGGGGTCGATGAATCATCTCGCCTCTGAGCTCTTCATCAAGACCTTTGGCCTCAAAATGATTGTGGTCCATTACAAGGGGGGCATGCCAGCCGCGCAGGACATGGTCGGCGGGCAGGTTCAGATGATGTTTTCGGCCGTCAATGAGGCCATGCCTTTCCTGCAAGGCGGGCGCACCCGTGCGATCGCGGTGTCGACCCGCGAACGGGCCCCCCAGTTGCCAGACGTCCCGACGGTGGATGAGGCAACCGGTACCAGGGGATTCGACGCCGTGTACTGGCTCGCCCTGATGACGCCTGCGGGCACCCCAGCGCCCGTGCTCGCCCGCCTGGAGGCGGCAATGCAGGAGCTTGGCAAAGACGCCGCTCTGCGCGATGATCTTGCGCGTAAGGGCGTGAACCTGACCGTTTCCGGTCCGCAGGAGGTGCGTGCGACGATGGATCGCGACGAAAAGAAATGGGGACAAATCATCCGAGAGCTCGGAATCAGGGAGTAACGCAGCCATGTCTGACGTGATTGCGCTGGTGTTCGATTTTGACGATACGCTCGCGCCGGACAGCACGTCCGGGTTCCTGGAGAGCATGGGTGTCGATACCGCGAATTTCTGGACTTCGCGTGTTGATCCGTTACTGCGTCAGGATTGGGATCCAGTTCCTGCCTACCTGTACGAGTTGCTCGAGCTATCCCGCGAGCGCGGCCCCGAGGGCGCGATCACCGAAGAGAAGTTGCGCGCGTGGGGCCAGTCTCTGCCGCTGCACGCCGGGGTTGATACGCTGTTTTCCAGGCTGCGCGAGCAGGTGCGCCGCGAACATCCACAAGTCCAGCTGGAGTTCTACCTGATTTCCAGCGGCATCGGCGAGGTTGTGCGCAACACGCGGATCGCGCACGAGTTCACGGGAATCTGGGCTTCGGAGTTCATCTACGACGCGCAGGGCGCCATTCGCTTTCCCCGACGGATCGTGAGTTTCACGGACAAGACGCGGTACCTGTTCCAGATCCAGAAAGGCATCGTCGGCCCTGCCTATGTCGGCAAGCCGTTTGAGGTCAATCGCAAGGTCCCGGAAGACCGCCTGCGCGTGCCGTTTGACCAGATGGTGTTCGTCGGTGACGGCTACACGGATATCCCGTGCTTTTCACTTATCCGCAGCTCCGGGGGCGTGGCTTTCGGTGTGTGGGATCCGCGTCACAGGGATAAGCGCAATCGTGCCTGGGGTTTTATCGAGGACGGGCGCGTGTCCAACCTGAACCACGCCCGCTACGATGACGACGCCGAACTCTACCAATGGCTTGAAGAGGCGCTCACGAGCCTTGCAGGTCGCGTGGCGCTCAAGGCGCGGATTTACCGTGGATGAGGTATCGATGCGCCTTGCGCTCGATCAGGCGCGTCAGGCCTGGGCGCAGGGCGAGGTGCCCGTGGGCGCGGTCGTGCTCGATGCAGAACAAGCCTGCATCGCGCAGGGCTACAACCGGACGATTACCGACAGTGACCCCACGGCGCACGCGGAAATCGTCGCCTTGCGCAGTGCGGCCGCACGCTCGGGCAACTACCGGCTGCCGGGGGCAACCGTGGTTGTCACGCTCGAACCTTGCGCGATGTGCCTGGGTGCAATGCTGCATGCCCGCATCGCACGCGTTGTCTATGGCGCGCCGGATCCCAAGACGGGCGCGTGCGGCGGCGTGATTGATCTCGCGGCCGAACCCAGGTTGAACCATCACACTCAGGTTACCGGAGGGGTCCTCGCCGAGGAATGCGGCGATCTCCTGAGGCAGTTTTTCCGCAGTCGACGCAGCAAGGATTCACATGACCCGCAATGAGCAGCACGCAAGCGCCGATTGGCACGGCATCTATATCTTTTCACCCTCGAGCGCGGTGGCCGATCCCACCGCCCTTGAGCGCGCGCAGGCGCGGCTCGGAAAGATGGGATTCAAGGTCGCAGTTGATCGCGGCGCGCTTGCCAGCCACCAGCGATTCGCCGGAACCGACGAGCAGCGCCTCGCCGCGTTTGGCCGCGCAATCCGGCAAAAACTGCCTATCGTCATGGCCACGCGCGGCGGTTATGGCGTGACCCGGCTCTTGCCCCACCTTGACTGGGAGGCGATTGGCGCGAGCGGCAAGCGGTTCGTGGGCCAGAGCGATTTCACCGCGTTTGGCCTGGCCTTGCTTGCGCGCACCGGCCTCGTCAGCTATGCGGGGCCAACGGCATGCTTCGATTTCGGCGCGAAAAAGCCGGAACTCCTGACGACTGAAATCTTTGGCGAGACCATGCGCGGCGAGCTCGAAATCCTCAGTTTCGAATCGCCAAAGCCGGATCCCGTCGACTGCCGCGGTGTGCTGTGGGGTGGCAACCTTGCCATGATCTGCGCGCTGATCGGGACGCCCTACATGCCGAAGATCCGCGGCGGCATCCTGTTTGTCGAGGATGTGGGCGAGCATCCGTACAGGATCGAACGCATGCTCAACCAGCTCGCGCAGGCAGGGATTCTTGGGCGGCAGAAGGCCTTGCTCCTGGGCGGTTTCACCGAGTATCGGCTGGCACCGCACGACCGCGGGTACGACCTGGCCGAGGCGATCGCCTTTATTCGCAAGAGCGTGGGCATTCCGGTAATCACCGGCTTGCCCTATGGGCACACGCCCATGAAGGCCACGCTGCCGATTGGCGCGAAAGTCGGGCTCGCGACGGAGGAAGGAATGGCGCACCTGGTGCTCGACGAGCACCATCACTAGCACGTGTGCCCGCGGGGGCCGAGCTGAGACGGACTTCTTGGGGCTGCCCGCTCGCGGCTGCCCTCTAGTGGCTGCCCCCAAGGTAAGCCGCGATCACCGCCGGGTCGTTCTTGAGCTTGTCGGCCGGGCCGTGCGCGGTGATGCGCCCGTTTTCGAGCACATAGCCGTAGTCTGCGACAGTGAGCGCGGCCGCGGCGAACTGTTCGACGAGCAGCATTGTCACGCCTTCGGATTTCAGGCGCGAAATGATCCTGAAAACTTCCTCGACAAGGATAGGCGCAAGACCCATGGACGGCTCGTCGAGCAGGACGATCTCCGGGTTCAGCATGACAGCGCGCGCCATCGCGAGCATTTGCTGCTCGCCGCCAGAGAGCGTGCCTGCGAGCTGGTTGCGGCGCTCTTTCAGGCGTGGGAACAGATCCATCGCGCGCTCGAGGTCACCCTTGACGTCGCCCTTCGGGCGGCTGCCGGTCAGGCGCGGAAAGGCGCCGAGCAGCAGGTTGTCGGTGACGCTCATGGTGGAAAACACCCGGCGGCCTTCTGGCGAGTGTGCCAGGCCAAGCCGGGCAATGGTGTAGGAATCGGCGCCGTCGATGCGTTGTCCCGACAACGTGATCTCGCCCGCCGTGGGCTTGATCATGCCGGTCACGGCGCGCATCGTGGTGGTTTTGCCTGCGCCGTTCGATCCGATGAGCGTGATGACCTGGCTCTTGGGCACGTCGATGCTGATGCCGTGCAGAACCTTGACTTTGCCATAACCGGCTTCGAGATTTTTGATCGATAACATGTGATTTCCTGATCCCGAATCGCGCCGTCAGGCGGGTGTTGCGCCCAGATAGGCTTCGATGACTTTTTCGTCGGCTTGCACTTCGGCCGGTTTGCCTTCGGCAATTTTCTGGCCAAAATCGAGAACCGATACGCGGTCGCAAGCCGTCATGACGACATCCATATGGTGCTCGATCAGGATGATCGTGATGCCGTGCTCGCGGATCTTCTGGATAATGGCCAGAAGCTCCTTGATGTCGGGCGCGGTCAAGCCCGCAGCGGGTTCATCGAGCAGCAGCAGGTTGGGATCAAGCGCCAGCGCACGCGCGATTTCGAGTAGCCGCTGCTTGCCGTAGGGCAGGTTGCGGGCTTCCTCGTTGGCAAGCGCTTCGAGCCCGACGAAGTGCAGCAGGCCAAGCGCCCGCCGGCGGGCGTGCGACTCTTCGTTTGTGTAACGCGGCAGCGCGAGCGATACGTCGAGCAGGTTAGACCTGAACGTGTGGTGCAGGCCGACCAGAATGTTCTCGAGTGCGGTCATCTCGCCGAAAAGCTGCACGTTCTGGAACGTTCTCGCCATGCCGGAAAGCGCGATTTCGGAAGAGGTCTTGCCCTTGACGCTGGAGGTGCCGTAGATCACGTCCCCGCCGGTCGGCACGTAAATGCCGGTCAGCACGTTCATCATCGTGCTCTTGCCGGATCCGTTCGGCCCGATCAGCCCGTGGACCGTACCGCGCTCGACGACCATGTCGACGTTGTTCAGCGCCTTGAGCCCGCCAAACTGCATCAGCAAGGACTGGACAGTCAGCAGCGGCCCAGAGGCTGCCTTCTGGTTGACCGCACTGATGACGTCCTCGGAGGTGATCTCGAACTTGCCCATGGCCGCGTTGCGCGCAGCAAGTGCCGTGCGTCCGGTGATCGCGGCGTAGTAGTTGCGCACAAAGCCCACGATGCCGTCCTGCAGGTAATAGACGACCAGCAGGATCATGAAGCCGAAAATCGTCAACCGCCAGTCGACGATGTTGTGCAGGAAGAAGGAAAAGACCGACAGGCCGACCGTGCCGATCACCGGAACGGCCATCTTGCGCCAGGTGGTCATGCCGCGCGCGATGGAGATCCCCGATACGACGACCATCAGGATCGCCAGGATCACCATGACTTCGCGGAATAGCGTCAACTCGTCAAGCAGCTTGGGCAACAGAACGATGATGGCCGCGCCCAGCAAGGAACCCATACGCGACTTGCGCCCGCCCATGATCACCGCGAGCAGGAACAGGATGCTGAGTTCGATGACGTAGGTGTTCGGGGAAATGTATTGTTCCGAGTAGGAATACAGGCTGCCCGCGAGGCCCGCGAAGCCTGCGCTGATCACGAAGGCGTAGACCTTGTAGCGATAAACCGATACGCCCATGCAATCGCAGGCGACCGGGCTGTCGCGCAACGCCTCGAATGCCCGGCCGAGGTGCGACTTGAGGATCCGGTGGACCACCAGCATGCTCACCAGCATCAGGACGGCGACCACCCAGTAATACTCGTGTTCGGACAGTACATGCCCGAAGAACGCGGGTTTCGAGATCTTGATGCCGACGGGGCCTTCGGTCAGGAAACTCATCTCGTTGATGAGGATCTGAATGATGGTGCCGAAGGCGAGCGTGACCATGGCGAGGTAGGGGCCGATCACCTTCAGCGCCGGGAGCGCCAGCATGCCACCGAACACGGAAGTGATCAGGATGGCGGCGGGTGCGGTCACCCAGAACGGCATGTTCAGGTGAAAGAAGAGCGTGCCTGCGACGTAGGCGCCGATGCCGAAGAGGCCCGCGTGACCGAGAGACACCTGGCCGGTGTAGCCCACCACGATGTCCAGCCCGAACAGCAGGATCGCGTAAATCAGGATCGTTTCCACCAGGTGGACGTAATACGGGTTGGGGATGACGATCGGAAAGCCGAACAGCAGGATGATTCCAACGACAAGCAAGAGGTGTTTGAGTTTCATGGGATCACACCTTCTTGATCGTGGTCTTGCCAAAAAGGCCCGAGGGTTTGATGGCCAGCACGAGCAGCAGCAGGATGAGCCCCGGCACATCCTTGTAGCCGCTGGAAATATAGAAACTGCTTGCCGTTTCGGCTACGCCCAGGATCAAGCCTCCCACAATGATGCCCAGACCGCTGGATAGCCCGCCGATGATGGCGACGGCAAAGGCCTTCAGGCCGAGCGTACCGCCCATCGAAGCACCCGCCAGCGTGGTCGGGGAAATCAGCACGCCGGCAAAGGCTGCCGTCAGCGAAGACAGGGCATACGAGAACGTGATCACGAGGCTCGTGTTGATGCCCATCAGGCCGGCGGCATCCCGATCGTTGGCCGTGGCGACGACCGCCTTGCCGTAGATGCTCTTGCGGTTGAAGAGCTCAACGAGCAGCATCATGCCGAGCGCGCCGCCGACCACCAGCAGGTTCATTGGCAGGACGTTGGCGCCGAGCAGGCGGATCGGTTCGTCATCGAGCGGGCTGGGGAAGGGCATTTCATCGCGCCCCCAGATGTTTTCCGCCACGTTCTTGAAAATGATGCCCAGCGCGATCGTCGACATGATCCAGCCGAACTCGGACTTGATCTTGATCGCTGGGCGCACGCCGAAGAATTCGACGACCGAGCCCTGGAGCGCACCGAAGACGCAAACGATCGGCACCATGACCCAGTAGTTGATGCCATAGGTGTCGCAGAGTGTCAGGCCGACGAGCGAGCCCAGCATCAGGGCTTCGCCCTGACCGAAGTTCAGGGTGCCGGACGTCGCGAAGGTCAGCTGATAGCCGAACGCGATGACCGCATAGATCATCCCGAGCGAGATTCCGCTATAGACGAGTTGAAGAAGGATTTCCATGGATCGCGCCCTGAATGGAGAATGTGCTGGCGGTTACCGTTTCCGCCGCTTTCATTAAAAACGCCGCGCGAGGGGCGCGGCGGTTTTAGCGGTTGACTACCAGCGCCTTGGTGCGGATTACTTGGTTCGCACCGCGGTCGCGGAATCACCCGGATTTGCGTAAGTCACGCGGCTATCCTTGACCTGGCCCATGACCGGAACCTTGATCGAGATCGCTTCGTGGTCGGTCTTGCTGAAAGGCTTGTCGTAGACGGTCACGACGCCCTCGAGCTTGGTCTGGAGGTTCTCGAGCGCTTCGCGGACCTTCGGACCATCCGTCGTGCCGGCTTGTTGCATAGCGGCGGCGAGCAGGTAGACCGAGTCATAGCCCTGCGCGGCGGACACCGGCGAATCAATGCGATCCTTCTTGGGCTTGAATTCCTTCAGGTAGGCATCGATAAAGGCCTTGCGCTTGGGCGTGTTGGCGTTCTGGACGAAGGTCTGGGGCATCGTCGCGCCTTCGCCGTTCTTGCCTGCCGTGTCGATGAAGTTGGCCATCGAGAGGGTCCAGCTGCCGATCATCGGCTTCTTCCAGGCAATCTTGGACATGCCGTTTGCGATCATCGCCAGCTCAGGGCCGATCGCGTAGGTCAGGATGACTTCGGCGCCGGCTTCCTTGGCCTTGAGCAGCTGGGCGGTCATGTCCTTGTCGCCGATGTTGAACTTCTCGCTCACGAGAGGTGTGATGCCTTTGGCTTCAAGCGCGGCAGTCAGGTCCTTGCGGCCCAGGTCGCCGTAGGCGGTCGAGTCGGCCAGGATCGCAACCTTCTTGAAACCGCGACGCGTCACGGCTTCTTCGACGATCATGGGCGCCTGGATGTTGTCGGCAGCCGAGGTCCGGAACACGTAGTTTTCGGGCTCCTTCTCGAACTGACGCGTGATCAGGGTGCCGGTGGCGACGTTGTTCACGACCGGGATCTTGGCTTCCTGGAAGAAGCGCTGCGACGCGAGCGCTACGCCGGTATTGATGTAGCCGACGGCGGCGGCGACCTTGGTCTTGTTGATGAATTCCTGGGCGATCTCGACGCCGCGTTCGTTTTTGGCTTCGTCGTCGCGGAAGACCAGCTCGAGCTTCTTGCCGAGCACACCGCCGCTGGCGTTGATTTCCTTAGCGGCAAGCGTTACGCCATCGCGCATGCTCACGCCCATCGACGACGATCCGCCCGTGAACGGGCCGATGACACCGATCTTGATGGTTTCCTGCGCAGCGGCGGATCCGGCGATCAGCGCGGCGGCTACTGCGGCAAATATGAATTTTTTCTTCGACATGTGGGTTGCTCCTCGTTCACCAAACTCTGGAATGTGCGACATTCTAGCGAGATTGGTCAGTAAATTCCCGAGGGTTTACGCTAATTTCCCCACGATTCTTCGGGGTAGCATCAATGAATGCGTGTGTTTCGCGGATGACGACCCCGGAAAGCAGCAGCACGCCCACCAGGTTGGGCAGCGCCATCAAACCGTTAAAGACATCTGACACCGCCCAGACCAGATCGAGCGAGAGCACCGCGCCGCCCATCACGAATGCGGTGTAGACGAGCCGGTAGGGCCGGATGATCTTTGAGCCCAGAAGATACTGGGCGCACTTTTCGCCGTAGTAACTCCATCCCAGGATCGTGGAGTAGGAAAAGAAGAGCAATCCGATCGTCACGATCCACCCCCCGGGACCCGGCAGCAGGGCATCGAACGTCTGTGCCGTCAGGGCTGCGCCGTTGGCCCCGCCCGTGTAAAGGCCGCCCATGACCAGCACCAGCCCGGTGATCGTGCAGACGATCAGGGTATCGATGAAGGTGCCTGTCATTGAGACCAGTGCCTGGCGCACCGGCGAGTCCGTCCTGGCGGCTGCGGCGGCGATTGGCGCGGAGCCCAGCCCGGCCTCGTTGGAGAATACGCCGCGTGCCACGCCCATGCGGATGACGGTGCCGATGGCGCCGCCTGCCACCGCGTCGCCGGTGAACGCATCGGTGAGGATCAGCTTCAGGGCGGGAATCACCAGCTCGACGTGGCAGGCCACGATCGCGATCCCGCCCAGAACGTAGATGCCCGCCATGACCGGCACGATCAGCGAGGCAGCCCGGGCGATCGTGAAAATGCCGCCAAGGATCACCATTGCGGTTACCGCGGTCAGCACAAGCCCCGTGATCCATCCCGGCACGCCAAAGCTGGCCGTCATCGACTGGGCGACCGAATTCGACTGCACAGACGACCCGGTGCCGAGCGCCGCGACCATGCCGCAAACCGCAAACGCACCGGCAAGGCGCTTCATGCCCAGCCCGCGCTCGATGTAGTACATCGGGCCGCCGGACATGTTGCCGTTTTCGTCACGCACCCGGTAGCGCACCGCAAGCAGGCCTTCCGCGTATTTGGTCATCATGCCGAGCAGGGCGGTGACCCACATCCAGAATATGGCGCCCGGGCCACCGGCGACTACGGCTGTCGCGACGCCGGCGATATTGCCCGTGCCGATCGTGCCCGCGAGCGCGGTCATCAGCGCCTGGAACTGCGTGATGTCGCCCGGGGAACTCGTATCCTGGTGCCGGGAAAATGCAAGGCGCAGCGCGTAAGGCAGCAGACGGACCTGCAGGAACCCGAGTCTCAGGGTGAAGTACAGGCCGGTGCCCGCCAGCAGCGCCAGCATGACGGGACCCCAGACGAAGGTTCCCAGCAGGTTGAACAGGGATGTGACAGCTTCCAATGTGATAATCCTTTCATGAACCGCGCGCCGTATGACAGTTGCGCATCGCCGGCGCATGATAGAAAGATCCATCGGTCTCGGGGGCGTTTTTAGGCGGTTGTTACACTGAAAGCTAATTTGTCAGGCTGTAACCCAAGTTTTCTCCGGTATTTACTCAGTAGTGTCATTGTGATAACAGCATCAAACCTCACCATCCAGTTCGGACCGAAGCCTCTGTTCGAGAATGTCAGTGTCAAATTCGGGGATGGCAACCGCTATGGCCTGATTGGCGCCAACGGATCAGGCAAGTCGACCCTGATCAAGATCATCGGCGGCGATCTTGAACCCTCTTCGGGCAACGTATCGCTCGAACCCGGTCGGCGCATGGGCAAGCTGCGTCAGGATCAGTTCGCGTTCGAGGATTTCCGCGTACTCGACGTGGTTCTGATGGGCCACGCGGAAATGTGGGATGCGATGGCCCAGCGCGATGCGATCTACGCAAATCCGGAGGCAAGCGACGACGATTACATGCGGGCGGCCGATCTCGAGGCTCATTTCGCCGAGTACGACGGCTACACCGCCGAGGCGCGGGCGGGCGAATTGCTGCTCGGGCTGGAGATTCCCGTCGAGCAGCATCAGCTGCCGATGCGGGAGGTCGCGCCAGGCTCCAAGCTGCGCGTGCTGCTTGCCCAGGCGCTTTTTTCCAAACCGGATGTGCTGCTGCTCGACGAGCCGACGAACAACCTCGATATCAATACGATTCGCTGGCTCGAACATGTGCTCAACGAGTACCAGAGCACGATGGTGATCATCAGCCACGACCGCCACTTCCTGAACCAGGTCTGCACGCACATGGCGGACCTCGATTTCCGCGAGCTTCGTGTTTACCCAGGCAATTACGACGACTACATGCTGGCGTCTACCCAGGCGCGGGAGCTGGCGCAGAACGCGAATGCCAAGGCCAAGGAGCGTGTGTCGGAGCTGCAGGATTTCGTTCGGCGATTCTCGGCCAACAAATCCAAGGCACGCCAGGCCACATCACGCCTGAAGCAGATCGACCGTATCAAGGCGGGCCAGATCGAAGTCAAACCGTCTTCGCGTCAGAAT
>CAITPF010000273.1 GCA_903894155.1 uncultured beta proteobacterium | reverse complement strand
GCGAGGTGTAAATGCCCCTCACATCGATTCCTTCCTTGGCGCCCCCGGGCGGATTGCTGGTGATGCTGGCGGTGCTGGTCCCCTTCCTGGGTGTGCTGGCCGGCCTGGTGCTTGGCACGCGCCGCGTCCGGTTCGTCGCTTTCGTGACGCTGGCAATCGGATCCGCAATAGCCATTGCCATTGCCTGGACGCTGCTGGAATCTGGCGCGACGGTGGTGTACCTGCCAGGGGGTTGGGCGCCGCCGCTGGGCATTGCACTGCGTGCCGATGGCCTGTCGGTCGTCATGCTGCTAACGGTTGCGCTGGTGATCTGCGGCATTGCCCTCTACGCAAACGCCGATTTCGCAACGCCGCGGGGTGCACCGGATGCACGCATGCCTTTCACGTTCTGGCTGTTGCTGCTCGCCGTGTGGGGCTCACTGAACCTGGTGTTCGTCAGCAGCGATTTATTCACGTTATACGTCGCACTCGAACTGCTGACCTTCGCGGGCGTGCCGCTTGTCTGCCTCGACGGCAAAGGCGACACGCTGCGCGCGGCACTGCGCTACCTGTTGTTCGCGCTGCTCGGCTCGCTGCTCTATTTGCTGGGCGTCGTGCTGCTGTACGGTGTCTACGGCACGCTCGACATCGCACTGCTGGCCACACGTGTGCGCCCCGAAACGGTGACCTGGACTGTGCTGGCGCTAATGACGTGCGGCCTGCTTGCGAAGACGGCCCTCTTCCCACTGCACATCTGGTTGCCCCCGGCGCATGCGGGAGCACCGGCGGCGGCGAGCGCCATACTTTCGGCACTGGTGATCAAGGGCTCCTGGTTCCTGGTCGTGCGCCTCTGGTTCGACGTGATGCCGGGCGTGGTCACGCTGCCCTCGGCACAACTGCTCGGAGCGCTCGGTGCGTCGGCCATCGTCGTGGGCAGCGTCGTGGCGCTGCGCCAGGAGCGCTTAAAGTTGCTGGTGGCCTATTCAACAGTCGCACAAATCGGCTATCTGTTCCTGATGTTCCCGCTCGCCTTCGATGGCGCAGGCAACACCATCGCACACGGGTCGGCCCTGACGGGCGGGCTCTTGCAGGCGGTGTCGCATGCCACGGCCAAGGCAAGCATGTTCATGGCGGCCGGCCTCATCTATGCGGCACTCGGTCATGACCGCATCGCCGACCTCGCGGGCGTTGCCCGTGCCATGCCCCTCACCGTGCTGACGTTTGCGCTCGCAGGTCTTGCGCTCATGGGGGTCGTGCCAAGCGGCGCCTATCTCGCGAAGAAGCTCATGCTCGACGCCGCCGATGGCACCGGACAATGGTGGTGGATGATCGTGCTGCAGGGCGGCGCGGCATTCACCGCCGGATATGTCGTCCTGGTGCTCGTGCGTGCCACGCGCTCCCGCACCGATGCCGTGCCGTTGGTCAAGCGGGTCTCGCGGCTGTCCGAGATCGCGGCACTGTCGCTGTCTCTTTGCTCGCTGTTGCTCGGTCTGGCTTCGCTGGGGCCTGTACCGGGCGAGCTCTTATCGAACCCGTTCGCGCCAAAGGAACTTGGAACCACCCTGGTGGTGATTCTTGGCGGCACGCTTCTTGCAGCCGGTCTTTCACGTCAGGCCCTGTTCGGCGCCGCGCATGCCGGCCCTGCAGGCGTCGGACCGTTACGTCGGGCTGCGGTGGCCGTTGGCCAGGCCTTCGTACAAGCCGACTTGAGCGTTCGCCGCTGGCTGTTCGCGAGTCTCAGTTTACTTACGCTGGCTGCCGTGTTCGCCGGCCTGCTGGTCGTGGGAGTATCAAGATGATCGTCACCATGCACACAGTCAACTACACGATCCGGTGTCCTGGCCATGTCACGGGAAGGGAATTGAAATGAGAATCCGCCTGCTCGCCACACTCCTGGCCGTCTGTCTCGCCGGTTGCACCGTAGGACCGGACTACCAGCGCCCTACAGTGGTGTCCCCCGACGCGTGGCGCATGGATTACCCCAAGGCGACCGATGTCGCCAACACCAAATGGTGGGAGCAGTTCGGTGACCCGGTGTTGAACGAACTGGTGGAAACCGCGTTGCGTGAGAACCTGGATATCCAGATCGCGGCGGCACGTGTCGATCAGTTCATCGGCGCGCTGACCTCCACGCGCTCGCAGCTCTTCCCACAGATCGGCTACGGTGCCGATGCCAGCCGGATAAGGGCCAGCGCTGTCGGCCAGCCGCCGCTGCCGCCCGGTGCCGATCCCTATTTTTCGCTCTACCAGGGCTCGCTTGGTGCGTCGTGGCAGCTCGACCTCTTCGGGCGTGTCAGGCGCCTGACCGAGGCCGCGCAGGCGCAGGTCTACGCCAGTGAACAAGCGCAACACGGCGTTGTGCTGTCCCTGGTGACGAGTATTGCCACAAGCTACATCCTGTTGCGTGCCCTCGACCGCCAGCTTCAAATTGCCCAGTCCACCGCCAACAACTTCACGGCGACTGCGCGGCTTTTCGAGTTGCGGTTCAAATCCGGAATTGTCGCCAAGACCGAGGTCATGCAGATCAGGTCGCAGCAGCAACAGGCGCTCGCGGCGATTCCAGCCTTTGAGCAGGCAATCGCTTCCCAGGAAAACCTGATCTCCATCCTGCTCGGGCGTAATCCGGGTCCTATCGCGCGCGGCAAGACCATTGACCAACTTGTCGCGCCGCAGATCCCTGCCGATCTGCCTTCCGCCCTGTTGCAGCGCCGGCCCGACATCCTGCAGGCCGAGCAAAACCTGGTGGCCGCCAACGCCAATATCGGTGCCGCACGCGCGCTGTACTACCCCAATATCTCCCTGACCGCGTTGCTCGGCACCGTCAGCACGGTCTTCAGCAGCCTGCTCTCGGATCCGGCAAGCACAAGCCTGCTCGCGGTGGGCATCACCGGCCCGATCTTCACGTTCGGCGGGATCGAGGGTCAGGTCGCCTCAGCCGAGGCACAAACCCGGCAGGCGCTGCTCGTCTACCGGCTGACGATCCTCGGGGCCTTTCGCGAAACGAACGACGCACTGACCGGATCGCAAAAGAAGATCAGTGAAGTGGCGTTCCAGGAGGAACGCGTGCTGGCGCTGCGCGAATTCGCCCGGCTGTCGACGCTGCGGTTCGACAAGGGGGTGTCGGGCTACCTTGAGGTGCTGGTGGCCGAGAACGAACTCTTCGCGGCCGAACTGGCTGCGGTGCGGCTGCTTGCCGACCGCTACATTCAATTGATCAACGTATACCAGGCTATGGGGGGCGGCTGGGTCGATATCGCCGTTTCCATTGCACCCGGCCCACAAGGCAAATTGGCTGCACAGGTGCCGTAGCACGCTGGTGCCGATTCGATTCGATTCGATTCGGTAACATTTTGTATGATAAAAGTACCAGATGAATATGAAAAACACTAAAGCAACGAAGTCATCGCCGCGTCGCAAACCCCTGCTCGTTGACCTTGCCCTGCAGGGCGGTGGCTCGCATGGGGCCTTCACGTGGGGTGTGCTCGACCGCCTGCTTGAGGAATCATGGCTGACGTTTGACGGCATCTCCGGCACCTCGGCGGGCGCCATGAATGCGGCCGTGATGACCAGCGGCTATGCCAAGGATGGAGCCGATGGGGCCCGGGCCGCACTCGAAGGGTTCTGGAAAAGTGTCTCCGACGCGGGGAAATCCAGCCCGTTTCGTCGTGGCCCAATGGAAATGCTGACGGGAAACTGGACGCTCGAATATTCGCCGATGTTCCTGGCCGCCGAACTCGCGTCCCGTGTCTACTCACCCTACGACCTCGCGCCTGCCGGCTTCAATCCCCTGCGCGAATTGTTGGCCGAAGCCGTCGATTTCAAGGCGCTGGCGAGTTCCCCGATCAAGTTGTTCATCACGGCTACAAACGTGCACACCGGCAGCGGACACGTATTTCGTAATTCCGAAATTACCCCTGATGTGCTGATGGCCTCAGGCTGCCTGCCGACGATGTTCCAGGCAGTCGAGATCGACGGTGAGTTCTACTGGGACGGCGGATACGCGGGTAACCCAACGATGACGCCCCTGGTTCGGGATTGTCAGTCGCACGACACGATCCTGGTGCAGATCAATCCGATCAAGCGCCCCACGGTTCCACGCACGGCGCGCGACATCCTTGACCGGTTGAATGAAGTGGCGTTCAACGCGCCGCTGCTGAAAGAGCTGCGCATGATCGCCCTGCTCCACAAAGTTGCCGACCCAGGCAATGGCGAGGGAGCGCTATGGGCCAAAATGCGCATTCATCGCATCGCCAGCGACGCCA
Source organism: uncultured beta proteobacterium (assembly GCA_903894155.1). Taxonomy (GTDB): domain Bacteria; phylum Pseudomonadota; class Gammaproteobacteria; order Burkholderiales; family Burkholderiaceae_B; genus Zwartia. Next base: position 1,964 of record CAITPF010000273.1, on the reverse strand, counting down.
TGCTGAACTTGAGCGCCACCTCCAAGATGATTTCTGAATGGCCGTTTCTGTGCGAACTGCGTGACTTCGGTCGCACCGCGGCGCAAGCGTTTCTCGATGCGCATGCAGACGACCTGGGCAAGACGTCGACGCTTGATCTGGACGCCCTGCTGGAGACGCTCTGATCATGGGGATGTTTGGCATTCTGCTTGGACTCGGACTGCTGGTCTGGCTCGCCTATCGCGGCTGGTCCGTACTCGGACTGGCACCGGTCGCTGCGCCGATCGCAGCGGCCTTTTCCGGCGAGCCACTGCTGGCAAACTGGACGCAGATTTTCATGGGCTCGGCCGCGGACTTCATCGCGCAGTTTTTCCCGCTCTTCCTGCTTGGTGCGCTCTTTGGCAAACTGATGGACGACAGCGGCTCGGTGACCGCGATTGCAAACTTCATGACCCAGAAGCTCGGGCCCAACAGGTCGGTGCTGGCGGTAGTGTTGGCAGGTGCCCTTGTCACGTACGGAGGCGTCAGCCTGTTTGTCGCCGTGTTCATACTCGCGCCCATGGGCCAGGCCTTGTTCCGCGCTGCCGGCATTCCGAACCGTCTGCTGCCGGCGGCCGTCATGCTGGGCACGGCCACTTTCACGATGTCAGCGCTGCCCGGATCGCCAGCGATTCAGAATGCCATTCCCATGCCATTTTTCGGCACCACGCCGTTTGCCGCTCCGGGACTGGGCTTCATCGCAGCCGCCATCATGCTCGGCTTCGGACTCTGGTGGCTGACACGCGCTGAAGCGCGCGCGCGCAAAGCCGGTGAAGGATTTTCCGGTCCAGTCGGTTCGAGTGGTTCGAGTGGTTCGAGTGGTTCGAGTGGTTCGAGTGGTTCGAGCGGTTCAGGCGATTCAGGCAGTTCAGGCAACTCGGCCACTGCGGCCGCGCACAACCTTGTGGTCCGCGAGCGCGCCACTGTTGCACGCGAATTCGATCCGGCCGAGATCGAGCACGGCGCACGCAGCGTGCAATTGCCCGGCATCGTCGTCGCCCTGCTGCCACTCGTGGTCGTCATGGCGGTCAACCTGACTATGTCGCTGCTGGTGCTGCCAAGGCTCGACACCGACTACCTGGCGAAACCGATCTGGGGCGAAACGTCGCTGGCAAGCGTCGGTGGTGTCTGGTCCGTCATTGTCGCGTTGTCGGCGGCGATCGTCGTGCTGTTCGCGTTCAATCGAACCAGGCTTGCGTCGCTACGCGAAACGGTGGACGCCGGCCTCAATGCCGCGGCGCTGCCGGTGATCGGCGTCGCGAGCCTGGTCGGTTTTGGTGCCGTGGTGGCTTCACTGCCTGCTTTCCAGGTGGTCAGCGACTGGGTCCTCGGAATCGAGGGTGGACCGCTGGTCGGATTAGCCTTCGCCACCAACGTCCTGTCGGCACTCACGGGATCGGCGTCCGGCGGCCTGACCATCGCGCTTGGGGCACTCGGTGAAACCTATATGGCACTCGCCGCGACCTACGGCATCGACCCCGCGCTCATGCACCGCGTGGCCGTGATCGGCGCGGGTTCGCTCGACAGCCTGCCCCACAACGGTGCGGTCGTGACCTTGCTCGCCGTCTGCGGCGCAACCCACAAGGAAAGCTACCTCGATATCGTCATGGTGGCCATCGTCAGCGCCCTGCTTGCACTCGCGGTCGTGATTATCCTGGGGTCAACCTTTGGTTCGTTCTAGTACAAAGCTCGCACTCAACACGCGCGGCTTTGGCCGGGCGCCGTTCTAGATTCCCTCGGCGATTGCCTTCAGGCCCAGAGGGGGTACCATCACCACGATCGCCTCGGTCAACACGCGATCATGTCCAGACCATCGCGGTGAGCCGCTGCCACTCAAGCATGAATTGGGTGATGCATACCATTCAACCCTGCAGAAAACCGAGTTAACCTTAACAAGGTTGCGGCAGTACTTGGTTTTATTGGTCGTTTATCCTGCTGGTGCCGAG
>CAITPF010000272.1 GCA_903894155.1 uncultured beta proteobacterium | reverse complement strand
CTCGGCGGCCAGCCCCGTGGCGGTCACCAGTGACTCGACTTCCGATGGCCCCGTGCGCTTTCCGGCGATTTTCAGCGTGTCGTCCGAGCGGCCGAGCACGTACCAGAATCCGTCGCCGTCCACCTGCACGCGGTCGCCGTGCACCCAGACGCCCGCAAACCGACTCCAGTAGCTTTCGAGGTAGCGCTGTGGATCGTTCCATAGACCGCGCGTGATGCCGATCGAGGGCTTGCGCACCACCAGCTCTCCCGTACAGGGAGGATCCAGGACGACGCCGTTGTCGTCCATCACCGCCACGCCCATGCCGGGCACCGGACCCGAAAGCGCACCGGGCTTCATGGGGTGCAGGGGCGTACCCGTGACAATGCCGCCGCCGATTTCGGTTCCACCGGAATAATTGATGATCGGGATGCGGGATCCGCAGACTTTCGTGAACATCCACATCCAGGCGTCGTGCGTCCAGGGCTCGCCGGTCGAAAAGGTCAGGCGCAGCGAAGTCAGGTCGTAGAGTTCAATGCTTGCGCCTCCGGCCTGAATGAAGCTGCGCACGATGGTGGGCGCGATGCCGAGCAAGGTGACACGGTTGTCCTGGATCAGGCGCCAGAAGCGGCCTTCGTCAGGAAAGTCGAAGACCCCCTCTGCCAGCACGATCGTCGCGCCCGCAAAGGTTGCCCCGTAGACCAGCATCGGCCCGGCAAGCCAGCCCATGTCGCTCATCCACAGCATGCGATCGCCCGGCTTCAGATCCATGAACAACGTCAGGTCCAGTGCGAGCTTGGTCGTGAACCCGCAGTGGCTGTGTACCGTGCCTTTGGGCTTGCCGGTGGTGCCGGAGGTGAACATCAGCATCATCGGTGATTCGGCCGGCATCTGTGTGGTGGGCGCTGCCGCGGATTGCCCCGCGCACACGGCGTCCCACCAGTGGTCGGTGGCAGGGTTCCAGCGCACCGGTTCGCCAGAGTTCCTGAGCACCACGACGTGGCGCAGCGTGGGAACAAGCGCAAGCGCCTCGTCGATCATGTCCTTGAGCGGCACGTACTTGCCGCGACGCCAGGTGCCGTCGGCGGCCAGCACGGCGACCGCAGCGCCGTCGTTCAGGCGCGTGGCGATCGCCTGGGGGCCGAAACCTGAATAGAGTGGCAGCACGACGCAACCGATCTTGACCACCGCGAGCATTGCGGCAACTGCCTCGGGCACCATCGGCAGGTAGATCCCGATGACGTCCCCCGGTTTGCATCCCAGCGTTCGCAGCCCCCCGGCGAGTCGGTTCGTTTCCGCACCCAACTGCTCGTAAGTCCAGCGCTTGATCGTGCCATTTTCGGCTTCCCAGACGACCGCTTCCTTGTCGCGCGTTGCGGTTTGCAGGTGACGGTCAAGGCAGTTGAGCGCCGCGTTGGTGGTGCCGCCGACGCACCATTGCGTCCACTCAATGCCGCGCGACGTGTCCATGACCTGCGCGTAGGGCTGGTAGAACTGCACGCCGGTCTCGCGGATCACCAGATTCCAGAACCACTCGGGATCTGCGTCGGCGCGCTCGAGCAGTGCGTTGTAGCCTTCAGGATCGGCCGTCGGGATGCCCGCCGCCGCCAGAAATCGCGCGATATTGCTTTGCGCGATTACTTGCGGATCGGGATGCCAGACGATCGCGTTCTGATGGACATTCTGAGCTTGGGCCATGGTCAGCCGTCCTTTGGTTGCGGCACGCGTTTACTCGGGCTTGATGCCGGCGGTTTTGACGATGCTGCGGTACTTATCGAATTCACCGTCAACGAACCGCGCGAATTCCGCCTGGGTATAGGCGCGCGGCTCGGCGCTGAGTTCGGTGAGACGCGCCTGCACATCGGGCATTTTGGCGATCTCGTTGACGGCAGTGGCGATGGTGTCGAGTGTTTCCTGAGGCGTTCCGGCCCGCGCGGCCAGGGCATACCAGATTTCCATTTCGAAACCGTCGACACCCGCCTGGGCAACCGTGGGGATGTCCGGCAGCGAGGCGCTGCGCTTCTGGCCGGTGACCGCGAGCGCACGGATTGCGCCGGATTTGTAGTGCTGCGCGATCGATGGCACGCTGCCGATCCCCACCGGGACATGGCCGGCAAGAATGTCGGCCGCAGACTGGGATCCGCCTTTGTAGGGGACGATCGTCCACTGGATGCCCGCCACTTTCATGAAGAGCTCAGCGCCGAGCCGCGACTGCGGATCTGAGACGGCAACGCTGAGCTTGCCCGGCTGCGTCTTGGCCAGTGCGATCAATTCCTTCAGGTTTTTGACCGGCACCTGGGGATTGACCACGATCGTCCAGCTGGATGCGGCCAGCATGGCGATCGGGACGAGATCTTTTTGCGGCTCGAAGGGAAGCTGGGCCTTCAGACTGGCGTTGATCGGGTGCGCGGGCAGGATCATCAGCAACTGGTAGCCATCGGCGGGAGATCGTGCGACCTGGGCCGAGCCAATGACGCTGTCAGCACCCGGCCGATTTTCCACGACGACCGATTGGTTCCATCGCTCGCTGAGCTTTTGGGCATAGAGGCGCGCGATGCTGTCCGTGCCGCCGCCTGGCGTGTAGGGAACGACGATCGTCACGGCGTGGTTAGGATACGGTTCCGCGGCGCGCGCCGGCGTGAATCCGAACAATGCGCTTAGTGCGATGGACGCGAGCGTGGCGATCAACGAGCGACGGTGCATTCTGCTCTCCGGTTGTACAGGATAAGGGTTAGAGCGCGGCCCAGCCGCCATCGATCGACAGCCCGGATCCGGTGATGTTGCGCGCGGAATCCGAACAGAGAAATACGGCGAATGCCGCGACTTCTTCCATCGTGATGATCCTGCGCGATGGTTGCCGGGATTGCAGCAGCGTCTCGATTGCCTGATCGCGGCTACATCCGGTGCTCGCAATTTGTGCGGCGATCTGGCGCTCACTGTGCGGGGTGAGAACCCAGCCCGGTTGCAGCGCGTTGCAAGTGATCCCGGTTCTGGCCGTTTCGATGGCGACGGTTTTGGTGATGCCGATGAGCGCGTGTTTCGCGGTGACGTAGTCGATGCGCTCGGCCTGGCCCCGTAAACTGTAGATCGACCCCATGTTGATGATACGGCCCCAGTCGCGCCGCTTCATTCCCGGCAGCGCGAGCCGGATCGTGTGGAACGCCGCCGACAGGTTCACCGCAAGTGCGGCATCCCATTCGTCTGGCGGGAATTCGTCTACCGGATGGAAATGCCGGATCGCTGCGTTGTTGATCAGGATATCAACCGATCCAAGCTGGTCCTCGGCGAGTGAAATCAACTGTGCCACTTCGGCTGGCTTGCCGACATCCGCCGGCGAATAAAGGCAGGTGACGCCCATGTCCTGGATCGCCGCGCGGCTGGTCTCGAGTTCGCTGGCGTCACCGGGGCCATTGATGACAATGTTGCAGCCTTCTGCGGCGAGCGCGACGGCGAAGGCATGCCCGATGCCCCCGTTCGATCCCGTGATGACGGCGTTGCGCCCCCTGAGTGCCATGCTGTTGTCTCCGACTCAATGTTCTTATGCAGATCCAATCGTCGGATCCGGCATTGCAGGAGCCGTGGACGAAAGAATCTTTCTGAATGTCGTTAGAGCATAATCGTATTTGCGCTCAGGCGGGGCAGGCCTCACCATTGACCCGTTGCGAGACAAGCCCCGTCGTGCAGGGTGGTAAGAATGTCAGTAAATTCCGAGGGATACACATGAAAAGTATGTCACGAACACGACGTCTGACAATCGCCGTCGCAGCGCTTGCCCTGATGAACGCGACTGCGCTGGCGAACGCGCAGGCCGCAGACTGGCCGACCAGGCCGATCCGCATCGTCGTGCCCTATCCGACCGGCGGGGTGACCGACAGCATCGTGCGCGTGCTGGCAGAGCGGATTTCAAGTGCGCTGGGGCAGCCTGTTTTTGTCGAAAATCGCGCGGGTGCAGGCGGCACGCTTGGTGTGGATGTGGTTGCCAAGGCGTCGCCCGATGGCTACACGATCGGCTTTGCGGCGATCAGCCCGCTGACGCTGAACCCGCACGTGATGAAGGTGCCCTATGACGCGCTCAGGGATGTCACGGCGATCGGCTCGGTGATGTACTCGCCGGTCTACCTGCTGGCGACCCCCAAGTTCAAGGGCGCTACCCTGCAGGACGCCATCGCTTTATGCAAGGCCAGCCCAGGATCAGTCGCGATCGCGACATCGGGCTATGGTTCGGTCGGCCACGTCATGGTGGAGCAGTTGCGCAAGAAATCCGCAGCGGTCATGACCCATGTTCCCTACAAAGGGGGAGGTCAGATTGCCACGGATGCAATGGGCGGCAACTTTGACCTGATGCTGGCCAATCCCTACCCGGCGCTGAATAACCTCATCGAGCAGGGCAAGTTGCGGGCCTTGGCGGTCGGCGCTCCCAATCGGCTTTCCAACCTGCCGGCGACACCGACGTTTGCCGAACTCGGCTACCCCGAAGCCAACCTGACCTCGTTTTTCGGGTTCTTCGCTCCGGCGAAGACGCCGGCGGATATCGTGTCACGGCTAAACCAGACCATCAATCGCATACTCGAATCCCCGGAGATCCAGGAGCGCGTGCGCAAGGCTGAGAACATGGTCGTG
>CAITPF010000271.1 GCA_903894155.1 uncultured beta proteobacterium | reverse complement strand
GGCGGCGTGCCTTTGGTCGTGAAAAGGGCATACCAGTTGTCGGAATCCACGCCGTCGATCCCGACCTCCTTGAACGTCTTGACCTCCGGCAGCAAGGGATGCCGAGCGTCTGCGGCCATCGCAATGGGCTTGAGCTTGCCCGCGCGCACGTTGCTGATCAGCCCGGGCACGTCACCGAAAAAGCCGTCGACATGGCCTGCGATGACATCGGTGATGGCGGGCGCGGCGCCCTTATAGGGAACCGCGGCGAGATCCGCGCCGGTGGCGGAGGCCAGCAACTCCGCCGCAAGGTGCGGAACGCTGCCGATACCGGAGGTGGCCATCGTCGTGCGTTTCTTTTTTGCATTGGCGACAAAATCAGTCGGGCCAGTTGCAGGGTTGGTGTTGCCCACGACGAGCAATTCGTCGTTGCGCACCACCAGCGAGATGGGCGCCAGATCCTGATGCGGATCGTAGGGAAGGTTCGGGTACAACCCCGGGTTGATGGCGACAGCGCCCACGCTGGTGAACCAGAGTACCGAGCCGTCCGGGGGCGCTTTGATAACGTATTCCGCCGCAATGATGCCATTGGCACCGGGCCGGTTCTCGACGATGATCTGGGCGCCGAGCTCCTTGCCCAGTGCATCGCTGATGCTGCGGCCAACGAAATCGACCGGGCCACCCGCGGGGAACGCGATGACCATCCGAATGGTTTTCGGCTGCGACCAGGCCGGGCTCGTCGCGCAAGCGGCGAGGGCGACCATCGCCATCTGAAGCAGGGCACGGCGCAAATTACGAACGGTTGTCATTGTCTTGATCATGGCGTCCTCGTGTTGGCAGGGCAGGATTTATCCGCAGCGTACCGACATGCCGCCATCGACGATGATCTCGGTGCCGGTGACAAAGCGCGCCTCGTCGGATGCCAGGTAGAGCGCCGCGTTGGCCGTATCGCGCCCGTCGCCCATGAAGGGAAGGGGGATGCGTGCCTGACGCTGCTCAAGCAGCTTGGCGACGTCGCCCCCCGCGCGTTGCCCGGCGAGGCGCACCTCGACCATCGGCGTGTGCAACTGACCCGGTACGACCGTATTGACCCGGATGCCCTTCTTGGCATACTGAATGGCGATGACCTTTGACATCTGAATCACACCGGCTTTGGTCGCCGCATAGGCCACCTGCGCCGATCCCGTCCAGCGGATGCCGGAGGTGGATGCCATGTTGATGATGGCGCCGCTGCCCTGGGCTTCCATGATCGGCAGCACGTGCTTGCACGTGAGGAAAACGCTCTTGAGGTTGTGATCGACCTGCAAGTCGAAGACCTCCTCGCTCATTTCGACCGGGCCGCCCGCGGCTGACCCGCCCACGTTGTTGACCAGGACGTCGATGCGCCCGTAGCGCTCCATGCAGGCCTTGACGACATCGGCAATGCTCTGGCTCTGCGTGACGTCGCAGAAAGCCGTCTCGATCTCTCCGCCTGCCGATTTGACGCGTTCAATCGTTTCTTCCATGCGGGCGAGGTCACGATCGACGCCGAATATCTTCGAACCTTCCTCGGCAAAACGCACGGCCATCGCACGACCGTTGCCCCAGCCCGGTCCTACGGACCCGGCGCCCATGATCAGTGTCACTTTCCCTTCTAGTCGGCGGCTCATTCTGTTGTCCTTTTTGTTACACAGTCTGGTTGCGCATGGGCGCATGGTTGCATTGCTTTAACGTTGCGAATGCGCAGATGCACAGGTGCGCTGATCGCGGTCGCGGTCCGGTTCGGTGTGAGTTGTTTGGTTTTTCTTGGCTTGGATTCGCGGCACTCAGGCGGGAAACCGATAGAACTTCATAGGATTATCAACAAGTAACTGATGCAGAACATCCGGCTTGGGTGCGATCTGCCCCAGTGCGTCGATCAGCATGCCGTCATCCGGGATGTGCGTATGGTTCGGGTGCGGCCAGTCGGTTCCCCAAACGCAGCGGTCCGTATAGTTGGCGACGAGGTGACGCGCCAGCGGGATGCCATGCTTGTAGGGCGGCTGGGCGTCGATGCGGTCGATGCCGCTCACCTTGACCATAAAGTTCGGTAGTTCGAGCATCTTGCAAACGGCCTGAAACTCGGCGCCGTCGATGCCCTTGGTGGCATCGACCCGGCCCATGTGGTCAACGACGACAGGCACGGCTGACTTGGCCAGGTGCGGGGCGAGTTCGGCGGCCAGGCTGCCGTCGAAGTGGATTTGCAGGTGCAGGCCAAGCGGCTCGAGTCGCTTGCTGAACGCGACGATCTGCTCGGGTTCGTAGGCGCGTCGGCCTTTCATGAAATGGAATCGCATCCCGCGGAAACCGGCGTCGGCAAGGCGCTTGAGTTCGGCATCGGACACCGAGAGTTCGACCAGCGCAACCCCCAGATAGCGGCCCTTGGTGGCTTTGATGGCATCCTCGACGACGCTGTTGTCATAGCCGTGCACCAGGCTTTGCACGATGACGCATCGCTGGATGCCGGCCTTTTCATGCAACGCGAACAAGGCTTCCTTGGGTGCATCGGCCGGGATCAGCTTGCTGTCGGGTGAAAACGGGAAGAGGGCGCGCGGCCCGAAGATGTGCACATGCGCGTCGCAGGCGCCCGCCGGCAGCTTGATCGTGCTCGGCGTCGGGTTGCGCATGAAAGTCAGCAAAGGCTCAGTCATGATGTTGTCTCGAAATTTGTCGCGAATCTGATGCAACGGTTTTACAGCATTTTGGCATGCGGCCTGTCTTGACAGAATGCGGGCGAAATAAAAAAATGCTACACTTTTGGTCTTTGATTGATCCTGATTCTGTCAGCCAATGTGGTTGAAAGAGCGGGCAAGACAAGTTGGCGCATTAGCTCAGCCGGTTAGAGCGACGGAATCATAATCCGCAGGTCCCCTGTTCGAATCAGGGATGCGCCACCAAAACATCAATAAAATCAACGGGTTGCGTTGATTTTCGAAATCCAAAAAATCGTAAAGTATCTAAGTCAATAGTTAGATACTTCAAGTGACTTGGCGTACACCAGAACCACCGACTAATACTTGGTGGTTTTTTCGTTTTGGAACGCCATGAGATGCTTGCCGTTCAACCGTCAACGTCTACATTGAAAGGGATCGAAGAGGGCATGGTTTGTTAAGTACGCCTGAGGACTTGATCAATATCAATTATTTGAAAATATATTTCAAATAGTCGTCATTTTTCGTGTGACTGCATATAAATAATTTATATGCAGATAGAACAAAAAAACTTTAACGACCGAGACCCCCATAATGCCCGTGGAGCGTTCATTCCGTGGGCGAATAGTGTGTTCTCTCCAGGTGATCTGTTCCTGACCGTCAATCTTGCAGGAATTGAAAATCCTGAAAAATATGTCAAAAGCAAAATACTTGCAATTGAGAAAAGAGTCTATCTTCGAAGTTCAGGAAAAATCGTAATACTGCCTGTACTTGTATTTGAAAATAATATTTCGCATCTTCATGCACTCATAAAAGCAGTTCCATATCAAAGCAGTCGCGGTAATCCCCCCGTTTTTAGGGGACGGTAGAAGCAGAACTCATGCGGCCATGGCCAACCGCTGTTTCGGTGTTAATCCGCCCAAGGCCATATTGGGTCGGTCATGATTGTATTTCCACATCCACTGGGTCGCATAGAGCTGAACTTCCTCCAGGTTTTCCCAGTGGTACTGCGATAACCATTCATACCTGACGGTGCGGTTGAATCTTTCAACGTAGGCATTCTGCTGCGGCTTGCCTGGCTGAATGAATTCCAACCTGATTCCCCAGCGTTCCGACCACGCCTTCACCTCTGCACTCACATACTCAGGGCCGTTGTCGCAACGAATCACCGCAGGCTTGCCTCGCCAGGCAATGATCTGTTTCAACGTCCTGATCACCCTTGCCGAGGGCAACGACAAATCGATTTCAATGCTCAGCGCCTCACGATTGAAGTCATCGATCACGTTGAACAACCGGAACGACCTGCCGTCCTGCAACTGGTCGTGCATAAAATCCATCGACCACACCTGATTCACTTCCGTGGGAACCGTCAGTGGCTCTGGCTTTTCCCTGATCAACCTCTTGCGCGGCTTGATCCGCAGATTCAGCTCCAGAGCGCGATAGATGCGGTAGACACGTTTGTGGTTCCAGCCAAAGTTCTTGATGTTGCGCAGGTACAGAAAGCACAGCCCAAATCCCCAATTGCGGTTGTTGTCGGTCAGACGGATCAGCCAATCGGCAATCTCGTCATTCTCCGTCTGCAACTTCGCCTCATACCGGTAGCAGGTCTCGCTGATGCGAAACGCATCACAAGCCCATTTGATCGGCATGCTGTACTCAATCACTGCCCGTCTGGCCATCTCTCGTCGCCGGGATGGCCTCACCACTTTTTTGCGAGAGCCTCCGCCACGATCTCGGCCTTCATGCGCTCTTCGGCATACATCTTCTTCAGGCGCCGGTTCTCTTCCTCCAACTCCTTCATCCTTGCCATCATCGAGGTGTCCATGCCGCCGTACTTGGCACGCCACTTGTAGAACGTGGCAGAACTGATCCCCAACTCCCGGCACAGGTCCGGAACCGCAATGCCAGCCTCCACCCGTTTAAGGGCATCCATGATCTGGCTGTCCGTATATCTCGATCTCTTCATGCAGAACTCCCTCCAATGGAGAAAATTCTACCTCTGACGACCCCTTTTATCCGGGGGGATTACCTCGCCACGATAGTTTTTTTGACCTAGTGAGAGCGAAATTTATTCAGAATGCGCAACAAGAAACAAATGTGCGCATAGACGTAATTGAGTCCGTGGAAGGACTGTCCAGGTATACCTTATTGAATCAGGGAAGAGATTCAAGGGTAATGCTTGACGTAGCATATTTACCTGCTGCCGATAAAAAGGTAAATAAGTCCGTTTGGATGCAATGGGGGAATAGACTTCCCCAAGTTTTGCAATAGCGTGTTCAGTGCCACTATAGTCCGAAGCGGTAACAATAGACAATATTAAGTCTTACAGATACATAGATTATGTGTGAATGATCAGGCACAGTCTTTGTCCTGTCTGAAAGAAATGAAAAGAATAAGAAAATAATGAATGTGCGGTACCTGAACCAAGAAGATACCGCTACTAACCAAACAATACGATACATGAGCGCCAGCGAATTGCGCGGCAGCGCTCATCAAGACCGATAAGGAACAATATGAAAAACGGTACGGAGCAAATTAAGACTAACCCGCAAGAAATGAAGACGTTCGACCAATTTTTATCCATTCGATTGGATCGTGAAACCCGTGCCAGACTTGCACATGAATCGGAGCGATTCGGAATAAATTCCAGCATCAT
>CAITPF010000270.1 GCA_903894155.1 uncultured beta proteobacterium | reverse complement strand
TTTGGCAACGGACTTGATGGCGCGGTGCGTCGACCCGGCGAGCACGGAGGCCAGGCAATCGAGCAACAGATCCTCACAACGACGGCGCACCGACTCGGGGATATCCGCATATTGCAGGCCGCTTGCGAAGCGCGCGAGCTCGGCACTGGGGTGAAGGATCACGGGGGCGTTGGGGGACGGAATGGCGTTCATCGTTTGCACCTCAATCAGAAGGAGCGGGGCATGCCGAGCACGTGCTCGGCGACGTAGGAAAGGATGAGGTTGGTCGAGATCGGAGCCACCTGGTAGAGCCGCGTTTCGCGGAACTTGCGCTCGACGTCGTATTCGCAGGCAAAGCCGAAGCCGCCATGGAACTGCAGGCAGGCGTTGGCGGCCTCCCACGAGGCGTCTGCCGCAAGCAGCTTGGCCATGTTGGCCTGCGTGCCGCACGGCTGCTTGTCATCGAACAGGCGCGCCGCCTCGTAGCGCATGAGGCTCGCGGCCTCGACGTTGATGAACGAGCGCGCGATCGGGAACTGCACGCCCTGGTTCTGGGCGATGGGGCGGCCGAAAACAATGCGGTCCTTGGTGTACTTCGTGATGCGGTCGACGAACCAGTAGCCGTCGCCGATGCACTCGGCGGCGATCAGCGTGCGCTCGGCATTCAGGCCGTCGAGGATGTACTTGAAACCTTTGCCTTCCTCTCCGATCAGATTCTCGGCCGGGATTTCGAGGTTGTCGAAGAAGAGCTCGTTGGTCTCGTGGTTCACCATGTTCAGGATCGGCTTGACCGTCATGCCATGGCCGATCGCGTCGTGCAGGTCGACGATGAAGATCGACATGCCTTCGGACTTCTTGGTGACTTCCTCGATCGGCGTGGTGCGGGCCAGCAGGATCATCAGGTCCGAGTGCTGAACGCGCGAGATCCAGACCTTCTGGCCGTTGATGACGTAGCGATCGCCTTTTTTGACCGCGGTGGTCTTGATCTTGGTCGTGTCGGTGCCCGTGGTGGGCTCAGTCACGCCCATGGACTGCAGTCGCAGTTCGCCCGCGGCGATCTTGGGCAGGTACAACTGCTTTTGCGCTTCAGAGCCGTGGCGCAGCAGCGTGCCCATGTTGTACATCTGGCCGTGGCAGGCACCGGAGTTTCCGCCATTGCGGTTGATTTCTTCCATGATGACCGACGCCTCGGTCAGGCCCAGGCCCGAGCCGCCGTACTCCTGCGGAATCAGCGCGGCGAGCCACCCTGCGTGCGTCAGCGCGTTGACGAAATCCTCGGGATAACCCCGCACTTCGTCAACCTTGCGGAAGTACTCGTCGGGGAATTGCTTACAGAGGTCGCGGATGGCGTCGCGGATGTCCTGGTAGAGGTGGTCAGCATGCGATTTCATGATTGTCTTATGATGGCGGTTTGAAATACAGCCGCTAATGTGCCCCAGGCACCTCGTGTTGCCTATTGGCGATTGGTTAACCCGGGGTTTCTGTATCGTTAAGTTCGTCGCCAGAATCAACGCATGGCCAACCATTTCGACCTGACCGACCTGCAACTCATCGTCAACATTGGCGACGCGAGCAGCCTGACCCGCGGGGCGGAGAAATCCCACCTTTCGCTGCCGGCGGCGAGCAATCGCGTCAAGAACCTTGAAGAGCACTTCGGCACGCGTCTTTTTCACCGAAACAGCCAGGGCGTGACGCTTACGCCGTCGGGCGAGGCCTTCCTGCGCCACGCGCGGGTCGTGCTACGCCAGATCGACCACCTGCGCGGCGAGATTCACGAATATTCGCTCGGCATCAAAGGCCAGATCCGCATGCTGGCCAATACCACCGCGATGACCGAATTCATGCCCGCCGTGCTCAGCCGCTATCTGGCGTCACACCCGGACGTGACCGTTGAACTGCGCGAGCGGCTGAGCTACCTGGTCGTGAAGGCAGTGTCCGAAGGCTCCGCCGATATTGGCATCGTGGCCGGCAAGCCCGCGTCGGCCGATCTGCAATACCTGCCTTACCGCGCTGACCGCCTTGTGCTCGTCACCCGCACGGATCATCCGCTTGCCGGGCGCAAATCCGTGCACTTCGCCGATACCCTCCAATACGAATATGTCGGATTGTCGGAGTGGAGCGCGATCCACGCCTTTCTGATCCAGGCGGCCGATAATCTGGGCCACCCGTTCCGCTTTCGGGTCGAAGTAGGTAACTTCGAGGCGGTATGCCGCATGATCGAGGCGGGGGTGGGCATCGGCGTGATCCCGGAGCTGGCCGCGCGCCGTTACGCGCAGGGGCTGAAAATCCGGACGGTTCCGCTTTCGGACGAGTGGGCAGAGCGCAAGTTGCATATTTGTGTGCGCAGCCTGGAGCAGTTGCCGGGATTCGCACGCGAGCTGGTGAATATGCTGCTTGAAGACGTCCCGCGCCAATAGGAGTTTGCAAGCGCATGCCGATGCTATCGAACGTCGTTCTCGCCTCGGGAAACCCGGGCAAGCTGCGGGAATTCAGCGCCTTGTTCCAGCCCTTGGGCGTGAAGCTGATTGCGCAAGGGACGCTGGGCATCCCGGATGCGCCAGAACCGCACCCGACCTTCGTGGAAAACGCCCTGGCCAAGGCACGCCATGCGAGCGCGCTATCGGGCTTGCCGGCGCTCGCGGACGATTCCGGGATCTGTGTTGCCGCGCTCGGCGGCGAACCGGGGATCCACTCTGCCCGGTATGCGCAGGCCGAGGCGGGCGAAAAATCCGACGAAGCGAATAACCGCAAGCTGATCGCGACACTCGCCGGGCTGCGGGATCGCCGCGCGTGCTATGTCGCAGTTCTGGTGCTCGTGGCCCGGCCCGATGACCCGCTGCCGGTGATCGCACAGGCGACCTGGGATGGCGTCATCGTCGACGCGCCGCGCGGGGAGCACGGCTTTGGTTACGATCCGTATTTCTACCTGCCGGCCGAAGGGCTCTGCGCCGCGCAGCTTGATCCGGTGCGCAAGAACACCATCAGTCATCGCGCGATGGCGCTGCAAGAGCTGCTCGCGCAATTGCGAAACCGTGGATTGATCGCCTGATGTCGCGGGTCATTCCGATCGTAGCCGACACTGCCAGCCCGTCGAAACAGCCTTCCCCGGGCATGACGCTGCTTGAAGCGTTGCCACCGCTTTCACTGTATGTGCACGTGCCCTGGTGCGTGCGCAAGTGTCCCTACTGCGACTTCAATTCCCATCAGGCCGGCGAATCCGTGCCTGAGGACCGATATCTTGCGGCGCTCGCGGCAGATCTTGAACAGGCGCTCCCCAGGATCTGGGGGAGGCAGGTGCACACCGTCTTCATCGGTGGTGGCACGCCCAGCCTGCTGTCCGAAGGGGCCGTCGACCGCCTGCTCGCGATGCTCCGGTCTTATCTTTCGCTTTGGCCCGATGCTGAAATTACGCTGGAGGCAAACCCGGGGACTGCCGAAGCCGGCCGCTTCCTCGCTTATGCAGCGAGCGGCGTGAACCGGATTTCTCTTGGCATCCAGTCGTTCAATGACAAACACCTCGCGGCGCTTGGACGTATCCATGACGCCCGCCAGGCCCGGGACGCCATCGGAATGGCACAGCGCGCTGTGGCCCGCGTGAACCTCGACCTGATGTTCGCGCTGCCCGGGCAGACGGCGTCAGAATGCGAGGAGGACGTGCGCTCGGCGCTCGCGTTCGGAACGGAGCACCTGTCTCTTTACCAGTTGACGCTCGAGCCCAATACCGTCTTTGCCAAGTACCCGCCGGCCTTGCCGGATGACGATGCCGCCGCACAGATGCAGGATCTGGTCGAGGCGCTGGCCGGGCAGGCAGGACTTGAGCGCTATGAGGTGTCCGCGTACGCCCGCCGGGGAGCGCGGGCCCGTCACAACGTCAATTATTGGGAATTCGGTGACTATCTGGGCATCGGGCCCGGCGCGCACGGCAAACTGTCGTTCCCTGATCGCGTCGAGCGCGACGCACGCGTGCGAAATCCGGAATCCTGGATGCAGGCGGCCGTGCAAAGGGACGGATCGCATATCACGGATGCCCGCGTTCTGGCACCCTCTGACATGCCGTTTGAGTTCATGCTCAATGCGCTTCGGCTGAGACAGGGCGTACCCTCCTCGCTGTACACTGAGAGGACAGGGGAACCGTTGGCCACACTGACCAGGGCACTGCGGCGGGCACACGATCGGGGGCTGTTTTCGGCCGATCCGACCAGGCTTCAGGCTTCGGAGCAGGGCTGGCGTTTTCTGAACGAACTGCAGGCGCTGTTTTTGTGAAAACACCAACTTGGTGCATTGTTACGTGCAGATGCACCTTAATCGTGCTTTTATTCGCCCGTTTTTGGACATTTTCGTACGAAAAGGTCTGGCATGGTTGTTGCTTTAAGGGTTTCGTCCTTGCGAGAAGCCCGATTGAGCCGCAACTTTTTTTTAGTACTACCTAACAGCAACACACTCTTTCCTATTTCCGGAGTCAAAATGAGCACCAATCAAGATGTTCTGAAAAAGATTGCCGAGAACGAAGTCAAGTTTGTCGACTATCGTTTCACGGACACCATCGGCCAGGAACAGCACGTTTCCGTGCCGGTCAGCCAGATGAACGAGGACAAGCTGCGCGACGGCCACGCGTTTGACGGTTCGTCGATTGCCGGGTGGAAGGGTATCGAAGCTTCGGACATGCTGCTCATGGCAGATCCGTCCACGGCCCGCATGGACCCGTTCCGTGAAGAGTCCACGCTGATCCTGACCTGCGACGTCGTTGAACCCTCCGACATGAAGGGCTATGACCGCGACCCGCGATCGCTTGCCAAGCGCGCAGAAGCCTACCTGAAGGCCAGCGGCCTGGGCGATACCGCGTTTTTTGGTCCGGAACCCGAATTCTTCGTTTTCGACGGCGTGACCTGGAACGTCGACATGTCGGGCTGCTTCGTCAAGATCAAGTCCGAAGAAGCCTCCTGGTCGAACGGTATGGAATTCGAAGGCGGCAACCTGGGGCATCGTCCGAAAGTCAAGGGCGGCTACTTCCCGGTCTCCCCGATCGATTCGATGCAGGATCTGCGCTCGGAAATGTGTATCCTGCTGGAAGAAGCAGGCGTGCCGGTCGAAGTGCACCACCATGAGGTCGCAGGTGCCGGCCAGCTCGAAATCGGCACCAAATTCTCGACGCTGGTGCGTCGCGCCGACTGGAACCAGATCCTCAAGTACGTCGTGCACAACGTGGCACACGCTTATGGCAAGACGGCAACCTTCATGCCCAAGCCCATCGTGGGCGACAACGGCTCGGGCATGCACGTCCACCAGTCGATCTGGAAAGACGGCCAGAACCTGTTCTCGGGTAACGGCTACGCAGGCCTGTCGGACTTCGCGCTGTACTACATCGGCGGCATCATCAAGCACGCCCGTGCGCTCAACGCGATCACGAACCCCGGCACGAACTCCTACAAGCGTCTGGTTCCGCACTACGAAGCGCCCGTGAAGCTCGCCTACTCGGCGCGCAACCGCTCGGCCTCGATCCGCATCCCCTACGTCAGCAACCCGAAGGGCCGCCGCATCGAGACCCGCTTCCCGGATCCCCTGGCCAACCCCTATCTGGCCTTCTCGGCCCTGATGATGGCGGGCCTGGACGGCGTGCAGAACAAGATCCACCCCGGCGACCCTGCCGACAAGAACCTGTACGATCTGCCGCCGGAAGAGGATGCAAAGATCCCGACCGTCTGCTCGTCGCTTGAACAGGCGCTCGAAGAGCTCGATCGCGATCGCGAGTTCCTGACCCGCGGCGGCGTGTTCAGCAATGAAATGCTGGATGCGTATGTCGAGCTCAAGATGCAGGATGTCCAACGGATGCGCATGACCACGCACCCGGCGGAATTCGACATGTACTACACCCTCTGATCTCTGACGCAACCTGGGGTCGGGCCTCCCGGCCTGATACCCATGATTTCCGTAGAAGCCCTCGATCTGCTCGCCACAACAGTTCTGCTGTTGAATTCTGCGGGCGAGATCGTAGTGGCGAATGCGGCGTCAGAAGATATGTTCGGGCGGTCCCGGCGCCATCTCATTGGACAGCCGGCCGCCCTTTTGTTTGAGCGCGACGCAGCGCTCGAGCAGTCTTTGCGCCAGGCCTGTTCCGGCGAGATGGAAGACTGCCGCCAGTTTGCCATGACGCGTCGCGGTTTTGACGCAATCGAAGTCGCGGTGACCTCCATTGCCCTCGTCAACAAGCCCTGGGCGGCCCTCATTGAAGTCAAGGATATCGAGCAGCGCGTGATCGTGGATCGCACGAGCCGGCTGGTCGACGAAGTCGAGACCCAGCACGAACTGCTTCGTAATCTCGCACATGAAGTGAAGAATCCGCTGGGCGGCCTGCGCGGCGCTGCGCAGTTGCTGGAAGCTGAGTTGCCGGACCCGGCGCTCACAGAATATACGCGCGTGATCATCTCTGAAGCCGACAGGTTGCAGGCGCTGGTCGACAGGCTCGCAGCGCCGCAACGCATGCCCGTGCAGTGGCAGTCCGTCAATATCCACGAGATCTGCGAGCGCGTCTGCGCGCTGGTTCGCGCAGAGTTTCGCGATGTGGCGATCCTGCGTGATTACGACGCCTCGATGCCGGAGTTTCGCGCCGATCCGTCGCGCCTGATGCAGGCGCTGCTCAATATCGTGCGCAATGCCGCGCAGATGCTGACGCAACCGGTCGCGACCCGGTCGCCGCACATCACGATCAAGACGCGCATCGCGCGGCAAGTCATCCTGCGCCACAAGCAACACCGCATGGCTGCGGTTGTCTCGGTCACCGATAACGGACCGGGCGTGCCCGAGAACCTGCGCGATCGCATCTTTCATCCGCTCGTGACGGGCAGGGACGGCGGCACCGGGCTGGGCCTGAGCCTCGCCCAGGACTTCGTCCAGCAACACAGCGGCGTTATTGAATTTGATTCGAAACCCGGGCACACCGAGTTTCGCCTGATGTTACCCATGGAGCCGCTATGAAACCCGTCTGGATTGTCGATGATGATCAGGCCATTCGCTGGGTACTGGAAAAGGCCCTCGGACGCGCCGGCATCTCAACCCGCAGTTTCTCCTCCGCCACCGATGTCGTCGCGGCGTTAAAGACCGAGACGCCTGGTGCACTCGTGTCGGATATCCGCATGCCTGGCACGAGCGGCCTTGTGCTGCTCAAGGATGTCAAGGAGAAGTACCCGGGTTTGCCGGTCATCATCATGACTGCGTACAGCGATCTCGATAGCACGGTATCCGCGTTCCAGGGCGGCGCCTTTGACTACCTTGCCAAACCGTTTGATATCAACGATGCCGTCAAACTCATCACCCGCGCCATCCAGGATCCGCTTGCCGAAGAAGAATCCGACGAAGGCGCAGAAACCAGCGGTGGGTCTGGCAACAAAGGCATGCTGACGCAATCGTCGTCGGTTGCCATGCAGGAAGTCTTCCGTGCGATCGGGCGCCTGGCGCAATCCAACGTGACGGTGTTGATCACCGGCGAATCCGGCACTGGCAAGGAACTCGTCGCCCGTGCGCTTCATAGCCATGGCGCGCGCGCAGGCGGCCCGTTCGTGGCGCTGAACACGGCCGCCATTCCGCGCGATCTGCTCGAAGCCGAACTGTTTGGACATGAACGCGGGGCATTCACCGGTGCCAACGCGCTGCGCCGTGGCAGGTTTGAGGAGGCAAGCGGCGGCACGTTGTTCCTCGATGAAATCGGCGACATGCCGTTCGAACTGCAAACGCGCTTGTTGCGTGTGCTGTCGGATGGCACGTTCTATCGCGTCGGCGGATCCCAGCCGGTGCGCGTGGACGTGCGCATCGTCGCTGCCACGCACCAGCCACTCGAAGAGCGCGTCCAGCAGGGCAAGTTCCGTGAGGATCTGTTCCACCGCCTGAACGTGATCCGTTTGCGCTTGCCGCCCCTGCGTGAGCGGCGCGAAGATATCCCCGAGCTTGCGCGTCACTTTCTGGGCGTCAGCGCCCGATCGCTCGGCGTGCCGGCAAAACGGCTTTCCGAGCAGGCGGTCGCGGCGCTCGCGCAATTCGATTTCCCGGGCAATGTGCGCCAGCTCGAAAACTTTTGTCACTGGCTGACGGTCATGGCGCCCGGCCAGACGGTGGGCGTGGCCGACTTGCCGCCCGAAATTCGCGCTGGCGATCTCGGCAGTCTTGCGAGCCGCGCTGCGGCCGATGCCAACGCAGGCTCCTCGGCGACATGGCAGCAGCTTCTCGCGCTGGATGCGAATGTACGGTTGACGCGGTCGGAACCCGACGTCTGGGATACGCTAACCCGCCAGTTCGAGCGCACACTGCTGCAGTCGTCGCTCGATGTCTGTCGCGGCAGGCGGGTCGAAGCCGCGAGCCGTCTCGGGCTGGGTCGCAATACGATCACGCGCAAACTGCGGGAGCTGGGCATGGATCCCGTGACCGCCGATCAGTCTACGGACCCGGCATTGTGATGGCCGGAGCACAAAAGGCGTAAGTCAGGGCAGAGCAGGTCGGGGCGGTTCCACCTGCGCAATTCTGTTGCATCTATCGTCTAAGCCTATTAGAAGATAGAATTCGATAGTACGGAAAAGCCACGCAATCCGCATCGAATCGAAACGACAGGAGCCTCGCATGACCAAGAGCATCATTCACACCACTTCCGCGCCTGCGGCCGTTGGGCCATACTCCCAGGCCGTTGTGGCCCCGGCGGGCACGACGGTCTACCTTTCGGGCCAAATTGGCCTGGTTCCTGCGACGGGCGAGATGGTCTCTGACCATTTCGAAGACCAGGTCCGGCAGGCGTTCGCCAACATGCGCGCAGTCATTGAAGCCTCGGGCGGACGCCTGGAAAACATCGTCAAACTGACCCTGTTCCTGACCGACCTCGGCAAGTTCGGCGTCGCCAACAGCTTCATGGCAGAGCAGTTGCCGCAACCCTATCCGGCCCGCTCGACCGTTGGCGTGGCAAGCCTGCCCAAGGGTGCACAGTTCGAGATCGAAGCCGTCATCGTCGTTTGACACGCGCAGGCAAGGGCAGAAGCCCCGTGGGCATCGGTTCACCGACAACCGGTTCACCGACCACCGCCGCTGCACCGGGCGCAAAACGTGCGGCCGGTGCGAAATCGCGGGCGGGTGGCGGATCGATTGCGGACAAGTTCCGCCGTCTGGGTCTTTTGCGTGCGCAGGATTTCGTACTGCATCTGCCCTTGCGCTACGAGGATGAAACCCGCGTGCAGCCCATCCGATCCCTGCGGCCAGGGCTGCCGGGGCAGGTGGAGGGTGAGGTCATCCGGTGCGACGTGACGTATCGCCCACGCCGCCAACTCGTTGCGATCCTGCGCGATGACAGCGGTGAACTCGGGCTGAGATGGCTCACGTTTTACCCAAGCCAATTGCAGCAGATGCAAGAGGGCCGTCGTTGGCGCGTGCGCGGCGAGGTGCGCGGCGGAATGTTCGGCATCGAAATGATTCACCCGCGCGTCACAACGGCGGGTGCGCCATTGCCCGCGTCGCTCACTCCCGTTTATCCGACAACTGAAGGTCTCGCGCAGGCGAGCTTGCGCCGCGCCATTGCCGAGGCACTGTCCAGTTGCCCGCTTGACGACACCTTGCCGCAGTCTGTCGTCGAGCGCCTTGGCCTGATGCCATTCGCCCAGGCGATTCAGACCTTGCACGGCCCGACCCCGGATGACGACGCCGATGCATTGCTGGAGCACACGCACCCGGCGTGGCTTCGCGTCAAATTTGACGAACTGCTCGCGCAGCAGTTGTCGCTTGCGGCGGCGCGCGAGGCCCGGCGCGCCAAGCGGGCGCCGGCGCTGGCGCGTCGCGAGGGTGCGGCGGGGCTTTGCACCCGCTTGCTGTCTGTGCTTGGCTTTGAGCTCACCGCAGCGCAGCAACGGGTCGTCAGCGAGATCGGCGACGATCTCACGCGCACCTACCCGATGCACCGCTTGCTGCAGGGCGACGTGGGCAGCGGCAAGACCGTCGTGGCTGCCATGGCTGCGATGCAGGCGATTGACGCGGGCATGCAGGTTGCCGTGATGGCCCCCACCGAAATCCTCGCCGAGCAGCACTTCCAGAAGATGCGGGGCTGGTGCGATGCGCTTGGCGTCGAACTACGCTGGCTGACAGGCAGCATGCCGGCGCGCGCCAGGCGCGACGCCGTTCAAGCCATTGCCTCCGGGCAGGCACGGCTCGTCGTCGGCACGCAGGCGCTGATCCAGGATTCGGTGCGCTTTCGCGATTTGGGCCTGGTGGTGGTCGACGAGCAGCACCGGTTCGGCGTCGCCCAGCGGCTCGATCTCACGCGCAAGGGCGAGGAAGAGGGCGCGAGCCCAGGAAATTCGGATTTTGTCCCGCACCAGTTGACGATGAGCGCAACACCGATTCCGCGCACACTGGCAATGACCTTCTTTGCCGACCTGGAGGTTTCGTCAATCGACAGCATGCCGCCCGGGCGCAAGCCAGTCACCACCAAACTGGTCTCGAGCGAGCGGCGTGCGGAAATCGTCGCGCATGTGATTCACGCAGCCAGGGCAGGCACGCAGACCTACTGGGTCTGCCCCCTGGTGGAAGAAAGCGAAACCCTCGATCTGCAAACCGCCGTCGATACACATGTGACGCTCGCACAATCGATGCCGGGCCTGGTGGTCGGGCTGGTGCACGGTCGCATGCCAACTGCCGAGAAGGCGGCGGTGATGCGCGCGTTTCGGGCAGGGGATATACACGTGCTGGTGGCCACCACCGTGATCGAGGTCGGCGTCGATGTACCAAACGCGGCGTTGATGGTGGTCGAACATGCCGAGCGCTTCGGGCTCGCCCAGTTGCACCAGTTGCGGGGGCGCGTGGGCCGAGGTCAGGCGCAATCGGTGTGCGTGCTGATGTTCCTGGTGCCGCTCTCGATGCTGGCGCGCGAACGCCTGCGCGCGATGTACGAGACGCAAGATGGTTTTGAGATCGCCCAGCGCGACCTCGATCTTCGCGGCCCGGGGGAACTGCTCGGCGCGCGGCAATCCGGCATGGCATTGCTCAAGTTCGCGGACCTCGCCCAGGATGGCACTCTGGTTCGGGCAGCGCGCGAGGTTGCGATCGACTTGCGCAAAGACGCCCCCGAAATCGTCGAGCGGCACCTGGCGCGCTGGATGCGAGGGCGCGAAGATTTTCTGCGAAGTTAAACGCGCAGCGCCCGATACCCAGCATCGCCAATCCCATTGACGCACACGCACGACACTACCGGCACAAGGCTCCAAGATGACGCTCACGGAACTCAAATACATTGTTGCGGTCGCGCGTGAAAGGCACTTCGGTCGGGCCGCAGAGGCGTGTTTTGTCAGCCAGCCCACGCTGTCGGTCGCGATCCGCAAGCTTGAAGATGAACTCGGCGTGACGATTTTCGAACGCGGCGGCACCGAGGTGGGCATCACCGCCATCGGGCAGCAACTGGTCTCCCAGGCGCAGAAGGTGCTTGAAGAGAGCACGAATCTCAGGGAGATGGCACGCCTCGGGCACGATCCGCTGGCCGGCGCGCTGCGCGTCGGCATTATCTACACGATCGGGCCGTATCTGCTGCCGCGACTGGTCCCCAACCAGATCGAGCGCGTTCCCCAGATGCCCCTGATCCTTCAGGAAAACTTCACGGTCAAGCTCATCGAGCTTCTGCGTCAGGGCGAGATCGATTGCGCCATCATGGCGTTGCCGCTGCCCGAGGCCGGCCTGGTACTGCAGCCTCTGTACGACGAGCCATTTTTTGTCACGGTCCCGGCCGGGCATCCGTGGGCGACGCGCAAATCGATACCGGCCGAAGAACTCAAGCAACAGAACATGCTGCTTCTGGGCAGCGGGCACTGTTTTCGCGACCAGGTGCTGGAAGTCTGCCCAGAGTTGTCGCGCTTTGCGGCATCCAGCGAAGGCATCCAGCGCACGTTCGAGGGTTCGTCGCTCGAAACCATCCGGCACATGGTGGCCGCGGGTGTCGGCATCACGGTGCTGCCGGCCACCGCGATTACGACGCCCGATATGTCCAACAAGCTGCTGCGCTACATTCCGTTCGAAAAGCCGGTGCCCTTGCGTCGCGTCGTACTGGCCTGGCGCAAGAGCTTCACACGCGTGGCCGCCGTGCAGGCGCTTGCCGAGACCGTTTATGCGACTGACCTGCAGGGCGTCAAAATGCTCAGGCAAGAACCGGCCGTGCAATGAGGCGAGGGCGCCGGATGCTTGCCCGCCAATTAACGAGCTACGCACGGGCGGATGTTATTCTTGCCTCGGCTGACTGGTGCGCCAGAAGGCGCTTGCGATAGGTCACCTAAATCACATGCAAAACATCTCCGGATCCGACCCTACACGCCACGTTTCGATTGCCGAGCGGCTTTCTCTGTACGCGAGGCTCGTGCGCATCGA
Source organism: uncultured beta proteobacterium (assembly GCA_903894155.1). Taxonomy (GTDB): domain Bacteria; phylum Pseudomonadota; class Gammaproteobacteria; order Burkholderiales; family Burkholderiaceae_B; genus Zwartia. Next base: position 10,236 of record CAITPF010000270.1, on the reverse strand, counting down.
CAAACCCATCGGCACGCTGCTGCTGCTGTGGCCAACGCTTTGGGCGCTTTTTGCCGCGGCGGGTGGCATGCCGCCCATCGGAATCCTGCTGATTTTCGTCGCGGGCACCTTCCTGATGCGCTCGTCGGGTTGCGCGATGAACGATTACTTCGATCGCGACTTCGACAAGCACGTCAAACGCACCGAGCAGCGCGTGCTGACCTCGGGCCTGATCAGGCCCCGTGAGGCGCTGATTGTTGCTGCCGTCCTCGCGCTGATCGCCTTCCTGCTCGTACTGCCGCTCAATCGCCTCACCATCGGCCTGGCCTTCGTTGCCGCGTTTCTCGCGGGCTCCTATCCCCTGATGAAGCGCTTTTTCGCGATACCGCAGGCCTACCTCGGCATTGCCTTCGGCTTTGGCATTCCGATGGCCTATGCCACGCTGCAGGATACGGTGCCGCCCGTGGCATGGCTGATGCTGGCGGCCAACGTCTGCTGGGCGATCGCCTATGACACCGAATACGCGATGGTCGACCGCGACGACGATATCCGGCTTGGTCTCAAGACTTCTGCGATCACCTTCGGGCGCTACGACGTCGCGCTGGTCGCGCTGTTCTACGCGCTCACGATCGCGCTGCTTGGCGTATGCGGGGCGATACTCGGATGGGGATGGCCGTATGCGCTCGGGCTGTGCGGCGCCGCCGTGATTGCCGCAGTGCATGTCTGGTGGATTCGCGGGCGCGATCGAGCTGCCTGTTTTCGCGCCTTCCTGCACAACACCTGGTTTGGCTGCTCCGTATTTGCCGGCATCTTTCTCCAGACGATCCTTCAGGCTCGTTAATCACGACCCGAGCGAACTTTCAACTCAGTCATCACACGCACGATCGGAATTCACATGGATAACTTCCCCTCGGTTGCTTTCATTGGCGGTGGCAATATGGCCAACGCGCTGGTGTCGGGCTTGCTCAACCGCAATTGCCCGCTGTCCAAACTGCACATCATCGAGGTTGCCGAGCCCCTGCAACGGCATTGGGGCGAGCGTGGCGTGAGCGTCGTCCCGTTCCCGGACGAGCGGCTCTCCAAATACGACGTCTGGATTTACGCGGTCAAGCCGCAGCAGATGCGCGACGTGGTTCTGGCTACGCGCGAATGGCTCAAGCCAACCACACTGGTGATCAGCATCGCCGCGGGCATTTCTATCGGATCGCTCTCGAACTGGCTGAACCAGCAGGGGCATCCCTGGCAGCGCGTCGTGCGCTGCATGCCGAACACACCCGCGCTCGTAGGCGAGGGCATCACGGGCATGGCAGCGCCCAAATCGGTGCTTGCGCAGGATCGTGCCGTCGCGACCCGTTTGCTTGAAACGGTGGGGCAGGTGGTCTGGGTCGATGACGACAAGGCGCTCGACGCCGTGACGGCGCTATCCGGTAGCGGCCCTGCGTACGTGTTCCTTTTCCTGGAGGCGATGATCGCGGGCGGCCTCTCGCTTGGCTTGACCATGGATCAATCCCGCAAAATGGCCATAGCGACGCTACACGGCGCGACGCGCCTGGCATCCGAATCGCCCGAGTCGCCCGCGACCCTGCGCGAACGCGTGACTTCGAAAGGCGGTACGACCGCAGCGGCCCTGGACGTGTTCAACAGCAAGGGATTTACCGAGATGGTGAAGCAGGCCATGCAGGCGGCAAGCACCCGGGCCGGAGAGTTGTCGGTGGAGTTCGGGCGCTAATAAAACGACGCCAAAAGACGACGCCGGCACAGGGCCGGCGTACGTATTTTGCGGGCAGGGCAGATCACGCCCTCGCCGGTGCTGTTTCGGCTACTTCAAGCCTTCCGCCGCCAGCGCAGCCTGCACGCCCTTGTCAGCCTGCATGCGTGCAAAGTGCGCCTGCAGGTTCGGGAAGACCGAAAGGTCCATCTTGAAGGCCGCAGCCCAGCGCATCACCACGTAAAGGTAGGCATCCGCCACCGAGCGCGCCTGGGCAAGCCACTCGCGGCCCTCGAGACGCTTGTTCATTACCCCAAACATTTCCTTGAGGCGATCGGACGCCGAGGTGCGCAGTTCGTTCTGCGCCGTCTCGCCGTTGACCATCCGGCCAGCGCCAAACAGCATGCTGAACGTCTTGTGCACGTCGGAGTTCAACAACGCGAGCCAACGGCGGGCTTCAGCGCGCGCGTGCGCAGTCGCGCCGCCGTGCAGATTGGCTTCCGGGTACTTCTCGGCGATGTACTCGAGGATCGCGACGTTCTGTGTCAGGACGATGTCGCCATCGGTCAGGGCAGGGACCGCGCCCAACGGGTTGATGTCGGTGTAGGGGGCCTTCTTGAGTCCGTCGCGCGCCACCGCCTCGTACTCAAAGGGCTGGCCTGTCCATTGCAGGGTGATGTGATCAACCAGCGAGCAGGCGCCGGGGAGTCCGTAGAGTTTCATATGAGTCCAGCCTGAAAAAGGTGAATGACGAAATAGGAGGCAACGCTGCGGTCGATCGACACCTCATGCCCTGGCCGCAGCATGCGCAGGACGTCACTTTACAGCAGGCGCCTCACCTGGTAAATCGGCCCGTCCGCTGCGGGTAATCCGTTCGCCTGGACTGCCTTGCCGGGCGTGCGATCCTGAAGGTTGCCCGAAATCAACCATTGGCAACTCTTGCAGGCGCAATCGTAGTGCGACCTGTAGCGGAAGTTGCTAAGATCGTTTGCGCGATCACTGCCTGAAAGCCCCGGGCGAACTGGAGTTGAACATCATGAAACGAGCTGCAATTGTGTCCCCGCTGCGTACTCCGGTCGGCGCGTTTGGCGGATCCCTGAAGTCGGTTCCCGTGGAAGAGTTGGGCGCGCATGTCGCCCGCGCGATCGTTGAGCGAACAGGCATTGATCCCGCGCGTATCGATGATGTGGTGTTCGCCCAAAGCTACACCAATGGCGAGACGCCCTGTACGGGCCGCTGGGTCGCGTTGCAGGCTGGCCTGCCGATCAGCGTGGCGGGTATGCAACTGGATCGTCGCTGCGGGGGTGGGGTACAGGCAATCGCAAACGCGGCCATGATGGTTCAGACGGGTGCGGCCGATGTCGTCCTTGCCGGCGGCGTCGAAAGCATGAGCAATATTGAGTACTACACCACGAGCATGCGCTGGGGCAGCAGGGCGGGCTCGGTGGTGCTGCATGACCGTCTGGACCGCGGTCGTGAGCGGTCGCAGCCTGAATCACGATTTGGCCGCATCAGCGGAATGATCGAAACCGCTGAAAATCTTGCGCGCGACTATGGAATATCCCGCGAGGCGGCAGACGCTTTTGCTGCGCGCAGCCAACAACGTGCGGCGCAGGCCTGGGATGCCGGGCGTTTTACCGATGAAGTCGTTCCGATTTCCGTACCGCAACGCAAGGGCGAACCGATCATTGTTGATCGCGACGAAGGATTCCGGGGTGACACGACGGCGGCGAGCCTTGCCAGGCTCCGGCCCATCATGAAGGATGGGACGGTGACGGCCGGAAACGCCTGCCAGCAGAACGACGCCGCCGCGGCCTGCCTGGTGGTCGCCGAAGACAAACTGGTCGAACTCGGACTTGAGCCCATCGGTTGGCTGGTCGGTTGGGCAGTCGCAGGTGTCGAACCCTCCCATATGGGCATTGGCCCGGTGGCCGCGGTCCAGAAGTTGCTCAGCCGGACTGGCTTGCAATTCGACCAGATGGACCTCATCGAACTGAACGAGGCGTTCGCCTGCCAGGTACTCTCGTGCATCAAGGGGTGGGGCAGTTCGCTGGAAGCGCTTGAAGATAGGCTCAATGTCAACGGATCAGGAATTTCGCTGGGCCATCCCGTGGGCGCAACCGGCGCGCGGATCATGACCACGCTGCTGCACGAACTCGGGCGCCGCAAAGGGCGCTACGGGTTGGAGACGATGTGCATCGGCGGCGGGCAGGGGATTGCTGCGATTTTCGAGCGCGCCTGAGGTCTCCCGTGATCGCGGGATGCTGAAGTTCGCCACACTTGAAGCGGGCGGTCCTTTCGCGCGAAATCCAACCCGTTTGCCGTGGGGCCCGAATCCAACCCGCTTGCCGTGGTGCCCAAATCGACACACTGCGGATACCCGGCTTAATACGCTGTCAGCAGTACCTCCCGGAGAGGGTGCGTGATAAAGCATGGCTTAGGCGTGCCTGCTAAATGTCCTAAAGCAGTTGACCGATATCAACTGCACCTCAATGACAACAATACATACGAGACGAATACACCTACATTCGCCGCACGCCAACTGACCCACGACCGGCCGGAAACATTTTCCGTGCAGGCAGGATTCGCGTTGCCCGCTGTCGTCTTCGCCTGGAAGCGATGCCAAGTCACATTTCGAGGTCAAAGCATGTCATGTATCACCACCCCATGAAAATCAAATTGAAGATTGGTGGGGTACTGGTCGCCGCCTGCATGTTGCCCACGATGCTGGGGGGATGCGGCGTTGTCGCGGCGCCCTGTCGAGTGGCGTCCGCAATCATAAAAATGATCCCTTTTGTAGGACACGCTGCAGCTGTTCCCACGGATGCATGCGCATCATTCATTGACCCCTAGCGGCAGCCCGTAATTTCATACCGGCTTCTGGCTACCGGCCAAACGCTTGAGCTCACACGCGCGGGGCTAAGCCGGCAAACGACCGCGGCACGGGAAAGGGTTAACATCACCGCATCACAAAAACAGGAGTCGACGTTCATGGGACGCCCCTTTCGTATCGCAGTGCTGCCGGGTGACGGCATTGGCAAGGAAGTCATGCCCGAAGGCCTTCGGGTGCTCGCCACTGCAGCGGACAAATTCGGCCTGAAGCTCGAATACACGCACTTTGACTGGGCTTCGTGCGATTACTACACCAAGACGGGCAAGATGATGCCCGATGACTGGAAGACGCACCTCCAGGCGTGCGACGCCATTTATTTTGGTGCCGTGGGCATGCCGGATATCGTGCCTGACCATATATCGCTCTACGGGTCGCTGATCAAGTTCCGCCGCGAGTTTGACCAGTACATCAACCTGCGCCCGGTGCGGCTCTTTGAGGGTGTGCCGTGCCCGCTGGCCAACCGCAAGGCGGGCGACATCGATTTCTTCGTCGTGCGCGAAAACACCGAAGGCGAGTACTCAGCCGTCGGCGGCAAGATGTTCGAGGGCACCGATCGCGAGATCGTCCTGCAGGAATCGATTTTCACGCGTATCGGCACGGATCGCGTCCTGCGTTTTGCATTCGAGCTGGCCACCCGCCGCGCCCGGCACCACGTGACGATTGCGACCAAGTCGAACGGCATCGCCATCAGCATGCCGTACTGGGACGAGCGCGCCGCGATCATCGGCAAGGAATACCCGCAGATCACGACCGATAAGCAGCACATCGACATCCTGTCGGCACGCTTCGTCCTTTACCCGGATCGTTTCGACGTCGTCGTCGCCTCCAACCTGTTTGGCGACATCTTGTCTGACCTCGGCCCCGCCTGTACGGGCACCATCGGCCTCGCACCGTCTGCCAACCTCAATCCGGATCGCAAGTTCCCCTCCTTGTTTGAACCGGTGCACGGCTCTGCGCCCGACATCTGCGGCAAGAACATCGCCAACCCGGTCGCCATGATCTGGTCAGGTGCCCTGATGCTGGAATACCTCGGGCTGGGTTTGCCGGAAGACCAGCGCAAGCCTTATATCGACGCGCACGATGCGATTGTCAAGGCCATCGAAACCGTGCTGGTTCAGGGCCCGGTCACGGGCGACCTTGGCGGCAAGGCTTCGACGACCGAAATGGGCGCCGCGATCAGCAAATTGCTGGCGGCCTGACGCCCTGATTAACAATGCCAGGCTCAACACAGGCGGCCTGTAACAGGAGTTGCCAAAAGCCTAACGGCTTTGCCTGATCCCTTATAAGGACGATGATCGCACCATGGCGGATTACTCAAATCGCTTCAAGAAGTCGCTGAAAGAAGGCAAGGCCAATATCGGGCTGTGGCTATCCATCCCCGATCCCTTCACGACGGAAATCTGCGCCACGGCGGAATTCGACTGGATGTTGCTTGACGGCGAGCACACCCCGAGCAGTCCGCGCACGGTGCTTTCGCAACTTCAGGCGCTGGCGGCATACGACACGCACGCGGTCGCGCGCCCGCCCATCGGCGAAACGCATTTGATCAAGCAATATCTCGACGTGGGCGTGCAAAGCCTGCTGATCCCGATGGTCGATACCGAAGAGCAGGCGCGCGAACTGGTGCGCGCCGTGCGCTACCCGCCGCATGGCAACCGCGGCGTCGGCTACGGAACCGCCCGGGTTTCGCGCTGGGATTTGATCAAGGATTATGCCAAAGGTGCCAACGACGATATCTGCCTGCTGGTGCAAGTTGAAACGGCTGTCGGGCTTGGCAACCTTGATGCCATCTGCCAGGTCGAAGGTGTCGATGGCGTGTTCCTCGGCCCATCCGATATCTCGGCCGCGCTTGGACACCTGGGCAGCCCAGGTCACCCGGAAGTTGTTGCGGTGATCGAAAAGTGTATCTCCACCATCCGTAAGCACGGCAAGGCTGCAGGGATCCTGACGCCGGACCGTGCGCTCGCCAAGCGTTTCCTGGAGCTAGGCTGCACGTTCGTGGCGGTTGGGCTCGATGCACGGATCCTGGCGCAAGGCGTTCGCGAACTCAAGGCGGCCTTCAAGGCGGGTTGAGCCGCTCTTTCGGGAAGACAACACCACGCGCCCGGTGTTGTCGTCCACGACTCGACATGCGGCGCACAGGACAACGAGCATGCAAACACGGGAAGCCGACAGCGACCACGTACTCGTCGCCGATATTGGCGGGACTTTTGCCCGCTTTTCGTCGGCAACAGCGGGCAGGGTGGCGACTGAGATTCTCACCCTGCCGCGCGATAGCGCACCCTCGATGGCAAGCCTTTGCGCTGAGGCAATCCGGCGACTCGGTATCAAACCGAAAGGCGCCGCCATCGCCGTGGCGGGTCCTGTGGGCCACGGCCGTGGCATCCTGACGAACGTCGGCTGGACCTTCAGCGAGCAGGCGCTTCAGAGCGATCTGGCGCTTGCGCGCGTGGTGCTGGTCAATGACTTTGCTGCGTTGGCCCTGACATTGCCTGACCTGACCCGAGCCGACCTTGTCACGGTCGCGCCGCACGTATTTGAGCCTTCCAGCCACAGTGCCGACGCGATCGAGCCGACCGTACGGGTGGTCTTCGGGCCGGGAACCGGGCTTGGCGTGGCTGCGCTACTCGAGACGAATGGCACGCGCATCGTGATCGACAGCGAAGGTGGCCACGCCGGTTTTGCGCCCTCGACAGAGCTTGAACAGGCGCTTCTTCTGCAGACGCAGGACCGATTCGGCAGAGTTTCGTGGGAGAGGGTGCTTTCCGGCCCGGGATTACAGTTGATCGATGAGGTTTGCCGGGGAAGCGTCGGATCAGCCCAAACAGCGTCGCGCACGCCGCGCGAGATCATCGAGGCGGCCCTGGAAGGATCCTGTCCGGTTGCGACGATGGCGATTGAATGCTTCTGCGGATTGCTCGCCAGCTTTGCGGGCGATCTCGCGATGACGTTTCGCGCGTCTGGCGGCGTGTATATCGGCGGTGGATTATCCGGCAGGATGCTCTCGCTGTTTTCCTTCCCGCTCATACGGGAGCGATTCCACGACAAAGGACGCCACGCAGCCTGGCTCGATACCGTTCCGTTGTATTTCATCCGCAACCCGCACGCCGCGCTGATTGGCGCCGAGATCGCCTATGCACGTCGGCGTAGGGGAGTTTCCGCTCAGCTTTAGAAGTGCTGTGGCCTGGGTTGCCTGCATTTCTACGTACATTCGTTACTTTACATAATATACATTATGCGTGTTTTGCGCATGGACAAATGCGGTAAACCCGCTTGCGCAATCAGGCACAACGATCGCGCTGCTGCGCGCGATCCGACAGCGCGTCACGTCAGTTCGACGCGTTGCCCCAACAGCGGCACCATCGTCGCCCAGCCCAGTTCGTGTTCAATGCGTTGCCGCAATGCATCGGCAGGACCAGGTTCGCCATGATTCAGGTATACCGCAGTCGGCGGCTTGGGTGCCGTGCGCAGCCACTCGACAATCTCCTGCGCGTCGGCGTGCGCAGACATCGCAGGCAGCGCCACGACTTCCGCGTTGATCGGGATCTCCTCACCATAGATCCGCGTCGTGCGCTCGCCGGCCAATAGACGTGCTCCGCGGGTACCAGCCGCCTGAAACCCTGCAAAGACGATCGAATTGCGCCGATCCGGCCCAAGGGTCTTGATATGGTGCAATACACGCCCACCAGTCGCCATGCCGCTTGCCGATACGATGACCGACGGGTATCGCAGCCTATCCAACTCGCGGGATTGCTCCACCGTGCGCACCATCTTGGCCACGCCGAACATGCCTGCGCAGTCCCCGACCGACAATCGATGCTCGACCCTGTGTTTGTGATAAATCTCGGTCATATCGATCGCCATCGGGCTGTTCAGGTATACGGGAACGTCGGGGATGACGCCGCGTTGCTTCAACCGGTACAGGGATAACAAGAGTTCCTGAGCCCTTCCCACCGCAAATGCCGGCACGACCACGATGCCACCGCGGGCAATGGTCCTGACAATGACGCGTCCGAATTCATCGTCGGCATCGACCCGTTCGTGCAACCGGTCACCATAGGTTGACTCGACCACGATGTAATCCGCCCGTTCAATCGGTGCGGGCGGTTGCATGATCTCGTCATGCGGGCGGCCAACATCACCGGAAAACAGCACGACCTTGCCGCCTGCGGAAATTTCGGCCGATCCCGCGCCCAGGATGTGCCCCCCGGGGCGGATCTTCGCCGAAATCCCCGGGGCGACCTCGATTGTCTGGCCAAAAGGCAGCGCGCGGAACTGGCGAAGCGTTGCGCGCGCATCGGCTACCGTGTAGAGCGGCAAGGCCTGTTCGTGGCGCGAGGTGTGATGTTTGTTGGCGTAATTCGCCTCCTCCTGCTGCAGTTCCGCGCTGTCGATCAACAGAATCTTGCAAAGCTCGATGGTCGAAGGCGTCGCGTAAACAGGACCGCGAAAGCCCTGTCGGTGCAACAGCGGCAACGCGCCACAGTGATCCACGTGCGCATGCGTGAGGACAACGGCGGCGATCTGCGCAGGGTTGAACGGAAATGCAATCCAGTTGAGCGCGCGCAGATTCTTGTAGCCCTGGAACAAGCCGCAATCGACCAGAATCCGCGTGCCATCACACTCAACAAGTGTTTTTGAACCGGTGACGGTACCCGCTGCACCGAGAAAGCTAAGGTTCATGATGCCCTCCTCGCTAAACCTGAGGATCATGATAGTCCGATGCGACACGACACGGTTTAGAATTCACCCGTGTTCAGGAGGGCATCTCGCTTTCCTTCAGGCATCTTCAATACAGGAAAAGCCGCATGAGAAGTCGCTATGGTTATCGCCAGTGGATAAGTTGCTTCGCGGCGATTTTTGGACTCGCTTTTGCATGCATTCCGGTCGCTAAGGCCGCGGATACCGACGTGGATTCCAGCCCATGGCACTATGAGTTCACGCCCTATCTCTGGGCCACTGGCCAAAGTGGCACCGTGGGTTTGGCCAATGGTCCCGGCAACGGTCAGGCATTCAATCAGAGCTTCTCTGACATCGTGGGTCGCATGGATATCGGTGGAATGGCTGCCTTTGACGTGCGCCGCGGCCGCTGGGGTCTGTTACTGGATGGCATTTATCTCCGCGTATCCGACCGTGGCAGTATTTCTGGACCCAATGGACTGGTAAGCCTCTCTGCAAACGGCAACGTGACGCAGCAACAATATGCTGCTGCCGGTTATTACCGTGTCCTTGAAGGTCAAACCACGCTCGATGCGCTGGCAGGGCTTCGCTACAACAGCGTCGGTTGGGATGTGAACGCGACACTCTCTTCCCCCCTGCTCCCTGGCACGGTCTTCTCGCAGAATTTTTCGCAGCGCATGGACTGGGTTGACCCTATTGCGGGCGTGCGGGTCAGGCATAGCTTCGACGAGCAATGGAGTGTTGTCGGCTATGCGGACGTTGGCGGTTCAGGTTCGGGATCCAACCTGACGTGGCAAGTCCTTGGTGGGGTGAACTACGCGTTTCGCCCCGATGTGATTGGTAAACTTGGCTATCGATACTCCGCCATCAACTACCGGAGCGGCGGTTTTGTCTACGATGTGGCCACATCGGGCTTTTATGCCGGGGTCGGTTTTGCCTGGTAAGCACTGGTCACGGAATTGATTGAAATGCATAT
>CAITPF010000269.1 GCA_903894155.1 uncultured beta proteobacterium | reverse complement strand
ATGGCCAGAACCACGACCTGACCAACGTCACCTCCGTGCTCTTGCACGGGTAAAACGTCTGAAACCCCTTCGCCGATTGCAGAGTTCCGCAATCGGTGAAGTTCGTCTGTCGGATCGCCAAACTGGCAATTAAAGTGATTTATGTAGCCGTGGCGCCTCACCCTCCGCCTCACAAGCGGACATTTACCGCGCTTGCGTGCAAATCGGTTGTGGGCAGTGCGCGAATCGTTAAAAATAGAGCCTGTCAGGCTGTCGGAATTTCTGACGCCCCATGGGCCGCCGCAGTCAAAATCGATCGCTAATCCGTTTATTCCCCAAGGACATCATCTTGCAAACGACCATTTTTTCCGACGGCCTGGCCAACATCCGCATGGTCGATGGCGTGCTTCGCTTTGAGCTGATCAACATCACGGCGCAGCCGGCACCGGATAAGCTCGACGTGCAAGCGGTGGGCAGCGTGGCCATGACGCTACAAGGCCTGGTGCGCACCTATAACCAGCTTTCGGGCGTGATGAACCAGCTGACCCAGCAGGGTCTGCTCAAGCGATCCGAACCTGGCGAGGCACAGCCCCAGGCCACTGCGCCCGCCATCGCCGCGCCCGCCGTAGCTGCACCCGTCGCCGCGCCCGCGGCAATACCGCAGGCCGTGCCCAGCACGCTCAAGAAAATGGCCAAATAAGGCGAAGTCAGGCCGACCGGCGTGTTGCAGCGAAGATACCGCAGATCAATCATCGCAGGGATCTTGTCGCCGCTGATTCTGGCGGCCTGCACGACACCCATCACCAAAGAGGGCGACGCCCCGGCGGGTAAGGGCTACGTCACGCCCTGGATTCCACCGGCATTCACGAAGGCGCCGGATCCTGCCGCAGCGAATGCGGTGGCGGCTGAATGGTGGCGCGCCTTCAACAACGAAGAACTCAATCGCTTCGTCGGCCAGGCGCTGACCTATAACTACGATCTGAAGGCCGCCGTCTACCGCGTGGCGCAGACGGGTGCGCAGGCGGAAGTCGTCCGCTCGGCGCAGTACCCGACGCTAGACGCCGTGGTCGGTTACCAGAGCCAGGCGCCCTTTAACGGGATCGGCACGGCGGCGACCACCGCAGATTGGACGGCACAGCCCGTCTACCAGGCCGGATTGCGGGCAGGCTACGAGGTCGATCTCTGGGGCAAGAAGGGGTTCAACACCGATACGGCACTGCAAAAGGCCGTCTCCAGTACCTACGCGCGTGATGCTCTGGCGATCACGCTGACCGCCAGTGTGGTGACCGCCTATTTCACGGTCGTTTCGCTGACCGAGCGCATCGCAGTCGCAAAGCGCAACCTTGCCGGGATCAAGGAAGTCCAGCACGGGATCTCCGAGCGCGTGCGCCGGGGCGATGGCACCGCGATCGATCTTGGGCAACAGACGATCCTGGTCAGGAATACCGAGGCGAACGTTGCCTCCCTCGTGAACCTTCGCGAGCAGCAGCTGACATTGCTGGCCCAATTGGTGGGCGGTGTCCCTGGCAGGCTCGCGATCGAGGCGACGTCGATGACCGCGTTCACGCCGATTCCGCTGCAGCCGGGCTTGCCTTCCGATCTGCTTTGCCGGCGACCCGATATCCGCGCTGCAGAGGCCGACCTGCTCGGCGCGCAAGCGGATCTGTACGCCGCGCGCGCAGCCTTCCTGCCGACGTTTCCGCTGACGGCGCAGGGCGGCATCGGCAGCTACTACCTCTCGACCATTACGAGCCCGCAGAGCCTGTTCTTCAACATCACGGCGCAGATCGTGCAGAATATCTTCGACGCGGGGCGGCGCAAGGCTGAGGAGCAAGCCGCGAGCGCGCGCAACTTCGAACTGCTGGAGATCTACGCAAAGTCAGTGCAGACCGCCATGCGCGATGTCGAGGATGCCCTGACCGCGATCAAACAGAACAACGAACGCTACGCATCGCTCGGCGAGGCGCGCGTCACCGCGCAAAAGCTCGAGTCCGATACGCAGAAACTGCTCGAATGGGGCGCGATCGATTTCCTGCAACTCCTGACGATCCAGCAGACCGTCCTGAACTCGGAAGATACCTTTATCACGGCCCAGAACGATCGGCTCAAGGCTTCGATCGATCTGGTCAAGGCGCTGGGCGGCGGTGTGATCCCGGGCGATGCGGCGTGCGACCCGGTAGCGAAAAATGGCTAAGGTCGATCAGGAGCTGATCGACGCCAGCGCCTCTCTCAAGGCGGTGCAGGGCCTGCGCCCGATCAACAAGATGCGCGGCACCATGGTGATGGCGAGCTCCGCGATCAATATCCTTGGCCTCGCGTTCCCGCTGCTGATGCTGCAGCTCTACGATCGCATCCTCGCCAACCGGTCGATTTCCACGCTCGTCATCCTGTGCGCCTGCTGCGCCATCGCGCTCGCGTTCGAAGCCGCGGCCATGGTCGTGCGCTCCTATGCGATGACGTGGATCGCGGCGCAGTTCGAGCACAACATGACGATGGGGCTGTTCAGCCGCTTCCTGCGCGAGCCGATCCAGGAATTCGAAAGCACGGGTACCGGAAAGTTCAACGAAATCCTCAAGGCGATCGGTACGGTCAAGAACTATTACTCGGGAAGCAGCTACCAGCAGCTGCTGGATCTGCCGTTCTGCCTGTGCTACGTGCTCTTCATTACGATCATCAGTCCCTGGGTCGGCGCGGTGTTGATCGTCGGCTATCTTGTCGCCGCGCTGATCGGGCGCTCAAGCAGCCTGCGGCAGGACAAGCGCACGCGCGACAAACGGCGTGTCGATCTGCGTCGCGCGAATTTTATCGATGAAGTGCTCAACAACGTCCACGAAGTGAAGTCGATGACGATGGAGCTTCTGATGATTCGCCGATTCGAGCGTTTGCAGCAGGCATGCTCGCTAGCGCTTGCCCGCATGGTGCGGGGATCGGACATGGTGAGCGGCACCGGAGCGATTCTTAACCCGCTGTTCAGCACACTCATGGTTGCCGTGGGCGCCTACCTGGTCGTGATCCAGGAGTTGTCCGTCGGCGAGCTTGCGGCCTGTATCTCGCTGAGCATGCGCGCGTTTTCCCCCATCCAGAACATGGGGACGCTGTTTGCGCGCTTGCGTAACGATTCGAGCGTCTCCGCCGAGCTTGACCAGGTGCTGGCGCGGCCCGCACTGCGGCCGAACGCAGACGACCCCGGCGCTGCCAGGCGCGCCGAGCTTCGAGTCTCGGGGCACTGGCCGGCTGGCGTGCGAGTCAGCGACCTCTGCTACGCGTTTCCCGGCATCGAAGGGCCACCCCTGCTCAGCGAGGTCATGCTCGATATCGTGCCAGGGGATTTTGTGACACTGGTCGGTGCAAGCGGAACCGGGCGCAGCACGCTGATGCAATGCCTGGGCGGGCTGGTTGAGCCCGATCGCGGATCGATCGAAGTCAACGGCCGGCCGTTGCGCGAGGTCTGCGAATCCGCCCGGCCGGGGCGCATCGTCTACCTTGCGCCGACCGCGAAGATGTTTCACGGGTCGCTGCTTGACAACGTTACGATGTTCGACCCGGCGCGCGCACCCGAGGCCAGGCGCATTGCGGATGCACTCGGACTGACGCCGTTCGTTTCCCGGCTGCCCCGCGGGTGGGACACGGTGGTGGGCGACACGGCGTTCGATGTCCTGCCACCGGGATACCGCCAGCGGTTTGCCATCGTGCGAGCTTTTGCCGCAAGTCCGGAGCTCGTGCTCTTTGACGACGCGAATTCCGCCGTCGGGCCGAGTGACGATCAGCCGTTGCTCGACTATCTCGAATCGATGCGCGGCAAGGTCACGATCGTGATGGTTTCGCAGCGATCGAATTTTCGCAGTCTGGCCAGCCGCTTTATCTGGCTCGAAAACGGCAAGGCGTTTGAGGTCGAGAAGGTCGCAGGCCCGGGGGCCGCCGACACGGCGCCTGCCGCGGCAATGTCCGGGCATGCGCAGCAGTCGCCGGAGCCGCGCGTGTTCGAGTTCGAGCAGCAGGCCTTCGAGCAGGGCGCGGATCCTGAGCATTGGAAGAAGGTAGCGCTGACGATCGAGCGGCATTTTTCACGCCCGACCGATTTCTCTGCCAACCTCTCGATTTTGCTCAAGCAGTTGAATGTGCTGAGTTCTGCGCGCCAGATCGCAGAAGCGTTGCCGTACTTTTCAGATGAACTTGACCTCGCCGGGTTGTTGAACACCCTCGCGCGCCTGGGCTTTCGCACACGTCAGGTGCGCTGCGGCGTGGCTGAAATCCACGAATCCACCATGCCCTGCCTGTATGTGCCGGATTCGGGCCCAAGCGTGGTGCTCATCGGCAAGATCGGCGAAGAGTTCCGGATCGCAACGGATTTTGACGCTGATGCGCATATCCCGGCAGGCGACTACCGCGGCGGTGATGCGTATTTCATCGAACCCGTGGTCCAGCCTGGCCTGGCACCGCGCCAGACGGTCGGCCAGATCCTGCATCGCTTCGTGCCCCAGTTGACGCAAGCCGGCGTGGCCGGCCTTTT
>CAITPF010000268.1 GCA_903894155.1 uncultured beta proteobacterium | reverse complement strand
TAGCCCGGCGCAGCGCGCGCGATCGCTGATTTTTCGATAGTCCACTTTTTTGCCGGGCGTCCCGTTTCCACTTGCCGCCCGATCTGATCGAACCCCATGATTACGGAGATCACGATGAAGACTTTTTTCAACCGCACCGCGACCAGGGCCGTCCTGATCGCCGCAGCCCTTTGCGCCGCGCCCGCAGCCCAGTCGCAAGGCGTCGTGCGCATTGGCGAAATCAACAGCTACAAGGCCCAGCCGGCCTTCCTGGAACCCTACAAGAAGGGCATGGAACTCGCTGTCGAGCAGATCAATGCAGCGGGCGGGCTTAACGGCAAGAAGGTCGAACTCATCACGCGTGACGACAATGCCAACCCGGGCGATGCCGTGCGGGTTGCCGAAGAGCTGGTCTCGCGCGATCATGTGGATGTCCTGACCGGTTCCTTCCTGTCGCATATTGGCCTGGCGCTCACGGATTTCGCTGGCCAGAAAAAAGTGTTCTTCCTGGCCAGTGAGCCGCTGACCGACAAGATCGTCTGGCAGAACGGAAACCGCTACACCTACCGCCTGCGGACCTCGACCTATATGCAGGTGGCGATGCTGGTTCCGCAAGCGGCGGCAATGAAGAAGAAGCGCTGGGCTGTCGTGTACCCGAACTACGAGTACGGGCAGTCCGCCGTCGCCACCTTCAAGGCGTTGATGAAGGCCGCGCAGCCTGACGTCGAATTCGTCGCCGAGCAGGCGCCGCCGCTTGGAAAGCTCGATGCCGGCAGCGTGGTGCAGGCCATTGCCGACGCCAAGCCCGATGCGATCTTCAACGTGCTGTTCGGCGCCGATCTCGCCAAGTTCGTTCGCGAAGGCAACACGCGTGGCCTTTTCAAGGGCGTCGAGGTCGTGAGCCTGCTGACGGGCGAGCCCGAATACCTCGATCCGCTCAAGGACGAAACGCCCAATGGCTGGCTGGTCACCGGCTACCCGTGGTATGGCATCAAGACGCCCGAGCACGACGCCTTCCTCAAGGCCTACCAGGCACGCTTCAAGGATTACCCGCGCCTGGGTTCGATCGTCGGATACAGCGCCATCATGTCGTTGGCGGCCGGCATTCGCAAGGCCGGTGGCACGGATACTGAAAAACTCGTCGAGGCGTTCAGCGGCCTGACGGTGAGCACGCCGTTCGGCGAGATCCGCTATCGGCCCGAGGACCACCAGTCGACCATGGGCAGCTTTGTCGGGCGCACCAGCAACGAAGGCGGCAAGGGCGTCATGATTGATTTCCGCTATCTTGACGGTGCGGCATACTTGCCCTCTGATGCCGAAGTGCGAGCGCTGCGTCCCGCGCCCTGACGACCGCCCCGGCGCGTGCGCGAGCCCCATGGGCTGCCGCGCCCGCGCCGGATGTTTCAACGACTTCCCGCGACGCACATGGATTTTTCAGGCTTTGTCGTACAGCTGCTCAACGGACTTGCCGGGGCGTCCTCGCTTTTTCTCGTCTCTGCCGGGTTGTCGCTGATCTTCGGGGTCACGCGCATCGTCAATTTCGCGCATGGCTCTTTCTATATGCTGGGCATTTACCTTGCCTACACCCTGACGTCGCTGCTGGGCGCGCGCGCCGGGTTCTGGCCTGCGCTCCTGATTTCCGCGATCGTGGTCGGGCTGGCCGGCGCCGCAGTCGAGATTCTGCTCATGCGGCGCATCTACAAGGCGCCGGAGTTGTTTCAACTGCTGGCGACCTTTGCCGTCGTTCTCGTCGTGAAGGATGCCGTGCTTTGGGCATGGGGGCCCGAGGAGCTCCTCGGGCCGCGCGCCCCGGGCCTCGCGGGTTCCGTCGCGATCCTCGGGCGCAACTTTCCGGCCTATGACCTGCTGCTGATCGCTGCCGGGCCGATCGTACTGGGGGTGTTGTGGCTGGCGCTGGCCCGCACCCGTTTCGGCACGCTGGTGCGCGCAGCCACACAGGATCGCGAGATGGTCGCCGCGCTCGGGGTCAATCAGGCATGGTTGTTTACGGCCGTTTTCGCGCTGGGCGCGGCGCTCGCCGGTCTGGGCGGCGCACTGCAGTTGCCCCGCGAGCCTGCGAGCCTCGAACTCGATCTCAATATCATCGGTGCCGCTTTCGTCGTCGTCGTGGTCGGCGGCATGGGGTCCATCCCGGGTGCGTACATCGCCGCACTGCTGATCGCGGAGATCAAGGCGATTTGCATCTGGCTGGGCGTGGTGTCGATCTTCGGGGTCGACGTGTCGTTTTCCAAGCTTACGCTGGTGGCCGAGTTCCTGGTCATGGCCGTGGTGCTCGTCGCGCGCCCCTGGGGGTTGATGGGCAGGCCTTCGGCGCTGGTGCGCGGTGGCGCGACCGGCGAAGGGCCCCTGCGGCCGGGGGGGCGCGCCACGCTGGTCGCGGGTGTGCTGCTGATCGACGCGCTGATCGCGCTGCCGTGGCTCGCCGCCGGGCAGCCCTATGTGCTGGTGCTGGGAATTGACCTGCTGGTGGCCGTGCTGTTTGCCACCAGCTTGCACTTCATCATGGGCCCGGGCGGCATGCACTCGTTCGGGCACGCCGCGTATTTCGGGCTCGGCGCCTATGGCGCCGCGCTGCTGGCCCGTCGCCTGGGCTTGCCGATGGAGGCCGCGCTGTTGGCCGCCCCGGCGGTTGCGGCCGCCGGAGCAGCACTTTACGGGTGGTTCTGCGTTCGCCTCTCGGGCGTGTACCTTGCCATGCTTACGCTGGCATTCGCGCAGATCACGTGGGCGGTCGTGTTCCAGTGGGATGCGCTGACCGGCGGCAGCAACGGTCTGACCGGCATCTGGCCGCCGCCGTGGCTCGCCGACAAGCGCGCCTACTATCTGCTGACGCTTGCGCTGGTCGCGCTCTCCGTGATTGCGCTGCGGCGCATGCTGTTTTCCCCGTTCGGGCTCGCACTGCGCGCTGGCCGCGATTCGCCCGTGCGCGCTGATGCCATTGGCATCAATGTGCGTCGCATCCAGTGGATGGCCTTTGTGATCGCGGGCGCTTTCGCGGGGCTCGCAGGAGGCCTCTACGCCTATTCCAAGGGAAGCATCTCGCCCGAGACTCTGCATGTGAGCAAGTCGGTCGACGGGTTGGTCATGGTGCTTCTGGGCGGCGTTCAAACGCTGGCCGGGCCGGCCGTGGGGGCGGTCACTTTCACCTGGCTGCACGACGTGGTTGCGCGCAACACCGAATACTGGCGGGCGACGCTTGGCGGCGTGATCCTGCTGCTTGTCCTGCTGTTTCCGCAGGGCATTGCCGGTTTTGTGCGTCAGGTGGCCGAGCGCTTGCGGCACCGTAGCGGGGAGGGCGTTGCATGACGCTGCTCAGTGTCCGCGGGCTGGGCAAGTCGTTCGGCGGCGTCAAGGCCGTGGACGGCATCGATTTCGACGTTGCCGCAGGCGAATTGCTTGCGCTCATCGGCCCCAATGGCGCCGGCAAATCGACCACCTTCAATATGGTCAACGGGCAGTTGCGCGCCGACCGCGGATCCGTGAAACTCGACGGCCACGAACTGGTTGGGCGCAAGCCCCGCGAAATCTGGGCGCTTGGCGTCGGACGCACGTTCCAGATCGCCGAGACTTTTTCATCGATGACCGTGCTCGAGAACGTGCAGATGGCGCTGATTTCGCACGCAGGGCGCCTGTTTTCGCTCTGGACGCGCGCACGCGATCAACAGCGCGCGCGGGCCCTGGATCTCCTTGGTCAGGTCGGCATGGGCGCCCAGGCGCACCGGCCATGCCGCGAGCTCGCCTACAGCGACGTCAAGCGCGTGGAGCTGGCGATTGCGCTGGCCAACGAACCGCGCCTGCTTCTGATGGACGAGCCGACCGCAGGCATGGCCCCGCGCGAGCGCAACGATTTGATGGCACTGACGCGCAGTCTGGTCATCGAGCGGCGCATCGCGGTGCTCTTCACCGAGCACAGCATGGATGTCGTGTTCGCACATGCCGACCGGATGATCGTGCTGGCGCGCGGCCGGCTCATTGCGCAGGGCAAGCCCGCCGCAGTGCGAGAAGATCCGCTCGTCAAGCAAGTCTATTTCGGCACGGGCGCGACATTCGCGCCCCATGTGCCGCAGGCGCTCGAGAGGTTGCCGGCATGAACACCTTGCTTGACGTGAATGGACTGAGCGCGTGGTATGGCGCTGCGCAGATTCTTTTCGACGTCAGTGTGCGCGTCGATCAGGGCGAGGTGGTGGCGCTGATGGGTCGCAACGGCGCGGGCAAGTCCACCACCATGAAATCCATCATGGGCCTGGTCGATCGCAGGCGTGGCGCGGTGCGATTCATGGGGCGCGATATTTCGTTGGCCCCTTCGCACGAAATCGCGTCGCACGGCCTTGGGTTCGTGCCGGAGGATCGTCGCATCTTTACGGATCTGACCGTGCTCGAAAACCTCGAGGTGGGCCGCCAGCGCGCGCGCCGCTGGGCAGACGGCACTGCGGCCCCACACTGGACCCCGGAGCGACTGTTTGCGCTGTTTCCCAATCTGGGCGCAATGCCCGGGCGCCCGGGCGGGCGCATGAGCGGAGGCGAGCAGCAGATGCTGACCGTGGCGCGAACGCTCATGGGCAATCCCTTCCTCGTTTTGCTCGACGAACCGTCGGAGGGGGTCGCGCCGGTGATCGTCGAACAGATGGCCGACATGATTGTCGCGCTCAAGGCGCAGGGCGTCAGTATTTTGCTGTCCGAGCAGAATCTTCACTTTGCCAGCCTGGTCTGCGATCGCGCGTATGTGCTGGAAAAGGGCCAGATCCACTTTGAGGGATCGATGGCTGAACTTGAAACGAACCAGGCCGTGCGCGACGCGTGCCTGGGCGTTTAGGCGAGGAGATCGTATGCACACCCCACCCATGCCCGTCGTGCTCAATGTCAACGGGCAGGATTACACCGTCGATGCTGCGCATGACACGCCGCTCATGATGATTCTTCGCAACGATCTTGCCCTGAACGGGCCGAAATACGGCTGCGGCCTGGGCGAGTGCGGCGCCTGTACGGTTCTGATTGACGGTATCCCCGCGCGGTCCTGTGTCGTGCCGCTCGCGGGCGTTCGCGGACGGCGCATCACCACACTTGAGGGCCTCGGCAATGCGGGCAACCTGCACCCGGTGCAGCAGGCGTTTATCGACGCGCAGGCCGCGCAGTGCGGGTATTGCCTGAACGGGATGATCATGACGACGGTTGCGTTGCTCTGTGATCAACCGGATCCAAGCGATGCGCAGATCCGGTCTGCGCTGTCGGGCAATTTTTGCCGCTGCGGCGCGCACGTCGAGATCGTCGAGGCCGTGCGCGGCGCAGCGCGCCTGATGGCGACACAAGCATCCGGGGAGGGGCGCTGACATGGGATCGCGGCCATTGCGCACCCGAGCCGACTTCCTGTCCGCCAGCGGCGTGTTGCTGCTGTTGCGCGAGCCGGTGGCGCCCGCACCGCCTGTCAAGGGCCAGCCCGCCGCGGTAGCCTCGAACCCATCGGAGGGGCCAGAGATCCTGCTGTCAGTCTGGGACGACGGGCGCATCGTGGCGCTGCACGGCCATGTCGACCTCGGAACCGGTGTGCGCACTGCGTTTGCGCAGATCGTGGCGGAGGAGCTCGGCGTGGACGTCGACCAGGTCGACATGATCCTGGGTGACACGGGTACCGCGCCCAACCAGGGGCCGACGATCGCCAGCGCTTCGCTCCAGATCCACGCGCAACCGTTGCGAATCGCCGCCGCACAGGCGCGACGCCACCTGCTTGCGCGCGCTGCCGGGGTGCTGGGGACGACGGCTGACCTCCTGCAAGTGACGCGCGGCGTGGTGAGCGCCCGGTTGGGCGACGGCGCCGACTCGCCGACGGTCACCTATGCGCAACTGGTCAGCGGACAAAACGAGCGGCTGATGCTCGACCTGACCACGCCGGTGCGCGATCCGGCGCACTACACCGTGGTGGGTCAGTCGCAACCTCGCCTGGACATTCCGGCAAAGGCGACAGGCGAACTCACGTTCGTGCACGACATGCGCATGCCCGGGATGCTCCACGGACGCGTCGTGCGCCCGCCATACGCTGGCGCCGATCATGGCGATTTCGTCGGGAACCTGCTTGATTCGGTCGATGAATCCTCGATCGCCCATATACCCGGCGTGCGCTGCGTGGTGGTGATTCGCGATTTCATCGGTGTGGTGGCTGAGCGCGAGGAGCAGGCCGAAGCTGCGGCGCAGGCCCTGCGCGTGCGCTGGAAGGATTGGCCCTGGTTGCCGGACGTGCGCGACCTCGAGCGCGCGCTGCGGGACAATCCCGCCACGCCCCGGCGCCTGGTCGACGAAGGCGATGTCGATGGCTCCCTTGGCACCGCGCAGACGCCGATGGCGCGAACGTACATCTGGCCCTATCAGATGCACGCCTCGATTGGCCCGTCTTGCGCCGTGGCGCATTGGCGAGCGGCAGACGCGGGCGAACCCTTCGTGCTGTCCGTCTGGGCCGGCACCCAGAACCCGCATGCGCTCAGAGTGGACCTTGCGCGCCTGACGGGTCTGGCGGATGTCGAGATCGAGATCGTGCGGATGGAAGCTTCCGGGTGCTACGGACGCAACGGCGCGGACGACGTCGCGGCCGACGCCGCGTTGCTTTCACGGGCTGCGCGTGCGCCGGTCCGCGTGCAACTGACCCGGGAGCAGGAGAACCTCTGGGAGCCGAAGGGCGCTGCGCAATGGATGCAAGTGCGCGGCGGGCTCAACGCCGACGGGTCGGTGGCTGGTTACGATTTCAGTACGTCCTACCCCTCGAATGGGGCGCCGACGCTGGCGTTGTTGCTCACGCGCGCGATCGAGCCCGCAGCCCAGGCGTTCGAGATGGGAGACCGCACGGCGCGCCCGCCCTACACATACGCCAACCTGCGCGTGACAGTCAACGACATGCCGCCGATCCTGCGC
Source organism: uncultured beta proteobacterium (assembly GCA_903894155.1). Classification (GTDB taxonomy): domain Bacteria; phylum Pseudomonadota; class Gammaproteobacteria; order Burkholderiales; family Burkholderiaceae_B; genus Zwartia. The sequence goes on along the minus strand of CAITPF010000268.1, from coordinate 2,866 downwards.
GCTTCCTGGCTGCGAGGCGTGTCGGCGCTGCCGAATTCCTTCGCGCACGAGTCGTACGTGGACGAACTCGCCAGCGCCGCCGGCGTCGACCCGGTGGAGTTTCGGTTGCGTCACCTTGACGATCCCAGGGCGCTTGAACTGTTGCAGGCCACGGCGGCGCGCGCAGGCTGGCAGCCGCGGACCTCCCCCGGCTCGATGGGCGGGGAGGGCGACATCCTCCACGGACAGGGCGTGGCGTATGCCCGCTATATCCACAGCAAATGGCCCGGGTTCGGCGCGGCGTGGGCAGCGTGGGTCGCGGACGTCGATGTCAATCGCAAGACGGGTGAGGTGCACGTGCGCCGCGTCGTCGTCGGCCATGACGCCGGCCTGACAGTCAATCCGGCCGGCGTGGAGCATCAGGTACATGGCAACGTCATCCAGACAACCAGCCGGGCGCTTCACGAACGCGTGCCCACGCGTGCCCAGGACAACGCCATTGTGGCCAGGGAGTGGGGCAGCTATCCGATCCTGAGCTTCCGGCAGGTTCCTGTGATCGAAGTCATGCAAATGCCAAGGCCGGATCAGCCGCCACTCGGGGCGGGCGAGTCCGCTTCGGTCCCGGGGACGGCCGCCATCGCCAATGCGATCTTTGACGCGACCGGCGTGCGATTCCGGCAACCCCCGTTCACGCCGGAAGTCGTCCGGGCGGCGCTCAACCCGCTTGCCGCCCCTCGGGATCCGGTCGCGCAGACCGCATCGGACCCAGCCCCCGTCCTGCCCACGCTGGCTGACGCCGCGATAGGCGCCAGCGCCTGGCCCCGACGGCGTCGCCGTCTCTGGGGGATAGGCGCGCTGATCGCCGGTGCCGCGGGCGCGGTGTTCGGGCTGCTTGGCATGCGTTCGCCTCTCGCGCCGGTGGTGGCCCCCGCGGCATCGACCTATTCCGAGGCCACGATTGAACGCGGCCGTCAGCTTGCCGCGCTAGGCAATTGCGAAGGTTGTCACACGATCGCCGGCGGCACGCCTTACGCTGGCGGTCGGGCGATCCACTCGCCGTATGGCGAGATCTACACCACCAACATCACGCCAGATCCGGAGACGGGGATCGGCGCCTGGTCGCTGGCGGCGTTCCAGCGTGCGATGCGCGAGGGAATCTCCCGCGACGGGCGGCATCTATATCCGGCGTTTCCCTACACGGCGTTTCGCCACATGACGGACGACGATCTGACCGCGATTTATGCATGGCTGATGCACCTGGCGCCGGTGCGCCAACCTGCTGTGCAGACCGCCTTGCAATTCCCGTTCGGACACCGCCCCGCGATGGCCGTCTGGAATGCGCTTTACCTGGGCGAGAGCACTGTGCTTTCCCGCCCGCAGGAATCGCCTGGTTCGCAATGGTCGCGAGGCGCCTATCTGGTCAACGCCGTCGGACATTGTTCCGTGTGTCATTCCCCGCGCGATGCCTTGGCGGGCGAGCGCATGGGCAAGGATTTCCTGTCGGGCGCGATGGTCAATGGCTGGGAGGCGCCTAGCCTGTCGATGGGTTCGTCAAGCCCTGTCCCGTGGACTGAGCAGGCTTATTTTGATTACCTGCGGCACGGCTATAGCGCGGAGCATGGTGCGGCCGGCGGGTCCATGGCGCAGGTCGTGAGTCATCTGGCCGGTGCTTCCGACGAGGATCTTCAGGCGATGGCACATTACCTTGCATCGCTGCGGCCACCCGTGAGCGAGGAGGTGGCGGCACGTCGCGCGCAGGCGCTGGTGTCGGGCGCGGCTGCCAACGAGCCGACGCTGCTCGGCCCGGCGCAGCGTATGTTTTCCTCTGCGTGCGGGGCCTGCCACCACGATGGCGAGGGGCCAAAGGTGCTCGGGGCCAATGTGCCGCTGGCGCTGAGCACCAACCTGCATTCCGACCGCCCGGACAACGTGATTCGCGTGATCCTCGAAGGCGTGCAGGAACCCGTGAGTGACGGGGTCGGTTTCATGAAGGGATTTTCGGAGCACTTTGACGACCGGCAACTGGCCGACCTGCTGCGCTATCTGCGGGCCCGGTTCGCGCCCGGCAAGCGGTCATGGGACAACCTTGAGGAGAAGGTCAGCGAAATCCGTCGATGGTCAAACTTGCAATTGCGCTGAAGTTTGCCCAAAATAGCGTCTGCCGATTGCCCCGGTTCAGGTTTGAGCCGGGGTTTTGCTTTTCCTGGAAACCCATTATGTCCACGATTCCTCTTACCGTGCGCGGGGCCGAGCGGTTGCGGGCCGAATTGCGCCGCCTGCAGCACGTCGAACGTCCCGCGGTCATCACCGCGATCGCCGAAGCGCGGTCACACGGCGATCTGTCCGAAAATGCCGAGTACGATGCCGCGCGCGAGCGCCAGGGCTTTATCGAGTCGCGCATCGGCGAACTTGACGGCATCCTGTCCAATGCGCAACTCATCGATCCCTCGACCCTGAATGCAGACGGCCGCGCGGTGTTCGGCTCCACCGTCGAAATCGAAGATCAGGAGTCGGGTGAGCGCGTCACCTACCAGATCGTCGGCGACGCCGAGGCCGATATTCGCGCCAACCTGATTTCGGTCTCGAGCCCGGTGGCCCGGGCCCTGATCGGCAAGAGCGAAGGCGACGTCGTGCAGGTCAAGGCACCGTCGGGTGTGCGCGAGTTTGAAATCGTCAGCGTCAAGTACTGCTGATTTAGGCCCTATTTCCTCAACCTGCTGAACCGCCGCGCACGCTCGCGCTTGCGCGGATGGCACTGCATGGCGCGATCAGCCGTCAACGCCCCCATCCCAACCTGAGTCTCCCTCTTTGCGGGCCGGATGCCCCATGCCCCTGCCGGGCGAATTGCGCCGCCGAGGATTGCGCCAGGACCGCCGGGGAACAAGGC
>CAITPF010000267.1 GCA_903894155.1 uncultured beta proteobacterium | reverse complement strand
GGACGTGACAATCATCATGCAACAGGCCAGCAACGTTTTCTTCAATCTGCTACTCCTAGCGAACGAAACGGATCGTGGTCCTTCGCGACCTACCCGGGAGGGGCGACGGGCGCGGTTCGGACAAAGGAACATTCTAACGCTCCCGGTTCACCGGTCCGGCCACGGCCCTGGGTTCCCGTTGCCAAGCATTGCGAAGTATCAAGCGAGTGGGATGTGCAGAGACGGCAGCAGGCGCAGTACCAGACGGGCGGCCGGGCGCGGTCAAGCCCGATTCGCGCCTGGCACAAGGTCAAAACAAGCCCGGATTCAAGTAAGGATTCAAGCCGGGTTCTAGCGGATTCTGGAGGGAATGCCCAGGATTTGCCGCGTTTCGGCCGGCGTCGCGACGGCCCGGCCCACCTGGCGGGCCATCCGCGTGATTTCTTCCACCAGTTCGGTGTTGGTCGGGTAGCCGAGCTCCGGATACGCGTAATCGCCGATCCCGATCGAGACATGGCCGCCCGTGGCAATCGCGATCATGGCCAGGGCGAAGAGGTTGCCGCCCTTGCAGCAGACCGTCCATTCGATGCGCTTATCGCGGGGCAGGTGCTCGGTATAGGCGCGCAGGCCCTCGGGCGTGGCGGGGTGCGCGCCCAGTTGCCCGGGGCCACCGTGCACGAACAGCACGTGTCCGGGTTCGTCGACCAGGCCCATCTCCATGAGCGCCACGGTGCTGCGCACGAAGGGGATGCTCCAGCACGCGAAGTTCGGTCGGATCCCCAGCGCGCGAAACCGCGCAATAAAGGCGATCAGCGTCGCGTGCGCGTTGACGTAGACCTTGTCGTCCGTGAGGAAGCGCTTCTTCACCGGATCGAATGCGTCGATGTTGGTCGAGCCGGGGTCAAGGCCGACGATGTCGGGGGTGAGCAACGGATCGCCCGCGAACGTTTCAATATTGCTGATGCGTTCAAGCGTACCGCCGCGCGTGATCTGGCCCAGCGTGGGGTTCACCAGCAGGTCGCAACTCGAGCGGATCGCGCGCATGGCCTGCGCATAATCCTCCGGGCCGTGCGCGGGGCCGCCGTCCGGGCTTCGCGGATGAAAGTGCACCGTCGAGGCGCCGGCGTCCTGGCAGGCGCGCACATCGCGGCCGATTTCCGCCGGGGTCCACGGGACGTTGGGGTTTTCATCCCGCATCGCGTATTCGTTGATCCGCACATCGATGATCAGTTTGCTCATGCCTTGCTGCCGTATATCCATGCCTTGCCGCCGTTTAAACAGGATCATCGGGAAAGTGGCAGGCGCACGCCTGGCCGTGGCCGTCGTCCACGAGTTCAGGGTCGAGCTCCACGCAGATTTTCGGCAGGCGCGCGTTGCCGGCCACGACGGCGTCAGCGCCTGGTTTCGCCGCCATTGTCCTGGCGCGGGGGCAGCGCGGGTGAAACCGGCACCCTGATGACACGTCGGTCGCCGAGCCGATTTCACCGATGAGCGGCACGCGCTGGCGACCACGCTCGAGCCGCGGATCGGGCAGCGGCACGGCCGAGAGCAGCGATGCGGTGTAGGGGTGGCGCGGGCGCGCGTAAAGCGCGTCGCGATCGCCGAGCTCCACGATGCGCCCCAGGTACATCACCGCCACACGATCGCTGATGTGACGCACTACCGCAAGATCGTGCGCAATGAACAGGTAGGCTACGCCGCTGCGCTCCTGGATCTCGGCGAGCAGATTCAGGATTTGCGCCTGGATCGATACGTCGAGCGCCGAGACGGGCTCGTCGAGCACGATCAATGCAGGATCGAGCACGATCGCGCGCGCAATACCGATGCGCTGGCGCTGGCCACCCGAAAACTCGTGCGGATACCGGTGTGCGACTGCGGGATCCAGCCCCACGCGCCGCATGGCGTCAAAGACGCGGTCGCGGCGATCCGATCGGGGCACACCGTGCACGATCAGCGGTTCGGCAATCAGCGACTCGATGTTCATGCGCGGATCCAGCGACCCGTAGGGATCCTGAAACACCATCTGCATCCGGCTGCGTACGCGGCGCATGCGCGAGTCCGACAATGATGCGATATCCTGCCCCTCAAAGAGGATGCGCCCGGAGGTGGGCTGGATCAGTCGCATCGCCAGGCGGCCCAGCGTGCTTTTGCCACTGCCGGTTTCGCCGACAAGCCCGAGCGTCTTGCCCGGCTGCAATGTCAGCGATACGTGATCCACCGCCCGAACGACGCGCGTGCGCCCGCCGCCAAACACCTTGCAGACGCCTTCCAGACTCAGCAGTGCCGCCGCTTTTTGCGTACTCATGATGGGCTCGCGTCAGCCGCCAGGCGAGGCCAGTACAGGCACGCGGAAAGGTGATCCGGGCCCGGCGCCGGAACCAGCTCGGGACGGCGCGTCGTGCAATCGTCCGCGCGCATGTCGCAGCGCGCAGCGAACGCGCAGCCCGGGGGAAGGGCGGTCAGGTTGGGCGGCAGGCCGGCGATCGGCGTGAGCTTCGTGCCGGGCGCTTCATCAAGCCGCGGGATCGACCGGAACAGCGACGTGGTGTAGGGGTGACGCGGCTCGGCGAACAGCGGGTCGACCGCGGTGCGCTCGACGATGCGCCCGGCGTAAAAGACCGCGACGTCGTCCGCGTGTCGCGCCACAAGGCCCAGATCGTGGGTGATCAGCACCAGCGCCATGCCGGTTTCCTCGCGCAACTGGGTAAGAAGCTCCAGGATTTGCGCCTGCACCGTGACGTCAAGCGCGGTGGTCGGCTCATCGGCGATCAGCACGCGAGGCCCCAGCGCGATCGCCATCGCGATCAGCACCCGCTGGCGCATACCGCCCGAGAACTGGTGCGGGTAATCGTCCAGGCGACGCGCAGGCGACGGGATGTGCACCCGCTCAAGCAGCGCCACGGCGCGCTCGCGCGCTTCGCGCGCACTGATCGGCAAGTGGGCGCGCAAGACTTCCGAAATCTGTGTCCCCACGGTGAACACCGGGTTGAGCGCAGTCAGGGGATCCTGGAACACCATCGAAACCACGGTTCCGCGCATGGCGCGCAACTGCTCGGGCGTACTGGCGAGCACGTCGCGCCCGCCAAGAAGCACCTGCCCCGCTGTGACGCGCACGGCGGGCGGCGCGATGCCCAGCACCGAAAGAAAAGTCATCGTCTTGCCCGAACCCGATTCGCCCACCACGGCCAGGGTCTTGCCGGCGGCGACCGAAAGCGACACGCTATCGACCAGGCGCGCGGATCCGCGTGGTGTCTGCACCTCGGCCACCAGCCCGCGCACGTCCAGCACCACGGGCGATGCAGCCTGCGACGCGGCCTGCGTGTCGAGGCCATCGGCCAGGTTCGCGCCAGTCGCCTCGTGGGTCATAGGATTTTCGCCGTTTGCCGCCGCATTTGCGGATCGAGCGCGTCGCGCAAGCCGTCTCCGACCATGTTCAGCGCGATCACCATCGCGGCGATGCACAGGCCCGCCGAAATCGAGGTCAGCGGGTTGGTGGTGATCGCAGCCTGGCCGTCGGCGATGATGTTGCCCCAGGTTGGTGTGGGCGGCTTGACGCCCAGCCCGAGAAAACTTAAGCCCGCCTCGGCGAGGATTGCCGAGGCGGCGCTGAGCGTGGCCACGACGATCACGGGAGGCAGCGCGTTCGGGATCACGTGGCGCAGCAGGATGCGGGTGGTGGTCAGGCCGATCGCGTGCGATGCCTCGATGTACGGGCGTGGGCGGATCGTGAGCGCAACCGACCGCATCACCGAGGCCACGCGCGGTGTATAGGCGATCGACACCGCGATGATGACCGACTCGAGCGATGAGCCACGCGACGCGACGATGGCGAGCGCGAGCAGAAAGCCCGGGAACGCCATCAGGATATCGTTGAAGAGGTTGAAAATGCGGTCGACCCAGCCGCCCAGGAATCCGGCGAGCCCGCCGATCACCGTCCCGATGACGAGCGTGAGCGTGACCACCCAGGCGGCGACCAGCAAGGACACCTGGGTGCCGAAGATCAGGCGCGAGAGCACATCGCGCCCGAACTGGTCCGTGCCCAGCAGGTGCTTGAGGCTCGGATCCTGCAGGGTGTTGACCAGGTTCGTCCTGGTGGGCGAATAGGGCGCAAGCCACGGCGCCAGCAACGCCACGAGCACCATCACCACCAGGATCGACGTGCCGATGACCAGGCTCGGATGCCCCGTATAGCGCTTGATCGTCGCGCGGCGGCGATGGCGCCGATCGAATTCGGCATCGGCGGCGGCTTCAGCCGTGGCGGTCATTTCGTCGCGGACAGAGGCGGCTGCCTTGGCGGTGTCAACGGTTGTCGCTCCGGTCGCGGCAGCTGCGGCAGTGGCGGTGGCAGCGGCGGTGGCGGTGGCAGTGGCAGTGGTGGTGGTGGTGGCGGCGGTGCCAGCGGCGATTGGAGTTGCCGTGGCCGCGCCACCCTGGGTCGTCGGGTTCGTCATGACGCGCGCAGCCTCGGGTCGACGAGCCCGTAGGTCAGGTCGAGCGCCGCGTTGATCAGCACGACAACCATCGCCAGCACGAGTACGCCAGCCTGCACCAACTGATAATCGCGCGCCTGGATAGCCTTGAGCAGCATTGAACCCAGCCCCGGACGGCTGAACACCGCCTCGATCAGGATCGCATTGCCGAACGACCAGGCGAACGTGACGCCGATCACCGCCAGGATCGGCACCATCGCGTTGCGCAGGGCCAGCTTGTAGATGACGTTGCGCTCGCGCACGCCCATGGCGCGCGCCACGCGGATGTAATCCTGGGACAGGATTTCGAGCATCGCCGAGCGCGTCAGCCGAGCAATGTAGGCCGCCGTCGAGATGCCGAGCACGATGGCCGGCAGCATCACGTGATGCGCCTGCGTGAAGAAATCGGTTGCGCTGCTAGACCCAAGCGCCGGGAACAGCGGGATCCAGTAGGCGAAGACGAGAATGCCCGCGAGCCCCACCCAGAACACCGGAAACGAAATCCCCGCCAGCGCCACCGCCATCACGGTGACGTCGATCCAGGTTCCCTGCCGGATTGCCGAGATGATGCCCAGCGGGATGCCGATCGCGATCGCGATCGCGAGCCCGGCCAGCGCCAGCACCGCCGATGGGGGCAGGCTGGACAACACCTGGGAGAGCGCAGGTTGCCCTGTCACCACGGAAGTGCCCAGGTTGCCCCGGGCTGCGTCGGCGACGAACATCGCATACTGACGCCAGAGCGGCTCATCCAGGCCGAGCTTGGCGCGCAGGGTCGCGACCGACTCTTTGGTCGCGTAATCCCCGAGCATGGTGGTGGCGGGATCGCCCGGGATGCTTCTCATCAGGAAGAAGGCAACCGTGACGATCCCGATTCCCGTCACCAGCACGCGCAGCAAGGTTCGTGCTACATGACCCAGCACCGGTCAGCCCTTGAACGACACGCCGTAGGTATTGACCGTGAAGAGCGAGTTCTGCACCAGCCCCGTGACCGCGTCCGTGTAGGCCATGAACAGCCGATCCTGGTAGATCGGAATCACGGGCTGGTCTTCGGCGGTCTTGCGCAGGATGTCGTGATAGACCGCGAAGCGCGCCTGGTCATCGAGCGTGCGCGATGCCTTCGCGAGCAGATCGTCGACCTTGTCGTAGCGCGAGGTGTTCAGGCCCGGCGGGAACGATTTGGTCGAGAAGAGCGAGACGAGCGGGGAGTCGGGATCGGGCGGGCCGACCAGGCCCGTCACGCAGCTTTGCACGTCGCCCTTGGCGCGCGCCTGGCCATAGGCCGCGCGCTCAAGCACCTGCACCGTGGTTTCGATGCCGACGTCTTTGAGGTCTTCGGCCAGCGGTACCGGGATCTTGTCGTAGGGGCTCAGGCCCACTGACGTGATCGTGAACTTGAAGCCCTTTTCCAGGCCCGCCTCTTTCAATAGTGCCTTTGCCTTGGCCGGGTCGTAGGGGTACTTCATGACGTCGTCGGTGTACTCGACGAAGGCGGGCGTGAGCACCGTGCTCGCCTCGCTCTTGGTGCCCTTGAAGTAGCCGTCGATCAGCGCCTTGCGGTTCATGGCATGCGCCATCGCGCGGCGCACCCGCACGTCGTCCAGCGGCTTGATCGTTGTGTTGAGCACCAGGTTGATGGTGTTGTCCGCCAGGCGGTCCATCATCGTGATGCCCTTGGCCTTGGACAGGCGCGCGATGATCTCGGGCTGCTGCATGGCAAAGAAGATATCGATCTCGCGGTTTTCCATCGCGATCGCCGCGGCCGTCTCGTCCTTGATCACGCGGAAGATGACGTCGTTGACCTTGGGCGCGCCTTCGAAGTATTCCTTGTTGGCGACGACCCGCACCTCGGTGCCCGGGGTCCACTTGTCAAAGACGAAGGGCCCGGTGCCGATCGGCTGCATCGAGTACTTGTCGCCAATCTCGGTGACCGCCTTGCGCGACACAATCCAGCCCTGGTTGAAGGCACACAGCTTGTGCAGGAGGCCTGCGGCCGGGCCGTTGGTGGTGATGCGCACCGTGAGCGGATCGGGGGTTTCGATGGTCTTGATCGCCGCGAGCTGGCCGCGATAGGGGCTTGCGGCAGCCGGATCCAGAATGCGCTCGAGCGAGAACTTGACGTCGTCCGACGTCAGTGGCCCGTAGCCCTTGTGGAACTTGACGCCATCGCGCAGCTTGAACGTGAAGACCGTGCCGTCGGGGCTGATTTCCCAGCTGCTGGCAAGGTCGGGCACGATCTTGTTGGTCTTCTGGTCGTATTTGACCAACCCGTTGTAGATGTGGCCGGCCACCGTCTGGTTCTCGATCGCGAAGATCTTGGCGGGATCCAGGTTGCCGACGTCCGAGCCGATACGCACCCGCAAGGTGCCCGCTGAAGCCTGCGCGCTGGCGGGATCCCAGGGCAGCATGGCGGCCGTGGGCGCCGCGCCCAGCCATCCGAGTACTTGACGCCGCGTGACGCCGGCCTGGTTTGAATTGTGTTCAGACATATTGCTGCACCCCCTGGATGGATGACGACGAGTTTCAATACAGTAACAGCAGAACTTCACCTAACGGGATATTCTCAGATTGAAAATTTCCCGAAGCAAATGCCCCTTGTTCGTGTGGGGTCGACGCACCACAAAAGCCGTGCGACAGCGCGCAACAACTCGCGCGACCGCGCAGTGGCGAAAGTGCCGCCTGGCATGCCCTTTCATCAGAGCACCTCAAACGTCGGCGCGGGCCCGTCTTCCTTGCGGGGCGGGCGCCGCACCTGTTGACCGAACCGCGCGACCGGTTCGACCAGTGTGCACATGCGTGCGATATATTCCGGCCGCAATGCGCCAAGGCCGTGACGTCGCGCGAAGACGGTCATTTCTTCGATGCTCGGTCCGGCGATCTCCGCGGTGCCCGCCATCGTGGGTTGCGCCGGCGCCGGCACGCTTGCATGGCCTGCCGCCAGATTGCCGTGTCCTTTCGGTTCTTTGCTCATGGCTGTGCCCTTTTTTCGCGCCACGGTGTCGCGCGCTCATAGGCCGAGGCGAGCCGGATGATGCTGGCTTCGTCCCCCCGGTTGCCAACGACCTGCCAGTGCAATGGCAACCCGTTCGAAAAGCCCGTGCACTGCACCAGGGCCGGATGCCCCGACAGATTGAACGGGGTCAGCATCGTGTCGATCGTGAAGGCGGTCATCTCGGGCTCGACGCCAAGGCGCGGGGGCAGGTGCAGCGTGCCGAAGGTGACCAGTGCGTCAAAGCCGCGCAGCATCGCGTCGATTTCGTCGGCTACCGTGCGCCGCAGGCGCTGCGCCGCCAGGTAATCCACCGCCCGCACGAGCGAGCCGCCCATCAGTTTGTCGCGCAGGGCAAAGCCCATCAGGTCGGCCTGTTCCTTGAGTTCCTTCTCGTGAATGGCTGCGGTCTCCGCCGGCCCGATCATGCGGGTGGCGGCGAAGCACTCGGCCGCGGGGATGGGGAGCCGCGTGCGGGTGATCCGCACGCCAAGGCGCTCCAGCACACGAACGGCCTCCTCCAGGCCAGCGGCGAGCGCGGCATCGGCCGCAGGGAACCCGGGGCCCGGATCGTCGATGACCGCGACATGCATGCCGGCCACTGGCTGGCCAACGGCGCGCGTCAGCGACATCGCGGGAAGGGCGCCACGCGCGGGCGCTCCGAACAGTGCGTCCATGATGATCGCGCAGTCTTCGACCGTCCAGGCAAAAGGGCCGGGAATGTCGAGCGACCAGCAGTTGGGGAGGATCCCGCGCGTCGACAGGCGCCCGGGCGTCGGGATCATGCCCACGGTACCGGTGGCCGAGGCGGGCAAGCGAACCGATCCCGTGGTGTCGGATCCCAGCGCAAACATTGCCGTGCCGGCGGCCACCGCCGTTCCGGCGCCCGTCGACGATCCGCCGGTAAAGCGCTCGGTATCCCAGGGATTGCGCGCCGGGGGGAAGGGCAGGTCGAAGTACTCGCCGCCGTTGCCAGTGCCGAATTCCCAGGTCGAGAGCTTGCCGATCAGGATCGCCCCCGCCGACTTGAGTTGCGCGACCAGATCGGCATCCCGGTCCGGCACATGATCAAGCCTCAGACGCGAGCCCGCCGTGGCGGGCATGCCGGCCACGTCGTAGTTATCCTTGACGGCGAAGGGAATGCCATGCAGTGGCCCCCTCCATTGGCCCGTGGCAATTTGCGACGCGGCAAGCGCAGCGGCTGCACGCGCCTGACCGGCCTCGACCCGGATATAGGAATGAATCCGCTCATCGACTTCGCCGATGCGCGCCAGAAACGATTCAAGCAACGCGACGGGCGAAAGCGATCCCGCCGCGATCCGTGCTGAGGCCTCGGCCAGCGTCAGGGACCACAGGGGCACTGCGCCCGCGCTTGCAGCGCGCGTGGTCATGACCACCGCACCCCGGCCGCGTCGAGCATCGCCTGGAAGTCGGCGGGCACGGTCGCGCCGTCGCGCACTCGGGCGTCGGCCCGGGCCTCTTTCTCGAGCACGGCGGCGAGTTTGTCGGCGATCGCGCCAAGCCCTTCGCGCGGCAGCACCACGACGCCATCGCGGTCCGCCATGACGAGGTCGCCCGCGCGCACGAGCACGCCGCCGATCGTCACGGGGATCCCGATCTCGCCGGGGCCCTTCTTGGCAGGCGCGCGCGGAGAAATGCCACGCGCATAGACGGGGATGCCGATCGCATCCAGGCCATCGAGATCGCGCACCAGGGCGTCGGTGACCACGCCGACCGCCCCCGCGTTGCGCATCAGGCCGACGATCGTGTCGCCCAGCAGCGCGCAGCCATCGTGACGGTCGCAGGCCAGCACCAGCACATCGCCCGGCCTGGCGACGGCAAGCGCCGCATAGGGCGCGAGGTTGTCGCCAGGCGCGGTCCACACGGTCAGCGCCGAGCCGATGATCCTGGCGCCACCGCCCCCCAGTCTTGTGATCGTGCGATCCAGTGCGCCCGACCCACCCATGGCGTCGCTCAACTGGCTGGAGGTGACGTTTTCCAGAGCCTTGAGTGTCGCAGCGTCTACGCGCGGCCAATCCTTGACGATCGTCAGTGCAGTCTCGGACATGTCGGTCAGCCTTTCAGGGTGTTGAACCAGTCGATGACGATGGATTTGGAGACGACATCGCCATATTTCGCGTTGATGTCAAAGAGCGACGCGTCGTGCGGCCCGTGGTGGCGATCGCCGACGCATTCGCGCGGCACGACCACCCGGTAGCCGTACTGAATACCGTCGACGGCAGTCGCGCGCACGCAGCCGCTGGTCGAACACCCGATCAGCACAATGGTATCGATGTCCATCGTCTTGAGCGTCGAGCCCAGCGACGTGCCGAAAAAGCAGCTCGGGTACTGTTTCGTCACGACCAGATCCGCAGGGTGGGGCGTGATCTTGGCGTCGATCTCGCCGAGCGGCTCACCCTTGACGAACAGCTTGAGCGAGGGCACCTTCTTGAAGAACAGCCCGCCATCCACGCCCGACGGGTCGTAGACCACCTGGGTATAGATGACCGGTATGTGGCTACGGCGGGCGCTGTCGAGTAGTTCGACCGAGGCGTCGACCGCGTCGACCACCCCCTGCCCGAAGAACGGCGCGCCTTCTACCGTGTAGGCGCGCACGAAATCGATGACGATGACGGCAGGCTTCTTGCCAAAGCCCAGGGCCGTGTCGAACACGCCCTGGTAGTTGAGTTCGCGGCTATCACTGGACATCACAACTCCTGAAACGGGATGCAGCCCCGGAGGGTTCCTGGACCTGCGGTCAAGCGGTCAAGCCGTCGTGCGGTCCTGCGGTCAGGCGGACCGCAAGCAGCCCGACAACGCGCAGGTCGTCAGGCGATCTTTTCGTCGTCCCAGACTTTCTCGGGCATGGGCAGATCTTTCCACGTTTCCGCGCCGAGCGGGCCATCGACCTGGATGCTGAGCCCTTCGAGCACCCACTGCAACTGGCGCGTGTGCTGGCCGCTGTGCCACATCGTGCGCTCAAAGAACTGGTGCTGCGTCTGGTCGCCGTAGTAGACGTCAGCCGTGGCATCCCAGTCCAACTTGGCGCCCGGGCCCGCAAACCATGTGTTGAAACGACCCTGCACGTCAGCGGCGTAGGCCAGTATCGTCTCGCGCGAGTTGGCATCCGGCGAGGGGAAGCGATTGTACGAATCGAACACCAGCCGGATGCCGTCCTTCTCTTCCAGGAAGGCATCGACGTTGTTGAAGATGTGATACATCAGGTCGGTATAGCTGCGGGGACGGTTCGGGAGCAGCGTGTGCAGCTTGTCGTCGGGCAACTGTTTGAAGAAGCGGATCGCCGCATCCATGACCTTGCCTAACCGCTGGCGCAGTTCGGCCACCGTCAGCATCTTGAAGTTCAGGCCGTGAACGCCGACGAGCTTGGCCACGTCGGCCAGCACCTGCCCGTTGGCCCAGCTTTCGCCTTTCGTCACGATGGGCACCTGGCGCAGGCCAAAGTGCGCCAGCTCCTCGAAGGCCTGGTCGTCGCCGAGCACGTTGCGCGAGGCGAACGGGATGCCGTGGCGGATCAGGAACTCCTTGGTGCGCAGGCAACTGGTGCAGCCCGGTTGCCAGTAGACGCGGATCTCGTCGGAGGTGGGTTGGGTTGCGGTTGTCATGGTGTCTCCCTGGTCAAATGCGAATTTGGATGCGGATTAGTTTCAGACTGCGATTCGTGCGAATTTGGATGCGGATTACGTTTCATACTGCGATCCGGGCGCGGCTTGGGCGTCAGATTGTGTTTCAGTTGCGGGTTCTTGGATGCGGTTTCGGGTTGAGATCACTTCAGGCGAGTCCGATTGGATCAGGCGCCTGAAGCGGACTCAGGTTCATTCAAGCTTGATGTTGCCTTCCTTCACGACTTTGCCCCAGCGCTCATAATCCTCGCGCACGACCTTGGCGAATGCGTCGGACGCCATGCCCGAGGGCTCGAACGCCGCCTTCAGGTATCGCTCGCGCACTTCGGGGATTTGCTGAACGTCAAACACCGCCTTCTGGATCCTGTCGACCACGGCCTTCGGTGTCTTGGCGGGCGCAAAGATGCCGTACCACGAGGCGACCGCGTAGCCCGGGTAGCCGCTCTCGGCGACCGTCGGCACATCTGGCAGGTTGGGCGAGCGCTCGGCGCTGGCCACCGCGATCGCGGTAAGACGCCCCTGCTTCAGATAGGACATGATGGTCGGCGCCACCGTGAAAATGAGCGGGATCTGCCCTGCAACTGTGTCCGTGACCGCCTGGCCGCCGCCCTTGTACGGGACATGCTGCATTTTCATGCCGGTGCGAAGCGCGAGCAATTCCCCCGCCAGGTGTGTCGTGGTTCCTTGTCCCGACGAACCAAATTCGACGCCGTCGGGCCGCGTCTTCGCATATTCGACCAGTTCCTTGAGCGTCTTCACCGGCACGTTGGCATTGGCGGCCAGCACCAGTGTCGCGTCATTGATCTTGGTGACGGGCACAAAATCCTTGAGCGGATCGAAGGGTGCTTTGATCAGGTGCGGCGCCACGACGATGCCACCGTCAAAACCCATCAGCAACACGTACCCGTCGGGCGGGGCCATCGCAACGACCTGCGCGCCAATGAACCCGGAAGCCCCGGGACGATTCTCGATGATGATTTGCTGGCCGAGATTTTCCGTGAGCTTGTCGCTCATGTAGCGGATCACGGCGTCAGCGCCTCCCCCGGGCGCGTACGGAATGATGATGCGAATGGGCCGGTTCGGGTAGCTGTCATCGGCGCGCGCGATTGACGGGAGGGCGGCAGAGGCCAGCAGGCAAATTGCCATCGCGGCAAACAATGGCGACCTGAGCGCGTGCCATTGGCGTCGTACGAAGGCGATGAAGAGTCGGGGCATTTTGTCTCGTTTCGATGGTGCAGGCTGGCAAGCTAAGGACGACTTGCTGTTTGTAAGTTGCCGGGGGCCAGCTGTCGGTCGGCCACAGCGTTGCCGAAATCCACGCAGCGCAATCATCGCCCGGCAGGCCACCCGTTGGCAACCATTGTATGGTGTGCTGTCCCCCTGAATTTTGCGGCCACGATGGCGCCAGGCCACTGCGGCGGCGTTGCACCTTCAGATACCTGCGGTTATTGTCGGACGGTGCCTGCCATATTGTCGGACGGCGCCTGCCATTGAGGCGCCCAAACTTTCCTCGGCCGTAATCACAATGAACATCGCCATCCTCGATGACACGTACGATATCGTTCGCACACTGCCGAGCTTCGAGCGGATCCGGTCGCACGCGGTCGCGGTCTGGCAAGACCACACCAAGGATATCGACATCCTGGCCGAGCGCCTGCGCGACACCGAGGTGCTGATGCTGCTGCGCGAGCGCACGCCAATACCGGCCGCGCTCATCGACCGGTTACCCCGCTTGCGGCTGATCACGCTCAATGGCGTGACACCCCACATCGACCTCGCCGCATGCACTGCGCGCGGCATCGCCGTCAGTACCCGCGCGTACGTTTCGGCGGCAACCGCGGAGCTCACCTGGGCCCTGATCCTGATGTCGCTGCGCCGTCTGCCCGCTGAAATGGCAAGCCTCAGGGCAGGGCAATGGCAATCCAGCGGCGTCGGCTCCGGCGTGCGCGGCAAGACCCTGGGCATCTGGGGCTACGGCCAGATCGGACAGCAGGTCGCGCGGTTCGGCCGTGCGTTCGGGATGCGGGTAATGATCTGGTCAAGGCCGTCCGGGCTCACGCAGGCGCATGCCGATGGATTTGATGTCGCGCCCAACAGGGAATCGCTGTTCGCCGAAGCCGATGTGCTGAGTCTGCACGTGCGGCTCGCGCCGGATACCGTGGGTTGCGTGAGCGCCAGGGACCTTGCGCGCATGAAGCCCGATGCGCTGCTCGTCAACACGAGCCGGGCGCGGCTGATCGAAGAGGGGGCGCTGGTGCAGGCGCTGCGGGCCGGGCGGCCCGGGATGGCCGCAGTGGATGTCTATGAGACCGAGCCCATGGTCGACACGCAGAACCCGCTGCTGCACATGGATAACGTGATCTGCACGCCGCATCTGGGCTACGTTGAGCGACAGCAGTACGACGACATGTACGGCGACCAGTTCGACCGCATGCACGCCTATTTCGCCGGGGAGCCGGCGGACGTGGTGAATGCTGAAGCACTGGACGCTGTGAAGCGAACTGGCTGAGCGATCAACAGGCGCGAACAAACAGCAGTGGTGATCGATCGGCAGGCTGAAGGCACGCAAGCCTATAGACACGTAAAGTCTGAGCGTTATACAAAGTACAAAAGGCGCCAGGCGCCAGAGGGGACAAAATGGCATTGCAGTCACGCAGAAACTTTATCGCCCGACAGGGGGCGCTGGCCGCATGCGCGGCATTGACGCCCGCGCTGTTGCGCGCCCAACCGGTCTGGCCGACCAAGCCGGTGCACCTGATCGCGACTTTCGCGCCCGGCGGCGTCATCGATTCCACCAGCCGGTTGATCGGCGAATACCTGGCGCCGTTGCTCGGCCAGCCGGTGATCGTGGAAAATCGCCCGGGTAGCGCGGGCAACATCGGCGCCGCCTACGTTGCGAAATCCGAGCCCGATGGCCAGACGATGGTGGTGGTGCTTGAAGGCACCATCGTCATCAATCCGCACGTGTACGCCAGCATGCCGCTCGATCCACTCAAGGATCTGGTACCTGCGGGCAAGATCGGCAATTCGACGATCGTCTTCGTCGCCAACCCGGCGCTCGGTGTCAAGACACTCCAGGAAGCGGTGGCTCTTTCGCGCAAGACGCCGGGCGGCCTGGCTTACGGCACGGCAGGCGCGATGACGATCACCCACATCGCGGCTGAGCTGATGACGCAGCAAACCGGCGCCAACTTCCTCCACGTACCCTACAAGGGCGGCGGTCCGGCCGTGGCCGACGTGCTCGCCGGCCATGTGCCGCTGGCGTTCGTTTCGGCGACCTCGGTCGAGCAGCATATTCGCGCGGGCCGGCTGATCGCGTTGGGCGTGCCGAGCGGCAAGCGCTCTGCGACACTGCCGGACGTGCCCACGTTTATCGAATCCGGGCTGGCCGGATTTGAGGTTATGTCGTGGGCGGGAATTTTCGCACCTGCGGGCACGCCCGCCGCCGTGCTCGGCAAGTTCAATGCCGCGCTCAATACGGTGCTGGCCAAGCCCGAGGTGGTATCGAAACTTGCCACGGCGGGCATTGCGGCCACGCCGATCTCGCTTGCGCAATTCACGGCCGATATCCAGCGCGAACTCGCCTGGTATGGCCCGCTGCTGAAAAAGGCAGGCATCAAGGCAAGTGATTCCTGACACCGAACAGCCTGGCTGGAGTGCACCACCGCGATGGGCATATGATCTGCATGGAACCGGCCGTATCCGAACCGGTTCGAGAACAACGATTTCGTCATGGCGAAACACACGACGCCCTGACAGGAGGCAATAAAAATGAATAAATTGCGCTATGCATGTGCAGTCATGGGGCTCTTAACCGGGATCGCCGGCGGGGCGGCCAGCGCCCAACCGTATCCCAACCATGCGGTGACGTTCATCACACCCTTCGCCCCCGGCGGCCCGACGGACGTGATTGCGCGCGTCACCGCCAAGCGGTTGAGCGAGCGGCTCGGGCAGCCTGTGGTCGTGCAGAATATTCTGGGCGGGGGCGGGGTGATCGGCACCGAGCAGGCTGCCAACGCCAAGCCCGATGGCTACACGCTGTACCTGGCCGTCAACTCGCTGGCCATTTACCCGAGCGTGCGTGCGCCCGATAACCCCTTGCCTTTCGATCCGGTCAAGTCATTCAAGGCGATCGGCGGGATCGCGACCTCGGCGCACGTTATCGTGGTTGGGCCTGACCTTGGCGTGAAAACGCTGGCCGAGCTCGTGGACATGGCGCGCAAGAACCCGGAAAAGATCAGCTTCGGCTCGGCGGGCGTGGGCGGCACGACGCACCTGCCGATGGCCTTCCTTGCCCACAGCGCCGGCATCCAGATGCTGCACGTGCCCTACAAGGGAGCGGCGCCTGCACTGACGGACACGATGGCGGGACGCGTTTCCGTGGCCTCGCCCGGGTACTCGGGCACGCTGCACGCGCAGATCCAGGAGCGTAAGCTGATTCCGCTCGCCGTCACTTCGGCAAAGCGCCTTCCCTTCCTGCCCAATGTGCCGACGATGGTCGAAAGCGGCTACCCGGATCTCGTTTTCCCGATCTGGTATGCGCTCTTTGCCCCTCGCGATACGCCAGACGAGATTGCCAACCGCTTGAGCAGCGAACTGCAGGCGATGAGCAAGGAGCCGGAGTTCGTCGAAATGCTCTACAAGCAGGGCAACATCGCCGAATACGTGGCGCCTGCGGACGTAAGCGCGATGGTGGCGCGCGACGTGCAGTCGATCTCGAACCGCATCAAGGCCGCAAAGCTTGACGTGATCGAACGATAAAGCCGGGGTCGGGGTCACGGGCAGCATCGTCACCGACTCCACCGAATGGAAATAGGGCCGGGCGTGGCGCCGAACGCGTGCTGCGGGTCGGTCCGCTTAGGTTTGCCGGCAGTTGGCGTGACGCTAGTGCTGCGCCTCACCCTCAAGGATCCTGCGTAGCTTGCGCACCGCGCAGTCGGGGGTGGTCAGGATCGGCAGTGTTGTTCGTTCGCGCGCGGCTGGTGCGACCAGCGACATGGTGAACTGCCCGAACACGATCGCGCCATAGCCCTGTTGCGCCACCACATCGACCTTGTCCAGAACCAGTTGGTCATGGGTGGCCTTGTCTCCCGCAAAGAGCGCGTCAAGCGCGTGCGGGATCACGAAGTAATCGATCTTTGCCTTACGCCCGGTCGCGAGTTCCATCTGCCCGAGCTCCTGCTTGAGCGCCGTGACGGTGGGCTCGAAGGTCGAGAGCAGCGCGACCCGATCGCTTCTGGCGAGCACCTCCTCGAAGAGCGCCTCGTTGGGCGTGAGGATCGGGATCGCATGCTGGCGCTTGACGCGCTCGATCGCCTCGCCAAATGCCGAACAGGTAAACAGGATCGCGGTCGCGCCCGCCGCCACACAGTAATCGCCGAGCAACTCGAACCTGTGGAACATCGCCGGCGTCAGGCCGCCATCCTGTCCGACGTCGTGCGCGAGCGACCCTTCCATCAGATCCAGGATGGGCGCTTCGGGCCACAACGCGGCAAAGCTCGCGTGTGCCGCGGGCATGGAGACATGGCCCGCGTGGACAAGATAGATTTTTTCCCTGGGATGCATTTGCGTTATTCCGGAGTGATTCCCGCTTTGCGCACGACGTCGCCCGCGCGCGCCATCTCGGTCTTGAGCAGGGCGGCGAGTTCGTCCGGGCCGCCGATCATCGGTTCGGCACCGGCGGCGAGAATTTTCTGCACCGTTTCCGGATCCTTGAGCACGATCGCGAACTCCTTGCTGAGCTTGGCAATGATGTCCTTTGGAGTGCCTGCAGGCGCGAAGGCGCCGAGCCACGCGGCGTATTCGAAACCCGGAATGCCTTCCTCGACCACCGTCGTCAGCTGGGGCGCGCCTGAGTAGCGTGTCAGGCTGGTGACGCCCATGCCCTTGAGCCTGCCGGCCTCGATATGCGGCTTGGCGATCGCGACCGGCTCGCACACGACTTGCACCTGACCGCCGAGCACGTCGTTCAGCGCCTGGGCGGAGCTCTTGTAGTTGACCATCTGCAGGTCGATCCCGGCGGCGGACTTGAGCATTTCCATGCAGATCTTCGAGCCGCTCGTGCCCGTACCGTAATTGAGCTTGCCGGGCATCGTTTTGGCCAGCGCGATCAACTCCTTGAGGTTGTTGGCGGGCACTTCAGGATTGACGACGATGATGTTGTAGAAATTCTTCAGCAGCATGGCCACGGGTTCCAGATCCTTGACCGGATCGTAGGGCAACTTGCGCAGGTAGTAGTTGGCGGCGAGCGTCGTGCTCGAGCCGAGCACCAGGGTATAGCCATCTGGCGCCGCCTTGGCGCCGGCATCCACCCCAATCGCACCTTCGGCGCCCGGGCGGTTCTCGACGAACATCGTCTGGCCCAGGCGCTCGCTCATCTTGGCGGCGATCAAGCGTGCGACCACGTCCGTGGCGCCGCCCGCGCCGAGCGGCGAGATCAGTTTGATGGGCCTGGAGGGGTAGGGGGCAGTTTGCGCCTGTGCGAGCGGGGCGAACGGTATGGCAATCGCGATGAAGCTCGCAACCGCGCAGGACAGCAGGGCGCTGAAACAATTCGCAGAACGATGGGTCTTGTGCATGGTGGTTGTCTCCCCTGGGGAATCTGGCGGGTATTGCGGCAGGGTCGGTCGCCGCTTTTCCGGATCTTGCCTGCCTCTGGTGGGCATGATGGCTTGCCGGATGTTGCACGGAATCGCTGCGCCGCGCAAGACATGCGGGCGCGACTCGCCGGGTTGGTGCTATGCAGCATGACGGATGAACAATGCCGCGCGGCGATCGCATCCAAAAAATGAATTGCCATTTACAGGTCACGTTGTTACAAGTGTTTACGCCTGTGCATGCCATTCCGGTATCCAGGTCGCATCGATGAATGAGCTTTTGAAAGATCGAATTGTCTGGATTGTGGGCGCTTCTGGCGCGATTGGCGCCGAGATCGCGCGTCACGTGGCTGGCGCGGGCGCCATTGCGATCGTTTCCGCGCGCTCCGAAGGGCGGCTACGCGAACTTGCCAGTGAAATCAAGACTGCCGGCGGGCGTGCCGAGGTGGTGCCGTGCAACATCAGAAGCCGCCACAGCGTCGATGCCGCGGCAAAGCAGATCATCGACGCGCATGGCCGCATCGATGGTCTCGTGAACTCGACTTCAGTCTCCGACTTTGGGCCCTTCCTGGAAATCGACGACGCGGTGTGGCTCGAGGTGCTTGATACCAAGCTGATGGGCTACGTGCGGACAATGCGCGCGGCGCTGCCGGCCATGTCGGCGCAGGGTGGGGGCGCGATCGTCAATATCTCCGGACGGGGCGGGCGCCAGCCGACCGCCACCCATATCCCGGGCGGGTGCGCGAGCGCCGCCATCAACCTGATGGACAAGGGCCTCGCGGATGCTTTTGCACCGCATGGCGTTCGCGTCAACACGATTTCGCCGGGCCCCATCGAATCGGATCGCCTGCGCGAACTCATGCAATCGGCAGGCGCAATGTCGGATCGCAGCGTGCAGAGCTATGCCAAACCCGGTACGCCACAGGATGTCGCGCAGGCCGCACTCTGGCTGCTGTCCGATTTATCCAGACATGTGACCGGGGTGATCCTGCCCGTTGACGGGGGAGCCACGTTCACGGTGTGAGGCCAGAAAGGCTCACGCAAATCATTGGATAATGCAGCAGGTAGCGCAGCCGATCACGAGTCGCTCGTCGCGCATCCGGCAAAGCATCACGTATGCGTCAGGTAACGCGTCGGGTAACGCACTAGACATTTAACGAGAACAAAGCGTGACCAGGAGGATCAGAAGTTTGCGAACTGCAGGTGCGGCGCTCACGGCGCTTGCGCTTGCCGGTTGCGCGCCGCTTCCTCCGCTTGGTGAGCAGTACCAGCAAAAGACCGCAGAAGATTTCGCGACCGCGCAATCGCTTGTGGCCCGCGAGGGCAACTGGCCTGCTGATGATTGGTGGCGCGGCTATGGCGACGCGCAACTCGACGCGCTGGTGGCCGAGGCGCTCAAGGATTCACCCGATCTGGCCATTGCCCAGGCGCGCGTCGCGCGCGCACGTGCAGTGGCTGAAGTCGCCGGTGCGCCGCTCTGGCCGCAGGTCAACGCGGGCGTCGCCGGCGGAACACAGCGCAACAGCTACAACTATCTCACGCCCGATGTCGCGGTGATGCCAGGGTGGAACGCGTACGGGCAAGCGGCACTGAACACGACCTGGGAGATCGACTTCTGGGGCAAGAACCGCGCGGCGCTCGCGGCCGCGACCTCCGAACTCGCGGCACGCCAGGCCGAGCAGGCGCAGGCCCGGCTCGTGTTGACGACCGCCATCGCGGCAAGCTATGCAGACCTGGCCAGACTTTTCTCCCTGCAGGAGATTCAGGAGCGCGCGATTCGCGTGCGCAGCAACACCAACAAGCTATTCAGCGAGCGCTACACCTATGGCCTGGAGACGCGCGGTGTCGTGATGGAATCCGAGGCCAAGCTTGCGCAGGCCGAGACCGATCTGCTGATCCAGCAGGAGCAGATCGCCCTGCAGCGCAACCGGCTCGCTGCCCTCGTCGGGGCGGGGCCGGATCGCGGACTCCTCATCGTGCGCCCGTCCGTGCGCGTCGACCAGGGGCTGGCGCTGCCAGCGCGCATTGGCGCTGATCTGCTCGGGCGCCGTCCCGATGTGTTCGCTGCGCGCTTGCAGGCGCAGGCGATGGCCTCGCGCATCGACCAGAAACAGGCGGATTTTTACCCCAGCATCAACCTGATCGCGCTCATTGGCGTGCAGTCCATCGGCCTGTCCACCATTGCGCAGGGCGGCTCCACCTATGGCACCGTCGGCCCCGCGCTGACGCTGCCGATCTTCACGGGCGGGCGTTTGCAGGGCGAGCTCAAGGGCGCGCGGGCAACGTATGAAGAGGCCGTTGCCAATTACAACCGCACGCTCACGCTCGCTTTCCAGGATGTCGCCGACGCGGCCACCAGCGTGCGGGCGCTGGCGGCGCAGCAACAGAAGGCGCAGGATGCCGTGCGCGCCGCCCGGGAGTCGTTCAGGGTGGCCACCGAACGCTACGAGGGCGGCCTGGCCACCTACCTCGACGTTCTCGTCACCGAGGACACCATGCTCGCCAGCGTGCGCATCCTGACTGAACTGCAGGCGCGCAACTTCGGGTTGAACGTCGCGCTCGTCCGTGCTCTGGGCGGAGGTTACCGCGCAAGCACAAATGAATTGACTGAGAAGGCTGGAACATGAGCGAGCCCACGACCGCGTTGCCGGGCGCCCCCCACGCGACTTCATCGGACGCACCAGCGCCTCACGGCGCAGGTGCGGGCGCGCAGACCTCTTCGCCGCAAGGCGCTGCCACCGTGCCGCCGCAGGACGCCGCCACCGTGCCGCCTCAGGGCGACGCCACCTTGCCACCGTCTCCTGGCGCTCTGATCCAGCCCTCTCGTCGCAAGGGGCTCTTCCTGCGCTTTGGCGCCTTCGTCGTGCTCGTGGCGCTGGGCTGGCTGGTGTACTGGTGGATATTCCTGTCGAACATCGTCTCGACCGACAACGCCTACACCGCCGTCGAGGTCGCCCAGATCACGCCTTCCGTGGAAGGCACCGTAAGTGAAGTCCTTGTGGTCGACACCCAAACCGTCAAGGCCGGGGACGTGCTCGTGCGCATCGACGACCGCGACACGCGCCTTGCGCTGCTTGAGGCCGATGCTGAACTCGGACGCGCGAGCCGTCGCGTGGAAGGCTACTTCGCCAACGACCGCGCGCTCGAGGCGCAGATCGCCGCACGCGAAGCGGACGAGGCGCGTGCACGCGCCCAGCTGAAGTCAGCCCAGGCTGACCTGGATCGTGCGCGCATCGATCTCACCCGGCGCCAGGCGCTGGCCAAATCGGGTTCGGTCTCCGGCGACGAGCTTACGCGTGCCGAGAACGCCTTTAGCCTGGCCGATGCCAACCTGGGCGTGGCGCGTGCCAATATCGCCGCGGCGCTCGCCAACGTTGAATCCGCGCGCGGCGCCAAGCTGGTGAACCAGGCGCTGATCGCGGGCACCGATGTCGCCAACAACCCCGAGGTGCTCAATGCGCGCGCGCGCCGGGATCAGGCGCAACTCAACCAGGACCGCACGGTGGTGCGCTCGCCGGTCGACGGGCTGGTGGCCAGGCGCCAGGTCCAGCTCGGCCAGCGGGTGCAGGCTTCCACCACCCTGATGACCGTGGTGCCGGTGCAGCAGATGCACGTTGACGCTAACTTCAAGGAAAGCCAGTTGCCCGAAGTGCGCGCAGGGCAACCCGTCGAGATGGTCTCTGATCTCTACGGCAGCGGCGTCAAGTTCCACGGTCGTGTCGCAGGTTTTTCAGGCGGGACCGGGGCCGCCTTCGCGATCATCCCGGCGCAGAACGCCACGGGCAACTGGATCAAGGTCGTGCAGCGCCTGCCGGTTCGCATCGACCTCGATCCGGCCGAGTTGCGCGATCATCCCCTGTCGGTCGGGCTGTCGATGACGGCGCGCATCGATACGTCAGTGCGCGTGGAGCGTTAGGCGTGGCGGGCGCCATCGCGCTTGCAGCACCACGGGACGACGACAACGCCCCGCTTGAGGGCGGCATGCTGTGGGTTGCCGCCATCGTCCTGGCGTGTGCGAATTTCATGTCGATCCTGGATCTTACGATCGCCAACGTGTCGCTGCCCAATATCGCGGGCGGGCTTGCCGCGACCAGCAGCCAGGGTACGTGGATCGTCACTTCCTATGCAGTGGCCGAGGCCATCGTGGTCCCGCTCACCGGCTGGCTGGCCGCGCGTTTTGGCACCGTGCGGGTGTTCATCACGGCCATGGGGATGTTCGGCCTGCTCTCGGCGCTGTGCGGCATGGCGCAGACGCTCGCCATGATCGTCGCCGCGCGCATCCTGCAGGGCATGGCAGGCGGCCTCCTGATGCCGCTGTCGCAGACGCTGCTCTTGCGCATCTTCCCGAAGGAAAAGGCTGGCGTGGCCATCACGATCTGGTCCATGACGACACTGATCGCGCCTATCCTTGGCCCGCTGCTGGGCGGCTGGCTATGCGACACGCTTTCCTGGCCGTGGATCTTCTACATCAACCTCCCGCTGTCGATGGTGTGCCTGGTCTTCTCCGGCAGGTTTCTCAACCGCTACGAGACGCGCCTGATGCCCACGCCGATCGATGTCGTCGGCCTCGGCCTTCTCATCCTCTGGGTGGGTGCGCTGCAACTCATGCTCGATCTTGGCAAGGAACTCGACTGGTTCTCCTCCCCTGAAATCATCGCCCTCGCGCTGACGGCCGGCCTTGGGTTTCTGGCGTTCATGCTCTGGGAACTGACCGAGGAGCATCCCGTGGTCGATTTGCGGATCTTTCGTCACCGCGGTTTTACCGCGGCGGTCATCACCATGAGCCTCGGCTACGGATCGATCTTTGCGCTCAACGTGCTCACGCCGCTCTGGCTGCAGACCAACATGGACTACACCGCCAGCAACTCGGGGCAGGCCACCGCATGGACGGCAGTCGCGTCGATCTGCATTGCGCCGCTCGTGGCGCGGTTTTCGGTGAAGTTCGACCGGCGCTACCTGATTTCGGGGGGCGTGGTGTGGATCGGGCTCGTGACCCTGCTTCGCGTGAACGGCACCACCGACATGGCGTATTGGGACATCGCCTGGCCGCTCCTGATCATGGGCCTGGGCAATCCGTTTTTCTTCATCTGCCTGATGGGCCTCGCGCTGACTAGTGTCGAGCCTGCCGAGACCGCCTCGGCAGCCGGGTTGACCAATTTCTTTCGCACAATCTTCGGCGCCTTCGGGGTTTCGCTGATGACGACTGTCTGGGAAAACCGGTCCATCATGGTGCATGCGGAACTGGCCGGAGCGATCGACCCTGCGCACGAGGGCATGCAGGCACTGCAGGGCATTGGTGTCACGGGCGATGCAGCCAACGCCGTGGTGGATCGCCTGCTCTCGACGCAGAGCGTGATGATCGCGACCAACGACATGATGCTGTATGTCGCGATGACGTTCCTCGCTGCGGCGGTCGCGATCTGGCTGGCACCGAAGCCAAAACGGTAACTCGCCGGGTTAGCCGGGCTGCCTTGCCAGTTTGTGACCCGGCCGAGTCGCGGGGCGTTTGCGCTTCGCAGGGCGTGGTCGGCCCGGTCTCGGTTTGAATGCCACGCCGGTCTGGACAGCTTAAAGTGCGAGCGCCTGACCGATCTCCCCGGCATTGGCCAGCGATTCGATTCGGCGACATGTTTGCAGTGCGCCTGCGGCCTGATCGCGCGTCATCACCACCTGCGCCAGATCCATGAATTTCTCGTCGATCTGCGCGTCGTTCATCGGGCGCCTGATGCTGCCCAGCGCGTGCTCGACATGGTGCTCCAGCAGCCTGCCATCCTTGAGGCGCACGCTCACGTATGCCTCATCGACGCGCACGCCAGGAACAATTTCGACGGTCACCCGGTCGCGCAAGGCCGCAACGGCGGGGATCCGGACTGCCGCGTCGGTGTAGTGGCTCGACGTGCTGCGACCCTCATGCAACGCGATCGCCGCCGAGTGATTCACGCTGAATTTTCCTTCCAGCCCCGTGGTTGGCGCCGGCTTGCCGGTCAGTTCCTTCACGAGGGGATGCACCCGCAGTGCAATGACATCGACGTCCCCGGACTCGAAGGCGTGGGAATTGCGCAGTGTCACGCAACCGTCGATCACAGGGTGCACGACCAGGCCGCACGCATAAGGCTTGAAGCTGTTTTCCCGGGTGTGCCACACAGTACCGAGGCCATCGGTCATCCGGTCAAAATCCTGCTCGGTCGACAACACGTGCGCGAAGCCTCGCGGCGCTTCGATGGCGCGCAGTGAGCTGGTGAACCCGGCGCGCGCCATCAGGGCGGCAGAAAGACCGCTTTGCGCCGCGCGACCCGGGTGCAGGCCCTTGCACATCGTGCCGAACACTTCGCGCAAGCCTGCGGCCTGCGTCGCGGCGATGCCCAGCGCCCACGCCATTTGCCGGGCATCCAGGCGCAATGCGCGCCCGACGGCCGCTGCTGCCCCGAACCCGCCGACGGTACCGGTGACATGCCAGCCGATGTCGTAATGCGCTGGGCACACGCCCAGGGCAATCCGACATTCGACTTCGATCCCCATGACGATGGCTTCGACGAAGGTCTTGCCGTCGATCGGATGGTGTTCGGCCAGCGCAAGCAGGGCAGCGAGCACAGGCCCGCTCGGGTGCACGAGCGTTGCGAGGTGCGTATCGTCAAAGTCGAGCACGTGCGAGCTGATGCCGTTCAACAGCGCTGCGTTCAACGCATCGACGCGGTCGCTGCGGCCAATCACCGTCGCGTGCGGCGCGCCGATGAAGGGCCGCATTGCCTCCAGCGCAATATCCACGGCGGGATGCTTTGCACCCCCGAGCGCGCAGCCCGCCCAGTTCACCAGGCTACGCTGCGCGACCTCGCGCACATCCTGCGGAATCGCTGCAGAATCGAATCCGGTGATGAATTCCGCGAGCTGTGCGGTTGTCTGCATCATCGTCTTCCTATTCCGGTTTCAGGTCGGCCCGCTTGATGACCTCGGCCCATTTGACGACTTCGGCGCGAATCAGCGCATCGAACCGGGCAGGCGATCCACCGCCCGGGCTCGCCCCGATCGCATCGAGCTGCTTTTTCATTTCCGGGTCGGCGAGGATGGCAGAAACATCCTTGTTGACCTTGTCGATCACGGCCGCGGGCGTCCCGGCCGGCGCGACCAGGCCCCACCATTGCAGCACCGCATAGCCGGGAATGTTCTGGGCGATCGGGGGTACGCCGGGCAATGCCGCGAAGGGCTCGGCGGTTGTGACCCCCAGCGCGCGCAGGCGACCTTGCTTCACATGCTCGATGATCGTGGGCACCGGCCCGAAGAAAGCCTGCACCTGATTGCCCATCAGGTCCGTGAGCGCGGGCGCGGTTCCCTTGTAGGCAATGTGCGTCATCTTCACGCCCGCCATCAGGGCGAACAGTTCGCCCGCCAGGTGGGGTGAGCTCCCGATCCCGGCCGAGGCGTAGTTGATCCCGTTGGGCGTTGCCTTTGCCGCTGCAATGAAATCCGCTACGGTCTTGAAGGGGCTCGAGGCGTTGACCACGAGCACCAGCGGCCCGGAGGCTGCGAGCACGACACCCGAAAAATTCTTCTCGGCATCGAACGCAAGGTTTTTGTACAGCGAGTTGTTGATCGCATGGCTGGGTGATGCCATGAGCAGCGTGTAGCCGTCCGCAGGCGCCTTGGCGACCGCGTCGGTGCCGATCGATCCACCTGCGCCGGCCTTGTTGTCGATGACGACTGTCTGCCCCCACTGGGCACCGAGCTTCAGGCCGATGGCCCGTGCAAGGATATCGGCGCCGCCGCCGGGCGGATACGGCACCACGATCCTGACAGATTTATCCGGATAGGTTTGGGCGGATGCGGCAGGCGCCACGATCCAGCTGGTGCCTGCCAGCGCGAGGGCCATGAGGCGAATTGTCAGTGTTTTCAATGTTGTCTCCTGCGGGTGCACTGTGTGCGACAGCGTGCGGTTTTCTAAGGCTGCGTCCGACCACAGGCGGCGTATCGCGCCCGCGCGCCGGGCACGGTCGTGGATTATTGAACTGCTGCCCTGGCAGAGAATATAGCTTCAATCGCCCGTGCACATTGCAGGGCAGTGTGATCGTTGCCGATATCGCACACCACTTGCAGTCCGATGGGCAGTGGGCCAGGCAGGCGGATCGGCACACTGATGCTGGGCGAACCCAGAATCGTCCAGAGTTTGCTAAAGGACGAATCCCCTGGATCGCCGGCCGACAACAGCGGCGCGTAGCCTGGCGCGCTCGGCGTAAGCACGAAATCGCATGACCCGAAAAGCTGATCGCACCGCGCGCGCCCTTGTCGCGC
>CAITPF010000266.1 GCA_903894155.1 uncultured beta proteobacterium | reverse complement strand
CAAGCAATCCGGCGCGAAAGTTGACTGATCCGCGACTTCGAGCGATGGGATGAAAGACAACAAAGTACTCTGTCACAAATTGGGCCGTAACTTTTTGATAGCGGCTATTCAATTGCTTCGAACAAGCAACTTTGGAAAGTACTTACAGATCCAGGGTCAGGTAAAAAGCTCAGAGTGTGTCCCGCTGCGCACGAATACCACCGAGCAGCTTTTGCTGGAGTCGTCGAGGGTATAGATCAGCAGGAAGTCGCCGCCAACATGGCACTCCCGATGCCCGGCCCACTCGCCTGTCAGTGGATGGTCGAACCATTCCGGCGGCAACGGCCCATCGTTGGCGATCAGCAGTGTCATGGCCTCTTTAAGGCGGTTCATGTCGTACCGACCGGAGCGGGAAAGTCGCTGCCAGTCCTTGAGAAAGTTCCTGGTGTAGTCCGACGCGCGGGGTAGATTGGCTCGCTTACTTGCTGCTGGCTTTTTCGAGGTCATTCAGCAGAGCATCAGCGGTTGCGAAACGAGCGCGACGGCTCTTAATAATCTTGTCGGCCTCAGCGATAGCCGCGCGGCTGGCGGCATTTGGAGCTTTGATCGCGAACGGCAGTTCCCTGTCGGCGACAACACGGGTCAGGAACACGCGGATCGCATCGGAGATGGTCAGGCCCATCGAGGCTAGCGTTTCCGTCGCCTGAGCCTTGACACTCTCATCGACGCGAACGTGAACCATAGTGGTAGCAGCCATGATGCACTCCAGTTGAGATTAATTGAGATTAATTGAGATACATTGTAGACCGCAAGGTAAAGCTTAGCAATGTCCGCTTCGAGAGATAGAAGCGAGCGGTTGCCCTACTTTTCCCTGGTCTGAGAGTCAGCCATACGGGATCGGATTGGTCATCGCAAGCTCCCGCATCCGGCTGGCGACGCCCGTGTCAAGCCCTGCCCGGGGGCCTGCGGCCAGCAGCGTGGCCACCGCGCTGGCGGCTTGCACGAATCCGTCGTCGCCCAAACCACGAATCGACATCGGCGTGGAGCCAAGCCGCAAGCCGAGGGTGCTGATATCGCCCGCGCGGCGCGGCAGCGTCGTCGAGTTGGCCACGAGTCCGTGCTGCTCGAGCACCACGTTGAGGTCACGCTCCTGCCAGTCGGTCTTGCGCAGATCGACGACGACCATATGCGTGTCCGTGCCGTTGGCATAAAGCTTCAGACCGGCGTTGCGCAGGCCTTGCGCCAGAGTTCCCGCCCCCGCGATCACGTTGCGCATCAGGTCGCCGAAGGCGGGGCGGGTGACGAGATCGTACAGAACCGCGCGCGCGGCGATGATATGCGCTCCAGGCGCTGCCTGCAGCCCGGGCGCCAGCGCATCGTCGATCGCCTTGCCATGCACCGCTTTCGAGAGGATGAGCCCCCCGGTGCGCGGTCCGCAAAAGGTCTTGTGCGTCGAGGTTGTGACGACATCGCAATAGGGGGTCGGATTCGGGTGGAGTCCGGCGACGACCAGCCCCGAGACATGGGCGATGTCGGCAAAGAGCAGCGCACCGGTTTCGGTTGCGATGTCTCGCAACTTTTCAAAGTCGATTTGCCGCGGATAGGCGCTGGAGCCCGCAATGATGATTGCCGGGCGACTGGCCATTGCCTTGCGCCGTGCATCGTCGTAGTCGATCATTTCGGATGCCTCGTCCACGCCGAACCACTCGACCTCATAGTCCTGGCCCGAGACGTGCCTTGCGCTTCCGTGGCTGCTGTGTCCTCCGGCGTGTCGGTCGAATGCCAGGATTTTCCCCCCGGGCTTGACCAGTGCACGCAGCACCGCGACGTTGGCAATGGTCGATGACAGGGGTTGCACGTTCGCATGTTCGGCGCCAAACAGGCCTTTGGCGCGTTCAATGGCAATATGCTCGATCTCATCGATGATCTCCCCGCCTGAAAAGGCGATCCGTGGCGGATAACCCGATGCGTTCTTGTTGATCAGGATGGACGCCTCGGCTTCGAGCGTTGCGCGCGGGCAATAGCTTTCGGAGGCGACGAGATTGACAGATTCGGCGTTGGAAATCGCCTGACGCCTGATGAGCGCGTCGATGTCGGACGCCGAGCTCGCCATCGTTGCGGTAAAGAGGGAATGCCAGGGGGTCTGTGTGGCCATTGCGGTTTCACTCTCTTCGGGTTGGGGGACTTAGTCGATTGAAATCTTCATGCCGCGGGCATCGATCAGCCGCTTGAGCTTGGCGGATTCGTCGACGAGGAACTGACGAAACGCGTCCTGGCTTCGGGGCTGGATGACGAGCCCGGTACGGTCGATCGTGCGGCGCACGTCGGGGTCGGCAAGCGCTGAATCGATGCCCTTGTGCAAAACGGACTGCACAGCAGCCGGCGTGCCGGCGGGCAAGAAAAAACCATACCACGTGCCGGACACCAGGTCGACGCCCAGTTCGCGAAACGTCGGGACTTCCGGGGCCGCCGGATGGCGCTCGGGTGCAGCGATGCCGATGGCACGCAGCCGCCCGTTGCGCACGTTGACCATCGAGGTGGGGATATCGAAAATCCCCATGACCTGACCACCGAGCAGATCGTTCATCGCCGGGCCCATCCCCTTGTAGGGAACGTGTGTGATGTCGATGCCGACTTCGTTGGCGAAGAGTTCCGCCGCGATATGGGGGCTCGATCCGTTGCCGGAGGACCCCAGCACCAGGGTCCCGGGTTTTGCTCTGGCCATCGCGATGAGATCGCCGAGCGACTGGGCTGGCAGGCCTGCATTGATGACCAGCATGCTCGGCGACGTGCCAATGAGTGCCAGCGGCACGAGCGCCGCAGGGTCGTAGGGCAGGCTGTCCTTGAGGAGGGGATTGGACGTATAGGCGTAGGCCGTCACGAGCAGGGTGTAGCCATCGGGCGCCGCTTGGGCAACGTACTGGGTGCCGACGATCGTTCCGCCGCCGCCCCGGTTGTCGACCACCACCGGTTGACCCCAGGTTTGCGTGAGCTTGTTGGCGATCGCGCGGGCAAAGATATCCGAGCTGCCGCCAGCGGGGTAGGCCACCACGATCGTGACACGGCGATCGGGGAATGCGCCGCCGCTGGCGCTCAGTGGCGCCAGCATTGCGCACAGCATCGCAAGCGCCGGGGCAAGGCATCGCGCCCACGCAGACTGCACCAACGCCTTCATCAAGGTTCGGTCTCCTGAAACCGGCCAGGCTTTCGGTGGCCCGGCATCGGCACGAGGATTGTCGCACAGCGCGTGACCCGCCCTATACTGGTTCGTGCGGGGTGCCGCCCACTGTGCCCGACGAACGCCAGAGGAGACTACCGAGATGACTGCCGAACTATTGCAGCCGATACGCCTGCGCGGCCTGGAGATTTCAAACCGGATCGTCGTTTCGCCGATGTGCCAGTACAGCGCGGTCGACGGCAGCGCGACCGACTGGCACCTGGTGCACCTGGGGCAGTTTGCCATCTCGGGCGCCGGTCTTGTGATCATGGAGGCGACGCACGTCGAGTCGCGCGGGCGGATCACGCCCGGGTGCCTCGGCCTGTATTCTGACGACAACGAGGCGGCGCTGGCGCGCGTCGTGGCGTTTTTCAAACAGCACGGCAGCGCGCGGCTCGGCCTGCAATTATCCCACTCAGGGCGAAAAGGCTCGGCACATCTGCCGTGGGAGCACCGCGGACAGCCGCTCTCGCCAGAGGGTGGCGCCTGGGAAACGGTGAGTGCGTCATCGATTGCGCACGATGCCGGTTGGCCCGCCCCCCGCGAGCTCGACATCCGTGGGCTGGCGCAGGTCCGGCAAGCGCATGCGGACAGCGCACGTCGCGCCGCGCGGCTCGGGTTCGACCTCGTCGAACTGCATATCGCGCACGGCTATTTACTGCATGGCTTCTTGTCACCCCTCAGCAACGATCGCAGTGACGACTACGGGGGAAGCCTTGAGAACCGCATGCGCTATCCACTCGAAGTGTTCGACGCAGTGCGCGCGGCCTGGCCCGACGAGCGACCGCTGGGCGTGCGGCTTTCGGCAACCGACTGGGTCGATGGCGGCTGGACACTGGAGGACACCTGCGAGTTTGCCCGCAGGCTCGCCGCGCGCGGCTGCGACTACCTGACGGTGTCGAGCGGCGGCACTTCAGCGAAGCAGCAGATCCCGATCGGCGAGGGACATCAGTTGCCGCTCGCGCGCGCGGTGCGCGAGGCCAGCGGGTTGCCTGTCATGGGTGTGGGCATGCTGTTTGATCCGACCCGGGTCAACGAGGCGATTGCCCGGGGGGATTGCGACTTCGCCGCCATTGCGCGCGGCATGCTATCGGATCCGCACTGGGCGTGGCGGGCGGCGGCGGCGCTCGAAGGCGAGGTTGGCTATCCGCCCCAGTATGTTCGGGGATACAAGTCGGCGTGGTTGCGCAGCATGAGGTCTTAGTTGATTCGGAGGATAATGAGCGCAGTCGCAAGTGTGTCGTCGGTTAAGATATTGATGCGTGCATTGTTGTCACCCGGTCGGGCAGCACCCCTATGGGGCATTCCGTTTTTTCTGATCCTGATCGCCTGGGTTACCACGGCGGGGGCGCAAGCATTTTCCAGTCAGGGTCCGGCGCCAAGCATTTACCCCGACAGCGCAGGACTCGGGTTCAACGGCAACTGGGCCGGCGCGATTCAGTCCGTGCTCGTGAATCCGTCCAATGCCAACGTCATGCTGATCAGCAGCGTGAACGGGGGTGTTTGGCAGACATTGAATGGCGGGACCACGTGGGCCCCCCTCACCGATCGGGCGCTATCGCTCTCGGTCGACTCACTTAGTTACGATCCGAACGATCCGACGCACACAAAAATATTCGCCGGCGTAGGCCTCACGTCGAACGGCGCGATCGCGGGACAGCAAGGTGTTCAGTCGCGCGGCGGTGATCGTGTGGGAATACTCTACAGCAGCGACGGGGGCGCCAAATGGAGCGTGATGGGCAACCGCGATCTTGCCGGCATGAGTGTCGTTGCCGTGGAGGCACGTGACTCGACGATTCTCGCGGCGACCTTCGAGCCCCAGGATATGAAGGCGACCGGCAGTTATGGACTTTATCGCAGCATAGACAGTGGCGCGAATTTCTCGCTCGTCACGACAGCCGACGGGTTGTCCAGCGGGGCGGTGACAAGCCTGATCGGCGTGCCGGACAATCCAAAGAAGCTTTATGCCGCCGTGGCGAACCAGGGGGTTTTCGAGAGCCCCGACGGTGGCCAGAAGTGGAATGTGATTCAAACCTATGCGAGCGGAACCTATGCGCACCTGGCAAGTGGTCCGGGCGGTGCCGTGGCGGTGGCGATGTTCAATGACGCTAACGTCATGATTGGGTTGAAGATCTCGAAGAATTACGGTGTCGACTGGTACCTGCTGAACGTGCCCCAGGTCAACAACGGAAGCCAGGCGTCGGTGAACCTGGCGATCGCGATCGATCCGAAAAACACAAATATCGTTTACCTCGCGGGCGATTCCGCTGGCGGCAGTGACGTATCGCTAGCCGCGTACCGCGTGGTGTTCGATCCCAATACGAATTCGTCGACGTATTCCCCCTTGTCGTACATTTCCATTTCCGGCGTGACGAACACGGCTGTCCATGCGGACGCCCGGTCCTTTGCCTTTCTTCCCAACGGTACGATGGTGATGGCCCAGGATGCAGGCATTTACCTGCGTCCCAATCCCCAGGGCGATGGAACCTGGACTGCGCTGAATACGTCGACGCTATCCGTGCGGGAAGCTTACGCGCTGGCATTTGACGCGGTTTCAAAAAGGCTGGTCGTCGCCGCGCAGGACACGGGCACGGCACGGCAGGTGGCTCCTGGCGGCGCTGCCTACGCTTCGGTGGACGATGGCGGCGGGGATGGATTCAATTCCGTCATCAATGACAAAACGCACGCCCGGGAGGGAATCAGCGTTCTGTACGAATCCTCGCAGAACATCGGTGCTGGTTCGCTCATGCGCTGGACATACGGCACAGCAGGCAATACGTCCACCTCCACCGCATTCCAGTTTGGAAAGGGGCTGTCAGGCTCTCAATATCTGCCCTTCCTCGCGAGTGACTACACGGACAACACAGGCAGCGGTACTCTGAATGCGTTGCCGATGGCGAGCAAAGTCATCCTGAATCGAATTGATCCGACGATGCTCGCGTTCGGCACGAACTATGTTTACGTTGCGCGGGATGTCAATGCGCAGGCGCAATACCTTGCGGAATTTGTCAATGTTTCCACGCAGGATAACAAGCCCATTCCGGGGGGAGTGACCGCACTGGTCTACGGTACGCGCGATAACGTGCACGCTCTATTGGCGGGCGGCACGGACAGCCTGTATATCAGCACGACCGCCGAATCGAACTCGCTGTATCCGTTGCCGAGTTATGCCGCGCTCACGGGCGTCGCGACGCCGACCGGGATCGTGTTTGACGCTCGCACGCAGAACCGGTTTTACGTCGCCGACGCGTCAAACCTCTGGGCAAGCAATGATCGCGGGTCGTCCTTTTCAAGCTTGACCGGCAATTTCACGTCACTGGGGATCACCCGCCCGACATCGGTGGAGTTCATCTCCAGCAATGGTGTCCAGGCGCTCCTGACTGGCGGGGTGATGAATAGCGATGCGGCGCAAAGTCCGATCGTCCTGGCAGACAGCGACACCAACGGAAACCTGACCGGATGGCGTTCTTTCGGGTTGGGCCTTCCCAATGCGATTGTCAACCTGATGTCGTATAACGACACGGCCGATGTGCTGGCGATCAGCTCGTTCGGGCGCGGCGTGTGGGTCCTGTATGACGTGACCTCGTACTTTCCGCAGGCGCTGGTGCTGCGCTATGGCCTGGCGGACAATGACTCGGCGCCGGCCGTTTCATTACTGACGGGTGCGCGCCCGCTTGAAAAATACGGCATCGGAACGTTGTCCATCAACGGGGTCGCAGCCTATTCCGGCTCGACCTCGGTTTACGGCGGCACGCTCGCGCTGATCGGATCGGGATCAATCTTCGCTTCAAGTGGACTGTTCATCGATACGCCCGGATCCTTCGATATTTCGGCGAGCAATTCCGGGGCTTCCATCAGAACCCTATCCGGCAGCGGAATGATCCGGCTTGGTTCGACGGCGATGACCATTACAAACGGCAGCGACACCTTCTCGGGATCGATTACCGACGGCGGAATCGGGGGCGGGGTCGGCGGCAGGGTGATCATCGCCGGGGGCGTGCAAGGCCTCGCCGGCTTAAGCACGTATTCCGGAGGGACGCAGGTACTGGGCGGCACCCTCTCGATTGGCGGGATCTATCCGTTGGGGACAGGCCCGGTGTCCGTCGCGCCTGGCGCAACGCTCATGGGAACGGGAACGATCATCGGTGCCACAACGGTCGCCGGCACGCTCAAGCCGGGCTACTCGCCAGGATTCCTGGCCACAAAGGCAACCGTGACGATGACATCCGGCAGCAGCTACCTGCAGGATATCGCAGGCACAACGCAAGCCACTAGCGCCACGCCTGCAGGAAGCGCCGGTTATTACTCCTCGCTGCAGGTCACGGGCGGCCAGTTCGTGATCCAGCCCGGTTCGAACCTGACCGTGCGCCTGTCTGACCTGTTCAGCCCCGGCGAACCCGGGTACGGCAGCCCGGCGTACACGCCGCAGCTGGGCGACAAGTTTCGCGTGGTCAACGCGGACGGGGGGGTCATGGGAAAGTTCCCGACGATCGCACAGCCCGCCGGGTTGTCGTCCGGTACGCAACTGATTCCGTTTTACAACGTCGCGGGCAACAACAGCCTGGATGTGTTTGCCATTCCGCAGTCCTATTCGGTCGCCACGGCGTCGACTGCGAACGGCAACGGTCGCTCCGTGGCCAGTGCGCTGGATCAAATCCTGCGCCGCAATTTCGCCAACACATCGACTGCCAACCAGGATCAGCTCTTGTACGCCGTGGCCGGGCAGACCGCTGCCGGGCTGCCGTCGTATGTGACCTCGCTCGCGGGCGAACTCTATGGCGCATCGCTTGCGGTGGTGCCCCAGGCCACGCAACGCGTGCAGCAGTCGGTGCTCGCGCGCCTGGGCGATACCTATCCTGCACCGGCGATTGCCACGGCGGGCGCCGCGCTCACCAATGCGCCAGTCAACCCGCTTTCCATGGAAGTCATGAACGGCAAGACGCCGGGCGGGCCTGCGCCTTTCTACGTGAGCTCCAACCCGGCGGTCAACCCGACGGCGCCCGTCGCGGGTAGCGCGTCACTGTCGTCAGGCGCGGCGTGGGGCGAGATCGCCTTCCAGCGCGGCAACCGCTCGGGCGACGACAACGCGAGCGGCTATAGCAGCAACCTTTACCAGGCCGTGTTCGGCGTGGATGCCTACTCGGAGCATGGGCGCAAGTTCGGCGGCGGGCTTGCGATCTCGACGACGAGCGTATGGGCCAACGGCGGTACCTCCACCGTGCAACAGGGCGCATTGTTTCTCTACGGCAAGTTGCCGCTGGATTCCTGGGTGGTCGATGGCATGGCAAGCTATGGCATGAACACGACGGATAACCAGCGTACCAGCCTTGCCGGGTTGACCGATACGCTGCAGGCCAAGGGCGTTCGGGGCAACGATGCGTTGCTCAGCCTTGGGGCAAGCCGGCCGATCGAGTTCGAGGATGTTCGCGTGACGCCCTATGCACGTCTCACATGGCAACAGGTGTCGCAGTCCGGGTTTGCGGAAGGCTCGACGCCGGCGGCGCTGACAGTCGATCGCTTCAACGGCAATGCGGTGCGCGGTACGCTGGGGCTGGCAGTGGGATCGACCAGCGTGAATCCGATGAACGACCTGTACACCTACCGGGGTTATATCGGCGTGGGCGCCGATTCACCGGGCCTGATGAGCCCGATGTTGAACGCATCGCTCGCGGGCATGCCCACGACGATTTCCACGCCCTCCGTGGGATCGACCTTCGTGCAGGCGGGCCTGTATGCGACGGCGAAAGTGGGCGAAAGCGCCTTCGGTTATCTGGGCGTATCCGCCGAGGCGCGCAGCGGGCAGACCCTGGCGGGAGTCGCGGTCGGGGTGCGGATCCAGTATTAATCCATGCCGTCCTTCCCACCACTGTGGGCAAGACGCGGGTCACGCGATCAGAAAATCGAGAGTGCCAGGCCGCCGGCAAGCGCGCCGGCCAAGTCGCGACAACGCTCTAAATCCGCTTGGCCGATCTGCTTTTCCGCAAGAATTGCTTCCGGGGTTTGCGCGCCGGTAAGGACGATCAATGCCGGGGCGATCGCCTTGAGCCGCCAGCCCATCGCAATCCGCTCTAATTGCCGCGCCGCGCCTTGCCCGTCGCTTCCCGCGCAGATCATCGCTGCGTAGGGGCGGCCATTGAGCCGATCGAGTGCCGCATAGTAGGTTCGGTCGAAGAAGTCTTTCATCATCCCGCTCGCCGTGCCGAGGTTTTCCGGGCACACAAAGAGATATCCGTCTGCCTCAAGCAGATGGATTGCCTGCGTGTCGACCGCACGCAGGATCGTTGTTCGTACAGCGGTTTCGCCCTTGGCGGCAGCAGCCGCCGCCAGGGCCATTTGATGGGAGCCGCCGGTCACCGAGTGGTAGACGATCAGTAACGTCTTCATGCGATTACTTTAGCCTAACTGTTTCGCCAGTGCGACTGAAGTCCCCGGAGCCTGCTTTGCGCATGAAGCCGGTCGCGATAGGCAGCACGCGAGGCGGGGCGCATAATTAACGACATGCGTCGCGATGCCGGAAGAAGCTACCGTCCAAGCGAACATCCGCCGGCCTCCGAATGCCGGCCTCGCCAAGGAGACCTTCAATTGATTGCCATTGCAAACAGATACGCGGCCATCACGGCAGCGCTGGCCGTAACCCTCTGCGGATTCTGCACGACCACATGCGCGCAGGGCTTTCCGGATCGCCCCGTGCACATCCTTGTCGGGTTCGCCCCGGGCGGCGCGGCCGATACGATTGCCCGCACCCTGTCACAGGCCCTCGCTGAACAGACGGGCCAACCGTTCATCGTCGAAAACCGTCCGGGCGCCGGTGGCAGCCTTGCGCTGGAGGCCGCATTGCGTGCGCCAGCCGACGGCTACACCGTCGCCGCCGGGGGCTTGAACAATCCCATCAACGCGACGCTGTCGCGCAATGTCGGATTCGATCTGGGTCGCGATTTTTCGATGCTGACACTGACGGCGGCCGTTCCCAACATCCTGGTCGTCCATCCTTCGGTCCCAGCCACAAATGTTCTGGAATTTATCGAGTACGTGAAGGCAAATCCTGGTCGGGTGAACTTTGCGTCATCGGGGGCCGGTTCTTCGATCCACTTGTCGGGCGAACTGTTCAATAGCATCGCGGGCGTCAGCATGACCCACGTGCCCTACAAGGGCAGCGGCCCAGCGATGGCGGATCTTCTCGGTGGTCATGTGCAGGCCATGTTCGACAACGCGCCTTCAGCGCTTCCGCACGTCCGGTCGGGCAAGCTGCGCGCGCTTGCTGTGACGACGGCCACGCGATCGCCTTCCGCGCCGGATATTCCGACGATGGCCGAGGCAGGATTGCCGGGGTTTGAAGTCACCTCGTGGTTTTCGGTCTATGTACCGGCTCGGGTGCCGAGGGCTGTCGCGCTGAAGCTTAACGCGGAGTTCGTGCGGGCACTCGAATCGCCCGCTGTACGTGAAAAATTCGCCGCGATGGGTGCACAGCCGGTCCCGATGTCGCTGGATGAAGCAAATGCGTATATGCGCAGCGAAATCGACAAGTGGGCGATAGTGATAAAGTCCACGGGCGCAGTGTCGGATTAAAAAAATCAGGAGACGAGGTTGAATCCACGTTCAGTGAAGTTTCGCGAGTTGTTCCGCAATCCGCCGTTTGTCTGCATGGGTGTGCACGATGCGATCAGCGCCAAGCTGGCAGAGGAAGCGGGCGCGAAGGCGCTCTTTGTCAGCGGCTTCGTCGCCTCGGCCGTGATCGCCGGAAAGGCCGATATCGGCATCCTGACCCAGACCGAAATGTTCGACCACATCCGCCGCATTTGCCGCGCATCGACCGTGCCGGTGTTTGCCGACTGCGACACCGGCTACGGCGGGATCCTGGAAACCCAGCGCACGATGGCGCTCTGGGAAGAGGCGGGCGCTTCTTGCCTGCATATCGAGGACCAGGCGATGCCCAAGAAGTGCGGCCACTTCGCCGGCAAGCAGCTAGTGTCCAGGGACGAGATGGTCATGAAGCTGCGTGCAATGGTCGCCGCGCGCAAGGATCCCAATTTCTTCATCGTGGCGCGTACCGACGCGATCGCCGTCAACGGGCTTGCCGACGCGCTTGATCGCCTCGAGGCCTACGCGGCGACGGGCGTCGACGGGCTCTATGCGGATGCGCCGGAAAGCGTCGAGCAGCTGAAAGCGATTTCGCAGCGGCTCAGGCCTTTGGGCAAGCCGATTCTCTTCAACATGGCGCGATCCGGGAAGTCGCCTTACCTGTCGCTCGACGAGGCGCATGCGCTCGGGTTCGATTTCACGATCTGCCCGATCGAGCCGATGTTCGCCATGCACAAGGCGCTCAAGCGGATGTACGAGACTTTCCTGCAGAACGGCTGCTCGACCAACGCGATCGCCGATCAATGCACGCCGTTTGACGAGTTCAACCGGTTTGTCGGCCTGGATGAATCGATTGCGATCGAACGCAAGTTCGGGACGCTATAAGGATAAAAAAAGGGAGACATACCATGAACAAATTACTTGGCATCCTGGCGCTCGCGCTCTGCACATTGCCGCTCGCCGCGCACGCCCAGGCGCCGGCACCGGCGTTCCCGACCAAACCGGTCACGATCGTCGTGCCCTATTCGCCCGGCGGTGGGAGCGACAACGCGTCGCGCGCGACCTCGCGGTTTCTTTCGGAGCTCTGGCACCAGCCGGTCATCGTTGAAAACCTGACTGGCGCAGACGGCCTCATCGGTGCGCGCAAGGTCATCAAGTCGGCGCCGGACGGGCACACTCTGCTTGTGTCGATCCCGGCCATCGCCATTCTCAAGTACACCAACAAGTCGCTCGAGAAGGATCCCCTGACCGAGCTGGTTCCGGTCACCATGATGGCGACGGGCCCCACGGCGATCGTCGTCAAGGGCGGTACCGATATCAAGACCATCGACGACCTCAAGCGCAAGTGCGCGACCAGGGCGGCGAACTGCAGCTGGGCGAGCGGCGAGCCGTTCACGTTGCTGGCAGGCTCCGGCCTGATGGGGGGGTTGGGCATTGCCGACATGATGACCAACGTGCGGTACGCGGGTACCTCGGCCGCGGTTAACGACATCCTCGGCGGGCACGTGACCGCTCTGGTGACGGGGACCTCGTCCGTGCTGCAGCACCACAAGGCTGGCTCCCTGAAAATTCTTGCGGTCAGCACCGACAAGCGGATCGCGGAGCTCCCCGACGTTCCGACCTACGCGCAAGTCGGCCTGGGTGCGGTGGAGTTCACCAACAACTGGTACGGCATCTTCGCGCCGGCTGGCACGCCGCCAGCGATCCAGACCGCCATTGCGGACGCCTATCGCAAGGCCGCGCAGGATCCCGAGGTGCTCAAAGTATTGACGCCGCTGCTGCTTACGCCCGTAGGGAACGCGCCAGCGGAGTTCGCAAAAGTGCTCGAGCGGGACCAGAAGACGGTCGAAAAACTTTCTGGGAAACTCGTCGTCGACTAGCGGCTACTGGCGGGGCTGCAGGGCCCCGGTGAGGTCGCCGGTTTTGGCGCGTACGCCAGGCAAGGGATCGAGCTCGAAGCGCGCGGTGAGGAACTTCAGGATCGACGTCGTGTCGTAGGGCGTCGAGTCGACATAGCCTTGTCGGACCATGGGCCCGATCAGGATTGTCGGAATGCGGGATCCCGGACCCCACCGCTCGCCCCAGCCAGCGCCCGAGGGCGGCGGGACATGGTCCCAATACCCACCGTTCTCGTCGTAAGTGACGATGATCAGCATGTTCTTCCACTGCGGGCTCTTTTCCAGCCGTGACAGTATGTCGGCGATATGGCGGTCGCCTGTCATGATGTCGGTGTACGAAGGATGCTGGTTTTCGCGTCCCGTGGGCTTGTAGAAACTGACCGACGGAAGTGTTCCCTTGTCGATTGCTTCCAGAAACGCGCTGCCGTCCTTGAGGTGCGACTGGCGCGCCGCAGTCCCGGGCGCGTAATTGGCGAAGTAGTTAAAGGGCTGGTGATGCGGCTGGAATATCGGGCTGCCCGGATCGCGCACAGAGATCACCCGGCGCGGGGCCGACGGATCCTGCATGCCGTCGGCGAGCGCCGCGTCATACGCGCCTGCGTACCACGCCCAGCTCACGCCCCTTGCGCTGAGCGTATCGCCGATCGTTGGCGTCGTTTGCGGGGGCAGCGCTTTTCCGCGCTGCTTTGTACCCGCCGGGTCGACCAATCGCGGGTCCCCGCCTGGCGCAGGGGGGATGCCGCTTGGCTGGTAGGGAGGCTGCGTGGTGTTGACGGCCCAGCCGTCGGGCGTCACCTGCCCGCCTTCGGGGGC
The DNA here is from genome assembly GCA_903894155.1 of uncultured beta proteobacterium. Taxonomy (GTDB): domain Bacteria; phylum Pseudomonadota; class Gammaproteobacteria; order Burkholderiales; family Burkholderiaceae_B; genus Zwartia. The sequence continues at coordinate 16,908 of CAITPF010000266.1, read as the reverse complement.
GAAGGTCGGGCGCACGATGCCATCGTTTGCGGAAGGGGATTGGTCGCTGAGCGCAAGCCTGCCCTGGGCATCGAGCTTTGGTCGCATGTTATCGGGCGCATCCTCGAACCTCGGGGTGCAGGCGCAAACCAGCCACTGGTGGTTCAGGAAAGATCCGCCGAATGCGCCCTGGAAAAAATTGTCGGCAAGCGTGTAGCGCCGCGCCCACTTCCACGCTTCAAACTGGCTGCCGTCGTAATACCCCATTACCCATCCGCCAACTGTCGACATCGCGGCAAACAGGTTGTTCTTGCCGCCATTGATCTGCGCCTGATTGTGATAGAAGGCGTGGATCGGGCTCGGGACCAGAACGGTTGGCGGGCGGTCGGCGGGCGGCGCGTCAATGCGGAAGGGCGCGTTGGGCATCCGCGGATACTTCGGATCCGGTTTGCCATCGGCGCCAAACACGACGAGTTCCCTGAGCGGTTTCCCATCATGGTCAAGCTGGGTTTTCTGCTCCGGCGTTGCGCGCGCGATGCCGTTGGCGCCCGGGAACAACCCGTACATGTTGTCGAAGCTGTGGTTTTCGGCATAGATCACGACGACCGTGTCGATGCCCGCCATGTTTGCGGGCGGGGCCGCGAGTGCGCCGGCCGACGCGAGCAGCGCCGTACTGACGCAATGCAGCAATATCCGAACAGCGACCTGGTCTGTGGCAGAAGTCATCATGGTGCTCCGGCAGGATCCCATCCTGCGTTGTGGTACCCCGGGGCGGTAAGCGATACTATCCCGAGTTGTGTCTTGCTGAAGGTTAGGGATCATTGCCATGATAAATCAGTGGGTGACGAGTATCGGTCGGGCGGCCGGCGCATTGGCTGCGGTGATCTCCCTTGCGGGCCCGCTTCCTGCATCGGCACAATCGCCAGACGCCTTTCCTTCGCGCACGATCCGGCTGGTCGTGCCTCAGACGGCCGGCACCGGCGGCGACATGGCCGCGCGGTTGATGGCCGAGCAGTTCAAGCTCGATCTGGGGCAGTCGGTCGTCGTGGATAATCGCGCCGGCGCCAACGGCATGATCGCGATGGCGTACCTCGCCAAACAACCACCCGACGGTTACACGCTGCTGCTTGCCGGCGTGTCGCAGATGAGTTTCAACGCCCACCTGTATAAGGAAGACGCCTTCGACAGCACAAAGGATTTCGCCTACGTGTCACCCACGGTCGAGGTGCCCTTCGTGCTGGTGGCCAGCAAGAAAAGCGGGATCCGCACGCTGCAGGACACGATCGCGTTGTCCAAGACCAAGCCCGGAGGCGTGTTCTTCGCCAGTGGCGGCGTCGGCAACTCGACGCACCTGGCGCCGGTGATGCTGGCGCTGCGTGCCGACATGCCCTCGACCCATGTGCCGTATTCAGGTTCGAGCGGTGCGCTGATGAGCGTCGTCTCGGGCGAGACGGACATCATGGTCAGCCCCTTGCCGATCGCGTTGCCCCACATCACGAGCGGTGCGCTCACGCCGGTGGCAATGTTCAGTTCGCGCCGCGCAAAGCAGTTGCCCGATGTCGCCACGCTCAAGGAGCTTGGCCTGGACGTGCCCGAAATGCCCGGTTGGTACGCGCTGATCGCGCCCGCCGGGATCGACCCCAAGGTCGCCAAGGTGCTTGAAGCGTCTGCGGCGAAGATGTTTGCCGATCCGCACGTGATCGAGCGACTTTATGGCCAGGGCATGTCGGTCGTGGGCGGCACGGCCGAGCAGGCGCGCGCGCGTGGTCTGAATGATTCCAAGACCTGGGGCGAGCTCATCCGGACCCAGAACATCAAACCTGATTAATCGGAACCGTTTCATGGCATGGGAGAAGGCATACGAGGAGCTGGAGGCGCGTCGTGCGGCCGCCAGGGATATGGGAGGCACACAGCGCGTCGCCCGGCAGCATGAGCTCAACAAGCTCACGGTGCGCGAGCGCATCGATCGGCTCGCCGATGCCGGCACGCTGCGGGAGTTTGGCCAACTCACCGGCAAAGGAAAATACGACGAGCATGGCAACCTGCTGTCGTTCATGGCGTCGAACGCCGTCACGGGCTCGGCGCGCCTCGACGGGCGCAAGGTCATCGTTTCGGGCGACGACTACACGATCGGCGCGGGCTCGAGCGAGGCAACCGTATCCGATAAGTGGGTGTACGCCGAACGGATGGCGCAGCAGCTGCGCATGCCGATCGTGCGCATGGTCGACACGGCAGGCGGATCTGTCCGGCTGATCGAGCAGCAGCAGTCCACCAAGATTCCCGGTTACCCCCAGTGGCCGGTGATTCCGCTACTCGGCACGGTCCCGGTCGTCGGGATTGCTGTTGGCGCGTGCGCCGGGCTCGGCGCGGTCAAGGTGTGCGCATCGCACTTCTCGGTGATCGTGGAAAATATCGCGCAAGTTTTTGCCGCCGGCCCGCCGGTGGTGCGCCAGGGCCTGAACCTCGACCTGACCAAGGATGAACTCGGCGGCGCGCGGATGTCTGCGCGAGCGGGCTCGGTGAGCAACATGGCAGCATCCGAGGAAGAGGCCTTTACGCAGGTGCGCCGCTTCCTGTCGTATTTGCCGCGCAACGTCTGGCAGGCGCCACCCGTCGTGCCGACTGACGACGATCCGTGGCGCGCGGACGAGGCGCTCGATTCGTTCATCCCGGAAGACCGGCGCAAGCCCTATCACCCGCGCAAGATGCTCGACATCATTTTTGATCGCGGCTCGGTATTCGAAATGGGCAAGCTCTTTGGCGGCTCGACCCTGACGTGCTTTGCGCGTCTGGACGGGTATCCCGTTGGCGTGATGGCCAACGATCCGTTCGTCCAGGGCGGCGCGATGACCGCGCAGGCCGCGCGCAAGATCGAGCGCTTCGTCGATTTGTGCGATACGTTTCACCTGCCCGTGGTCAACTTCACCGATCAGCCAGGCCTGATGATCGGGCCCGATGCGGAGGCTGCGGGGACCGTGCCGCTTGCCTATCGTGCGGCCGGCGCGATCGAGCAGGCGGCGGTCCCGTGGATTTCGATCATCGTGCGCCGGGCGTTCGGCGTTGGCGGCGGCCTGCACGGGCCGAAGTACGGGGAAACGGGTCAATCGCTGAACCTGCGCTACGCCTGGCCGAGCGCGCTCTGGGGTTCGATTCCCGTTGAAGGGGGCGTCGCGGCGGCCTACAAGCGCGAGATCGAAGCGGCCGAGGATCCGCTGGCGCGCCGTGGTGAGCTCGAAGATTATTACCGTAAGCTCGCCTCGCCGTTTCGCACCGCCGAGAAGTTTGGCATCGTCGATATCGTCAAGCCTTCCGAAACCCGCGCGATCCTGTGCGACTGGGTAGAGGACGCCTACGAACTGGTGCGCACACAGCTCGGGCCGCGCCAGAGGACGATGCGATGAACGAGCCGCTTACAGGCGCAGGCGCCGGCGCACCGCGTGGCCCGCTCACGGGCTACACCGTGCTTGAACTTTGCTCGACGATCGCAGGCCCCGTGTGTGCGCGCCTGTTCGCCGACTTCGGCGCCGACGTCATCAAGGTCGAGCCCGCCGAGGGCGACCCCGTGCGCAATATGGGTCGGCATGACGCAGAGGTTTCGCTCTACGCGGCATCGATTCTCAGAAACAAGCAGGCCATCTCGGTCAACATCAAGACCCCGCAGGGGCGGGATCTGGTGCGCCAACTCGCGGCAAAGGCCGATGTGCTCATCGAAAACTTCCGGCCGGGAACCCTTGAACGCCTGGGGCTGGGTTATGACGAGCTCAGTCGCGACAATCCCGGCCTGGTCATGGTGCGCATCAGCGGCTATGGGCAGACCGGCCCCTACAAGGATCGGCCCGGCTACGGCGTGACCGCCGAGGCCGTCGGCGGCGTGCGTCACATGACCGGCGACCCGGATCGCCCGCCCGCTCGCGTTGCCCTGGCGGTGACCGACGAGCACACAGCCGTCTACGCCGCGTTCGGGGCGCTGATGGCGCTGCTCGACCGGGTCAAGACGGGCAAGGGACAAATCGTCGATACGGCGCTTTACGAGACGGCCTTCAGCATGATGGAGCCGCACGTGCCCGCCTATGATCGTCTGAAGCTCGTGCCCAAGCGCGTGGGGCCGAATCTGCCGGCCACGGCGCCCAACAGTCTCTACCCGAGCCGGGATGGCGAATACGTGCTGATCGCCGCCAACAGCGACGTGATTTTCCAGCGGCTCGCGCGCGTCATGGGTCGCCCCGAACTCATTGACGACGAGCGCTACGCAACCCAGCGCGCGCGGGCGGCGCGGGTGGCCGAAATGAATGGCATCGTCCAGGAGTGGACACAGCAGCACGAGGCGCTCGATATCGAGGCCAGGCTGCTCGAGGCCGAGGTGCCATGCGCCCGGGTGTATACGATGGCCGACATTTTCGAGGATCCCCATTTCAAGCAGCGCGACATGCTGGTGCAGGTTCCGCATCCCGAATTCGGCCAGCTGACCATGATGGGCATCGTCCCCAAGCTTTCGGCCACGCCGGGCCAGATCTGGCGCGCGGGCGCAGGGGTCGGTGCGCACACGGCCGATGTGCTGCGCAGCCGGCTGGGCCTGACCGACGAACAGATCCGAGCGCTCGAAAAGGAGGGAATCATTCGATGTGCTGACGCGTCTGCGGCGGATCAAGGGGCAGGAGGAAGTACGCCGTGAAGCGGATCACTGCACGCGTCGTTTGCGCGCTGGCTTGCGCGATGGTGCCGGCTGCGACGCCCTACGCGCAGCAATGGAAGCCAGGGCCGACAGTGGAGTTCATCGTGCCCGCAGGCGCCGGCGCCGCGCTCGACAGTGCCGGGCGCGAAATCCAGCAATTGTTGCGCCAGCGCGATCTGGTTCGCTCGATGGTCGTGATCAACAAGCCGGGCGGCAATTCCTCCATTGCGCTCGCGGTGCTCGATCAGCACGCCGGTGATGGCAACTACCTCATGACGCTCACCACGTCGATCCTGAACAATCACATTCTCGGCACGCTCCCGAAAACCTATCGCGACTACACGCCGCTCGCCTTGCTGTTTCGCGAATATATCGGGCTCGTCGTCCGTGAGGATTCGCCCTTTCGCACGGCAGAGGATCTCATCCGCTTCATGCGGGATAAGCCTGGCGCGCTGCACATCGGCGTGGCGACGTCGGTCGGAAACCACATCCACGTCGGTGCGGCGCTTCCGCTGTCAAAGGCTGGCGTGAGGATCGACCAGCTCAGCATCATTCCGTTCAAGTCCTCGGGCGAGTCGATTTCAGCGCTGCTCGGCGGGCACATCGAGGTCGTCGCGGCCACGACGCCCAACCTGATCACGGCGATGAATTCCGGACGCCTGCGGGTGCTCGCCGTCGGGTCGCCAGCGCGACTGGATGGCCCGCTTGCGGCGATACCGACGTGGCGCGAGCAGGGCATTGACGTGGTGACTTCATCGGTGCAGGGCGTCCTGGGCCCGCCCGCGATGACGCCCGCACAGATCAACTATTGGGGATCGGCGCTTGCCGAAATCTGCAAGTCAGATGAGTGGAAAGAGTTCCTGGCCAAGAACCAGTGGCAACCAAACTTCGTCGGCCCAGAGCAGGCCGGCGCGACGCTGGATCGGGAATATCGCGAAATCAAGGAAGTGCTGGTGGCGTTGCGGCTTGTTCAATAGCCCGCATCGCTTCATCGAAAATCACATGCGGGGGCAACGCACCCCTGCCGGAGGGCAGACAAATGGGCCTGGCTAAATGGGTTGCCGTCGTCGCGGCGTGGGTATTTTCGTCGGGAGCGCTCGCTGCCTACCCCGATCACGCAGTACGCCTGATCGTGCCGTTTCCGGCGGGAGGCCCGACGGACATCCAGGCCCGCATCCTCGCGCAGAAACTCGGTGACAAACTCGGGCAGACCTTCGTGGTGGAAAACCGTCCCGGCGCTGGCGGCAATATCGGGACACGTGCGGCTGCGCAGACACCAGGCGACGGCTACACACTCTTGCTGATGACGCCGGCGCAGGTCATCAACATGAAGTTCTACGATCAACCCGGCTATGACCTGCGCAAGGACTTCGTGCCGATCGGCTTGGTGAGCACGGCGCCCGCGCTGCTGTTGGCCAACCCCAAACTCGGGGCGACCACGATGGCTGACGTGATCCGCATCGCGAAGGCCAATCCCGGCAAGCTTTCGTATGCCAGCGCGGGCGCGGGCCTTTCGACGCACCTGATGATGGAAGCCATCCGCAAGGAAGCCGGGATCGATATGGTGCACGTTCCCTACAAGGGATCGGCGCCGGCGTTGTCCGGGCTGATCGCCGGGGATACTTCGCTCCTGATGGATTCGATGGTGTCGGGGCTGCCGCCGGTGCGCTCCGGCTTGCTGCGCGCGATCGCGGTCAGTAGCGCGCAACGTTCGCCCATCGCGCCCGAGATCCCCACGCTGGCCGAGTCCGGCCTGCCCGGGTTCAATGCCATCACGTGGTACGGGATCATGGCGCCTGCGGGCACATCGCGGGCGACGGTCGATATCGTTGCGGGGGCGCTCAATGAAATCCTGGCAACCCCGGAGATTCGCACCCGCTTCCTGGAGATGGGCAGCGAACCCGCGCGCGTCGATCCCGACGCGTTCGGCCAGTTCCTGAACGCCGAGGAGAAGCGCTGGCTTCAGGTCGTTCAGGACTCTGGCGCCAAGGTCAGCGAGTAAGGCTCAGTCGGCCTTCACGTCGGCCTGCTTGACGAGTTTGTCCCACTTGATGATTTCGCCGTGGATCATGGCGCCCATTTCGGCGGGCGTCTTGACGTCGAGCTCGACGCCCTGATGCCCGAGTGTCTTGACCATCTCGGGCTCCTGGACGACCGCGTTGATCACGCCGTTGAGCTTTGCGATGATGGCGGGCGGCGTCTTGGCGGGCGCCACGATGCCGTTCCATCCGATGGCTTCGAAGCCGGGAACCCCGGCCTCGGCAACGGTCGGCACATCGGGTGCGGCCGCGATGCGTTTGGCTGTGGTGACCGCAAGCGGGCGCAACTTGTCCCCGCGGATCAGCAAGAGCGAGGGCTCAATGCTCCCGAAGGCAAGCTGAACCTGGCCGCCCATCAGGTCGGTCAGCCCTGGCGCGCTACCCTTGTAGGGGACATGCAGCAGTTTCGTATCCGTCATCACCTGGAAGAGTTCCGCCGCCAGATGCACGGGGCTGCCGGTTCCGTAGGTCGCGTAGCTGATCTGGCCGGGGCTCTGCCTGGCAGCGGCGATCAACTCTTTCACCGAATGGATCGGCGATTGCTTGTTGGTGACGATGATGAGCGGGATTTGCGCGACCATGGCCACAGGCGCGAAATCGTTTTCGGTTGAATAGCGCAGCTTGTAGAGGCTGGGATTGATCACGAAGGCGGTCGCGACGTAGAGCAGCGTGTAGCCGTCGGCAGGCTGGTTGGCCACGTATTCGCTTGCAATCGCTGTGTTTCCGCCAGGCTTGTTTTCAATGACCACGGGCGTGCCCAGCTTATCGGCCATGCCTCTGGACACGAGCCTGGCCAGCGTATCCGCACCGCCCCCCGGCGGGTAGGGTACGACCAGCTTGATCGGGCGGGTAGGGTATTCGCCCGCAGGTTTGCTTTGCGCGAGCGCAGACGTGGCCGCTGCCAGCCCGACCGCAACGCAAAGCACGGCGCGACCCGCGAGCCCGAGCCGGGCGTGGGATCGATGGTGACTGCAATTCATGTGGTCTCTCCGAGAACCGGGGCTGGCGCCTCATCGCGCATCTTTTGTCGCCCTCGTGTGCGGAACCCATTATGCAACGGATTTCTTGACAGGCCCCGCCAACGCTCGTTAGTCTGAACCGCATTCCAACGAAAACGGGTCCCAAAGAGGCGCCCGAGCCAGGAGACAAACCCATGATGCAACTACGCCGCGCAACGTCGCCCGGTGCCCGACTCGACGTCGCCTTGTTGATGGCGCTCGCCGGCATCGCTTTTGCCCCGATCGGTTCCGCGCAAGTAACCGGGGCGGCGCTCGACGACAACCAGCGTACGGGCCAGGAGACTTTCGCCCGATCCTGTGGCGTCTGCCACCTGCAGCCCGCCATGGGTGCCACACGCTATGGTCCCGCGCTGAACAAGGCCACTCTGGCTGGCAGCGACGAGGCGATGCGGGTTTTTGTCCAGAATGGCGCCGAGCACATGCCGGCCTTCAAGTATTACCTCAAGCCCGCCGAGATCGATGCGGTCATCGCCTACGTGCGAACCGTAGCCGCGCCCGAAAAACCCGTGCCATACGCTATGCAAAAGGGGCAATGACATGCGCCAAATATTTCGTTTCCGCATCGCTGCAACCCTCGCATTGAGCCTGCTCGCCTTTGGTGCGATGGCAGCCGACCAGATCCTGCACGGCGCGATCGTGGACGCCAGCGGCAAGCCGCTCGAAGGCGTCACCGTTTCGGCCAAACAGGAGGGATCCACCCGCACCGTCAGCATTTACACCGACGGGCAGGGGCAATACTTCTTTCCGCCGATGGGCGAGGGCAAATACCGCGTCTGGGCCCAGGCACTCGGCTTACAGACCGCGAAGGGGCAAGTGGACCTGGCCGCTGCTCGCAAACAGGATTTCCGCCTCGAGGAGATCACTGATCCCGAGGCACGCTTTCGCCAACTCCCCGGCGAGATGATGGTGGCCGCGCTGCCCGATGCCACGCCGTCGGATGCGCGCATGAAGAAGCTTTTCATGAACAACTGCGCGGGATGCCACTCGCCTTCGTTTCTCCTGCAGTTCCGCTTTGACGCGGAGGGTTGGAACAAGATCCTCGAGTTGATGAAGATGGTGCCTGTCACCGGGGTCTATCCGGGCCCCAAGGGGCGCGCCAACCAGATGATCGAGCATCACCAGAAGGAATTCGCGGAGTATCTCGCCCGTGCGCGGGGCCCTGGTGAATCGTCCATGAAGGTCGCGCCCCGCGCACGCCCGACCGGCGAGGCAGCGCGTGCCGTCTGGACGCTGTATGACCTCCCGCTGAATCCTGATGCCGGAATTGGCACGCGCTATAACCCCAACGACGGCACCGACTGGTCGCGTGGCACGACATCCAAGATTGGCGAGTTGCCCCACGATGGCGGCCTTGGTCTGGACGGTACGATCTACTTTACGGCTGCCGGCGCCAACAACGTGGTCACGATCGGCAAGGTCAACCCGCAGACCGGAGAGGTGACGTACCTCAAGGCGGACGCCACCAATGGGCAAGCCTCGCCGACGCACGGCCTGGCGCGCGATGCGAGCGGCAACTTCTGGTTTGACGTGAACCCCGGCCGACGCGCGCTGGGCAAGCTCGACACGAAGACCGACAAGATCACGATCTACCAGACGCCCGATAGCATGGCGCCTGTCGGCGGCGCAGTTACCGTCGATGTGGATCCCCAGGGGATGGTCTGGGCATCGACGCCGCAGGGTGTGGTGCGTTTCGATCCCCGCACCGAAACCTTCACGGAGTACAAGTCGCTGATACCCGACCCGAACCCCAAGGGGGCAGGGCAGACCTACGGCGTCGCTGCCGATCGCGACGGCAACGGGTGGTGGGCGCAGATGGCGATGGATACCGTCTACCACGCGGACGCTGCGACCGGAAAGGTCACAGCCGTCAAAATCCCCGACGCGAAGGCACCGGAGGCATCGGCGCAAGACCATGCGTTTTACGAATCGATGAGTGACCTCGGGTTCAACGCCCCCATGCCCTGGTCCGCAGGCCCGCGCCGCATGGGCACCGACAAGAACGGCGATGTGCTCTGGGTCGGCAACTCGTGGGGCGCGTCGTTTGCACGCATCGACACCAAGACCAAGGCGGTGGAGATCGTTCCGCTGCCTGATCCCACGATGCAGGCATACCATGCGGTCATCGATAGCAACCACAACGTCTGGGGCAATCTGTGGACGTCGGATCGGCTCGTCAAATACGATCCGCAGGCAAAGTCCTGGACGGTATTTGATTTGCCGGTGCGTGGCACGGAGATCCGCCACATCGGTTCGCTTGAGAAGGACGGCAAGCTGACGATCGTCGTCCCTGTCTATCGCACCAGCCAGATGGGTTTGCTCAACGTGCGCAGCGAGGCCGAGATTGCCGCACTTAAGGCGGCGGCGAAGTAAGATTGGCGGGCACACGCACAAGGAGCATTGCATGATGACCAATCCGTGGGCCCGAACCCTTGCCCGACTCCTGACGGCACTGACCTGCGCCGTAGCGCTCTTGCCCGGCGCCGGTGCCCAGGATGCCTACCCGAATGCCGCGCTGACGATGATCGTGGGCTGGCCGCCGGGCGGGCCGTCGGACAACGTCGCCCGACTGATTGCCGCGAAGATGTCCACGGAGCTCGGCCAGTCGATCGTGATCGACAACCGCGCAGGCGCCGGCAGCAACATCGGGTCGGATGCTGCGGCCCGCGCCCGGCCCGACGGCTACACGATCATGCTCGCCACGGTGGCCTCGCATGGCTTGAATTCGGTCCTGTATTCGAAACTCAATTTTGATCCGATCAAGGACTTTGCCCCGATCGGCTACATCACCTCGTCGCCGAGTACGCTGCTCGTGCCTGCGGATTCGCCCTATAAGAGCCTGCGCGACGTCATCGACGCGGCCAAGGCCAATCCGGGCAAGCTCAACTACGGCTCGGGCGGCGTCGGCTCATCGCAGCACCTGGCCGGCGCGATCTTCAAGAAGAACGCCAATCTTGATATCGTGCATATCCCGTACAAGGGAACCGCGCCCGCGATGACAGACCTCATGGCCGGGCGCGTCGACATGATCCTGACCACGGGGGTCGTCTCCTTCGTGAAGTCCGGCAAGGTGCGGGCGCTGGCGGTGGCCGCGCACGAACGCCTGCCCGCGTTGCCGGACGTACCGACGTTCGAGCAGGCCGGAATGCCGGGCTTTTACACCGATTCCTGGTACGGGCTCGTCGCGCCCGCAGGCACGCCGCGGCCGGTGCTCGATAAGCTCAATGCAGCGCTTGCGCGCGCGATGCAGGATCCCGAAATCCGGCGGCAGTTTGCCGACATGGGTTTCCTGCCGGCCAAGCCCATGGGCGTGGATGAATTCTGGACTTTCGTGCAGAACCAGATGCCGGAGGCCGCCGAGACCGTGCGGGCCTCGGGTGCGCGGCTTGAATAAGGTGTAGAAGTCTTGAGCGCGTTGTGAACCCGTTGCAAAATGATCGTTCCTTTAACCGCGCCCGCCCTGTTTGGGTGCCCCATGAAAGAGGCTGGAAATAGCCGGCCGATCACGTCACGTTAAGGACCAGGAAATGACCTTCAGCTACTCCCGTAGTTATCGTGGCCCAATTCAAGCGGTGCTCCTTGACTGGGCAGGAACCACAATGGACTTTGGTTGCTGCGCCCCGGCGGTTGTATTCATGGAAGTGTTTCAACGCCAGGGTGTCCCGATCACGCTCGAGGAGGCGCGCGTGCCGATGGGAGCGCACAAGCGGGTTCACATCCAGAGCATTGGCCGTCTCGAATCGGTGCGGCGTCGCTGGAACGAGAAGCACGGCCGCGATCCTGGCGAGGAAGATGTCGACAAGATGTTCGCTGAATTCATTCCGAAGCAGATCGAATGCCTGTCGACCTATTCGGAATTGATCCCCGGCACGCTGGAGGTTGTTGGCGAACTTCGTCGTCGCGGCATTAAGATCGGCTCGACGACTGGCTACACCACGGAGATGATGGCGGTCAATCTCAGGGACGGTGAGCGGCAGGGCTACAAACCGGATTCCACTGTTTGTGCCAGCGAAGTGCCAGCCGGGCGTCCGTTTCCGCATATGTGCCTGCAGAACGTCATCAATCTGAACGTCTCAGCCGTAGCCGCCTGCGTCAAAGTGGACGATACCGTACCTGGCGTCGAGGAAGGTCTGAGTGCTGGCATGTGGACCATTGGTCTGGCAGTCAGCGGCAACGAGGTAGGACTCAATCTTCAGGATTGGAATGCTTTGCCGAAAGCGGTGCAGGAGGCTAAGCGCCAGCGCGCCTATGTTCGTATGCACCAATGCGGATCGCACTATGTCGTCGACAGCATTGCCGACTTGATTCCTTGCATCGATGACATTCAGGCGCGCATTCATCGCGGTGAGGCGCCCTGAGTTTTGGGATATGCCGAACATGATTCGGCTGTTGAGCCAACCGAGGTCAGTGACCGCTAACAGTTACAAATCAGTCAGCAATTTTCCGTTGACGCGCAGGTTTTTGGAGAGCTTTTGAAGATTTCATCCCACTTCTTCAACTCGCCATCCAGAAACGCGCGATGCGCCTGCGGCAGCGCGCGCCCGGGTGCCACGACGGTTGCGCCGTAGGGTTCGAGGCGCTTCCTGACGCTGTCCTGTGCGACAGCGTATTGCACGGCGGCAGACAGCCTTGCGATCACCTCGGGTGGCGTCCCCGTCGGAACATACATGCCCTGCCAGATCGAGAACTCGAACGGCAGGCCACCTTCCGTGAGTGTTGGTACATCGGCGAGCACGGGCAGTCGGGTAGGCGCCGCGACACCGTAGGCCTTGACCGCGCCCGCCTTGATCTGCGCGGCAGCCGTGCTGGTCTGGTCGCACATGATATCGACGCGCCCGCCGACCATGTCGAGCAGCGCGGGGGGTGAGCCGCGGTACGCCACGCGGGTGAACGTGTCGCCAAGCTTCCACATCAGCACCGTGCCGCACAGATCCGAGACATTGCCCGGACCGGCCGTGGCCAGCATGATTTTGTCGCCTTGCTGCTTGAGGTAGGGCAGCAACTCTTTCAGGGATGCGGCAGGCAAGTCCTTGCGGGCGATCAGCACCATGGGGACTTCGGTCGTCAAGCCGATCGGGATCAGGTCCCGCCTGGTGTCGTAGGGCAGGTTGGCATAGATCGCCGGTGCCGTCGCCACACCGATGTGGTGAAACAGCACGGTGTAGCCGTCCGGTTTGGCGTGCGCCACGCGGCTGGTGGCGAGTGTGCCGCCAGCCCCGTCCGCGTTGACCATGAGCAGACTCTGCCCCAGGTTGACCGCCATCGCCTCGGCAATGACCCGGGCGACGTTGTCGATCGCCCCACCGGCCGGGCCTGGCACCACGAGCGATATCGGTTTGGTCGGGAAATCCGTCGCGGCGCGCACGGCGGCGGGCTGGCACGCCAATACGGTCAGGGCCAGGATCGGTGCAAACATTCGCTTCATGGACATCTCCTTCGGTGAGGTATGCGCGTGCGATCTTCGCCGCGTTGCGCTATCGGGTTGCCGACGACCAACGCGTCAGCGTCGCAAGCCGCTCAAGGGGGCAAACACTTCCCGGATGTCGGTCGCCCGGTCCAGGTCCAGAATCCGGTCAATCGCGGCATGCGCCGCTGCGTCGTCCAGTACGCCTTGCGCGTTGTGGAGAAACTTTTCGATCAGCTCGTCCTGCGTGATCGGGTTTTGGGGCGTGCCGTGCATGTGCTCGATTCGGTGGCGCAGCACCGCGCCGTCGCGCATCGTGACAAGCACCTCGCCACTCCACTGGGTACGGTCGGTGGCCGTCGGGTCCACCGAATATCCTGTGCGGCGCGTGAGCGTCGTATAGCGCGGATCCGCAAGGCGATCGGGTGCCAGGCTGTATTTGTCAAAGCGCCCGTTCAGCAGGCATTCCGCCACGCAGAACGCGAGACTATAGCGACCATGCCACGAGGTGGTCGGGCTGATCTTTTCGAGCGCCGGTTCGCAGATGAGCGGCACCATGTAATCGGCCACCCGGCACTCGACGCGTTCAATCGCCGCCGGATCCGGGTGATGTTGCCCAACGATGCCAAGCGCGGCATCGAGAAAGGGCTGAATGTAGTGGCCGCAGGGATAGGCCCTGGGTGCGATCGTCATCACTTCCCATCGCTTGCCGAGTTCGTCGCGCACCGCGCCGTAGTTGAAGGGGTAGTCAGCCGCCTGGACATGCGACCTGAAGAAGCCAAAGCGGCCCTCGAACGCCGTGGCCGGGCCTGTCACGCCGGATTGCGCCATGCGCACGGCCTGCATGGCCGATGCCGCGCACCAGCCGGCATGCAGCGATTTGGCTGACGTGCCGTCTTCCCAGGACGCCATGACGCCCGAGGCGAAGCTTGCGCAGATGCCTGCCGCGTTGGCAGTCTGGCGTTCATCGAGTCCATCCATTTTCGCCATGGCGTACCCGGCGCCAAAGGTGGAGAGCACCGCAGTCGGGTGGAAACCGACCCGGTGGAACATGCCGGGCGCGGCCAGGCCAAGCCGGCAGGTGATTTCATTGCCGATCAGGACAGCGAGGATCATCGAGCGTCCGCTCGTACCGCTTTGCCGACCCCTGGCCATCGCCGCAGCGACCATGGGGGTACTGGCGTGCAGGCCGGTGGCGACATGGGAGTCGTCGAATTCCAGCACGCAGCCCATCGTCGCTTGCAGCAGCGCAGCGGCGGGCGCGCCGGTGGTCTGCGCGTATCCGAGAACAGGCGTGCCGACGCCGTTGTCGTCGACGAAGGTTGCGCGCGCCAGTTGCGCGACGAGCTCGGTGTCCAGGCCACCGAGCATGGCGCCAGTGATGTCCAGTACCCGAAGCTTCGTCTCGTGAAGCACGTCCAGAGGGACATCGTCCCACGTGAGCTCACCCGCCCAGTGCGCCAGTTGCTGGCTGATGGTGAGGTCTGGGGCTTCGGACATCTCGGTCACCTTCTCAGTGTGGGTTATAGCCGGGGTCGCACCGTCGCATGAGCTCGGCCACCGATCGCGCATCGCGCAGCTCGGCGACGGCTTGCGCGATCAGTGTTTCGCGCCCCTCAAGTCCGCCGATCGCCAGGCAACCACGGATCTTTTCCTGAAAGGCCTCTTCGCTCATGTGCCGGCCGGCGTGTGATGCATCGTGCTTTTGCTGGTCGAGCACGCGCCCGTCGCGCGTGTGGACGCGGATCCAGCCTTTGTAAGCGCTACCCGCGGGCGGCGCCGGATCGACTTCGTAGCCGACCCGGTCGACGAGATCAAGCAACTCGGGGCTCAAAATATTTTCCGGGCGATAGCTCGAGGCATCGAGCTTGCCAAACAGCAACGTTTCCGCAATCGTATAGGGCAGGCTGACGCGACCATGCCAGGGCGTCGCTGGCCTGCGCTTGCGCTCGATCGGCTCGCACACCACCGGAACCATCCAGTCGGCCACCAGGCAGGTCACGCGCTCGATCTCGTGGGCTTTCAGGCCCTGGCGCGCAAGCGAGACAGCGCAATCGACGAAAGGCTGGCTGACGTGCCCGCACGGATAGGGTTTGATTTCGATCTCGCGCATTTCCCAGACTGTGCCCAGATCCTGATTCATGCGATCAAAACCGAACGCGTATCCGTCGGCCTGCACATGGCTGCGGAAAAGCCCGAGCGGGCCCTCAAGCACTTCGGCAGGCCCCGTGTAGCCGTTGCGCGCCAGCGTGGCGGCCGTGATCCCCGCCTGCGCGGCCCAGCCATTGTCGACCAGTTGCGACCAGGTGCCGTCAACCCAGCACTGGTTGATCCCCGAGGCGAGATTGCCTACGATGCCGATCGCGTGCACCGTTTGCTCCTGATCCAGCTTCAGCAGGCGGGCGGCGGCATACGCCGCGCCAAACGCACCGATGATCCCCGTCGGGTGCAGGCCCTTGCGATGGAATGCAGTCGGCGCGATCGCGCCGATGCGGCACATCAGTTCGCTCGCGCCCGCGATCGTGACGAGCACTTCGCGCCCGGCGATGTCGTGTTGCTGGGCAAGCGCAAGTGCGGTGGCCACGACCGTGCCATAGACGTGAATCAGGGTCTCGGTGTGCGAATCGTCGTAGGCGAGCGACGCGGTGAGCGTGCCGTTGACAAACGCCGCGCCTGTCACCGAGGTCTTGTCGCCGAAGCCAAACAGCTGGGATTTCCCGGTGCCACCGATTTCGCGACAGGTCAGGCGCAGCGGCTTGCCGTACTCAAGGCCCGCCGCCGCCGAAGCGACCGCAATGGTGTTGAGAATGGCGCGCTCGGTTTCATGGACGATGTCGGCGGGCAGGTCGTCGAATGTCAACGCCCTGAACCATTGCGCTGCTACGGCGCTGAGGCTGCTCATGCACAAGTTCCTTTGGTGTGGTGAATCGACGCGAAGCGCGATCCGCCCGACCAGACGTCTTTGTGCGCCCGGTTCAGTTATGGGAAGGACCAGCCGGTTCGCAGTGCGCCAGCGCCCTAGTCGGATTGTTGTAGCACATGCGTCATGGTCCTGACCACCCCTAAGGGCCGCCGTGACGCTAGCCCCGGCGAACCTTCGCGCGCAGCAATTCGATTGCGTTGAGCAACTCGAAATAGCTCGATTCCATGCCCACGGGGACGCTGTCTGAAATGGCGTGACGGTTGAGGATATCGAGATGCCGCAGGAACTTCGCGCCAGCGTCAGGCGCGAGCGGCAATTTGCAGACGTCGCGCTCGATTTCAAGCAGCTCTTCGTAGAGCCGGTGGTGCTTGATATGGAACCGCAGGTCGCGCAGGTGCACGTTCAACCGCACCAGGGGATACGTGACCGCGAAGATCGTGATCAGCAGGACCCACAGCCGGTCGACGAAGCCGCCGATCCAGAACGGAAGGTAGCGCAGGCCGGTCGGCACGCCATAGTCGTAGAAATGCAGGGCGACGGGGCTGGCCTCGATCGTGGGGTCGACGTAGGAAGGGAATTCGCCGCGCTTGCTGAAGAACAGGTACTGCGAGGCGCGCTGTTCGTCGCGCACGGCCATCAGCATCAGCGTCTGGATATCCGGGTGCAGTTGCTTGCTGACCGCGATGGTCGTGGTCGTCGCAATGAGGCGAACATCATGCTCCGGAATACGTGCCTGAATATCGGCGGAAAAGGCGGGAAGGGTCAGTTCGCGCACGTATTGCAGCGCCTTCTCGTAGGCGGGCGCCTCCTTGAAGTCGAACAGTACGAACTCACGGTTGCGCAGGAGCGCCTGGATTCCGGGGTCGAAATAGGGT
>CAITPF010000265.1 GCA_903894155.1 uncultured beta proteobacterium | reverse complement strand
TGACCCGGCAGTTCAATTCGTCGTCGACAGCGTCCGCTAGCACGGCCAAACCGGATTGTGATTCCTGCGACAACTGATCCCGTGATGGGTCAGGCTGAACAAATTGCGTCAGTGCAAATCACGCTGTACGTAATACAAATCGGGTCGTGACTATATAGATGCGCTCGCGTACCTGCTCTTTTGTGGACGTGATGTCCAAGCCAGGCGAATCCCGAACCATTCGTTGATCACGGAATGGGGGTAGTCGTCATCCGGGTGATCAGGTTTCAGGATATGGGTGGATGGCGAAGCGCAACGCGCGGGTCACTCTGCTCTGTCCATCGCGGCTTCAGTCCACTTTGGCGCCAGAGAGCTTTGCCACTTCAGACCATTTTTTCTGTTCGGTCGCCAGAAAGACGCTGACTTGTTGCGGTGTCAGGGGCGACCCTTGCAACCCCTGGCTATCGAGTAGCTTGCGCCCTTCGGCCGACGATAGAGCCTTACTGGCGCTGGCATTGAGCCTGGTCTGGATGCTGCCGCTCAATTCAGCCGGCGCGAGCAGCGCATACCAGGTCTGGACGTCGAAGCCGGGCACTGCGGATTCCGCAATCGTCGGCATTCAGGCTCGCGGCGAGCCGCGAGCCCGAGTCGAACTTATTGTCATGGTTTCAACCAGGCGACCATTGTGCGTCTGACGCTATTGCTGGTCTAGTGCTTTATTTCTCGATCATTAAGACATTTTTTGTCGATATGCCTTCACCGCGCCGATTGAATCAATTCGTCGCTGTTGTCGGAGAGATCCAGGCGACCCGTCTTTTTAACCGGCGCCAACACATTCTTAGGGTTTACCACCTGACAAGAGCTGCCGTAAGATGAAACACTCACCATGTCTCGTGTGGCTGAAGCGCGCGCTTGTTGTCTTCCCTCGGAAATCCACTTGAGGCTGACCACACCAGAACGACGCGGTCATTCGACACGCCTCCTCTTTAACGGCTGAAGTGACAAACTAACCATCATGCGATACCGCCTGGGTTGTGACATCGGTGGCACCTTCACCGATTTTTCGGTTCTCGACACAACGACCGGCGAGGTAGTGACCCACAAACGCTTGACCACGCCAGACGTTCCCTCTGTGGCGATCGAAGAAGGGGTTCGCCTGCTGGCAGGTCAGATTCCTCATCTACTTGCGGATTCCGTGGTCATTCACGGGACGACACTGGTGATCAATGCCGTCATTGAGCGAAAGGGCGCGCGCACGGCACTGGTGACGACGCAGGGATTCCGGGACGTCCTGGAGATCGGCCGCGAGGGCAGGTTCGACCAATATGATATCTGGCTGCGATTTCCAAAGCCGATCGTGCCGCGGCAATTGCGCTACGAAGTACCTGAGCGCGTGCACGTGAGCGGCCGTGTGCTGGATTCGCTGTCCGGGAACGCCGTTTCGCGCGTCATCGATCTGCTGCGTGAAGACCAGATTGAAGCCGTTGCCATATGCCTGCTGCACTCCTATAGCAATGACGCCCACGAGCGCGCGCTGGGCGAGGCGATCAATGCGCAACTGCCGGGCGTGCCGGTATCGCTTTCTTCCGCCGTTGCGCCCGAAGTCGGCGAGTACGAGCGCAGTTGCACCACTGCCGTCAACGCCTACACGCAGCCGCTGACTGAACGATATCTCAGCGACCTCGAGCGTCGCCTGCGCGATCTCGGATTTCGCAACGACTTGTTGGTTACCTTGTCAACGGGCGGCGTCACCTCCATAGAAACGGCCCGCACGTTTCCGGTACGGATCATGGAATCCGGCCCAGCGGCAGGCGCGATCGGCGCTGCGTACTTCGCGCGCCAGCTGGGCCTGGACATGGTGGTTTCGTTCGACATGGGCGGCACCACGGCCAAGACTGCGCTGATCAAGAACGGCCGGATGGCGACCACCGACACCTTTGAGGTAGACCGGACCTATCGATTCAAGCGGGGCAGCGGCATTCCGGTGCGCGCGCCGATGGTCGATCTGATCGAGATCGGCGCTGGCGGCGGCAGCATCGCCCGTATCACCGACGCGCGGACGATCCAGGTCGGCCCCGACAGCGTCGGGGCAAGTCCCGGCCCGGCATGCTACGACGCCGGCGGCGAGATGCCCACGGTCACCGACGCCAACCTCGTGCTCGGTTACCTCAATGCGGATTACTTCCTCGGCGGCGCGATGACGCTGCGCGCCGATCTGGCCGAGCGCGCGATTCGCGAACGGATAGCCGAACCGCTCGGAGTGGGCGTGCTTCAGGCGGCGTATGGCATTCACAGCATCGTCAACGAGAACATGGCGTCTGCGGCACAGGTGTACCTCGCGGAGCAGGGCGAGGACATCAGTGACAGCGCCCTGTTTGCGTTCGGTGGCTGCGGACCGGTTCACGCCGTTGACCTGATGCATCGCATCGGTGTCCGCCATGTCATCGTCCCGCCCCGGCCCGGGGTTGCGTCGGCCTTTGGTATGTCGGTGGCGCCGGTGTCGTACGATGTGCGGTGCGCATGTCGAGTGCCGCTCGACGCGCTGGACTTCGACGCGCTCGAACGCCTCTTTGTACGACTGCAGGCCGACGGCGTCTCGCGTTTGCCACAATTCGTGCCGGTGGATTCGGTGCTATTACGACGGTCCCTGTTCATGCGCTACGTCGGCCAGGGCTATGAAGTCATTGTCGACT
>CAITPF010000264.1 GCA_903894155.1 uncultured beta proteobacterium | reverse complement strand
CGACGAGCGCGTGCGCCAGAGCCTCCAGTTCATGGGACTCACGGACTTTGCGCAGGCGCACCCGCCCCAGCTTTCTGGCGGGATGCGTCAGCGCGTCTGCATCGCCCGCACGCTGGTGCTCAAGCCCCGATTGATCCTGCTCGACGAGCCCTTCGGCGCGCTCGACCAGCAGACGCGCCTGTTGATGGGAGATGAATTGCTGCGACTTTGGCGCGCCACAGAGGCAACGGTCGTGCTGATTACCCACGCCATCGACGAGGCCTGCATGCTGGCGGACCGCGTGGGCATCATGACGGCGCGCCCTGGCCGGTTTGCGGACATGATTACCACCGGTTGGGAGCGCGATCGCGACTCGCGGATCGTCTCCGATGATCGCTTTGGAAAGCTGACCGGCCGCGTCTGGGCGATTTTGAGAGAGGAATCGCTGCGATCGATGGGCCAGACTGAGGCCTCTTTCGGCGGAACCACGCGATGACCCGTGCCGGCGCCACCAGGTTGGCCATCATCCTGTTCGGCGTCGTATTGCTTGAGATTCTTTGCCGCGCGGACATCATCGACCGCATGACCATGATCCCGCCCTCCGAGATGCTGGTCGCCATCTGGGATATGGCGCGCTCGGGAAAACTTGCACGCGAGGCGCTCTCGTCGTTTCGCAACGTCGCGATCGCGTTCGTGCTTGCCGTCATTCTGGGCACAGTGTTCGGCGTGATCCTTCACCGGTATCCCAGAGCGCGACGGGTGCTCGATCCGCTGTTTGGTTCTTACTACGCGGTGCCCTTCTTTGCGTTCTACCCGCTTTTTGTCGTCATTTTCGGGCTCAACAGCATCCCGCTCATCGTCCTGGGCATGCTGTTCTCAATTGTCGCCGTCATCGTCAGCACACTCAACGGCATCGACCGCGTTCCGCGCGTCCTTCTGAAAGTGTCCCGCACATTCCGAATGGGAAACCTCTCGACCGCGACCATGGTCGTGCTGCCATCCATCCTTCCGCACCTGTTTACCGGGGTCAAACTGGCGTTGGCCTATTCGTTCGTGGGCGTGCTTGCCGGCGAGTTCATTCTCGCCAGCTCCGGCCTGGGCCATGCAATCGCTTTTGCCTACGATGCGTTCGACAACAAGACGATGTACGGTCTCATCACGTTCACCCTCATCGTCGTGACCCTGATGAACATGGGGCTGCAGGGTGTGGAAAGACGGTTGCTCAGGGGGCGGACGCGATGAGCGCGACACCCCGGGCGGAATCCCCCGCGATGCGGCACCTTGATTTCGCCATTCTGATTTGCATCCTGCTCGGTGGATGGCAACTGCTTTATCTCTGGGTCGGCGAGGCCGCTCTGACCTCGCCGGCAGAAACATTGCGACACGCCTGGGAGTTGCTGTTTGACCCCGACTTCAAGAAGAATGCGGTGGCGAGCCTTGATGCATTCGGGCAGGCACTCATCATTTCCTACGCGCTCGGCGTTGTACTGGGTCTTGTGCTTGGGTTTTACCGGTTTCCCGGCGAAGTCGCCGAGCCCATGCTGGCAGCCTTCTACTCGCTTCCGAAGGTGACGCTCTACCCGGTGATCCTGCTGATCTTCGGCCTGGGCGTTTCTGCGAAAGTCGCCTTCGGCGTGATCCATGGTTTCGTGCCAGTAACCATGTTCTGCATGAATGCCGTGCGAAACGTGAATGCAAGCCATTTGCGCACCGCGCGGGTCATGCGGCTTTCGCCTTTCGTCACGATGCGAACGATCATTATGCCTTCGATCGTTCCCGAGATATTCACGGGTTTGCGCGTCGGGTTTTCGCTCACGCTGCTCGGCGTCCTGATCGGTGAAATGTTCGCGTCCCAGCGAGGCCTCGGGT
>CAITPF010000263.1 GCA_903894155.1 uncultured beta proteobacterium | reverse complement strand
TGCTGCACGATCCACGGCCCCTTATCGAGCAATGCCTTTTCCGGCAGATCGATGGAATGCGTCATCAAGATGATCGGGACACTTACGGCGTCATCCCACGACGTGCTGGGCGGGATGCCATAGAATTCGTCGAAGCCGTGCGCGCCCGGAAGGCTCTCTGGAACTTGGCCGAGGTGCCATTTGCCAAACATGGCCGTCGCATAGCCGGAGTCCTTGAACATCTTGCCCATGGTGTAGGCACTGCCAGGAAGCGAGTTTGGCCCGCTGGGCAGTGCGACGAGCGACAGGCCGTTCCGGATTGAATACTGCCCCGTCATCAGCGCCGCGCGCGAGGGGGTACAGGCGTTCTCGACGAGATACTGTGTGAAGAGAAGCCCCTCGCGGGCCAGCTCTTCGGTGCGCGGTGTCGGCATGCCCCGCAACTCGCCGCCGCCATACGGGCCCATGTCACCGTATCCAACATTGTCGGCGAGGATGAACACGACGTTGGGCTGCTTCTGCTGTGCCATTGCAGGCCCGACAACCAGGGTCAGCGCGGCAAGCAGAATCGAACTGTATCTCTTGAGACGGATCATGGCCCTTTCCTCTTGAATAGAACGGGTAGAGTACGATTTGACGCTATAGGATACGGGACTTTCCAACACGCGGATCAGCGTGCGTGACTCGATGCGGTGCCTTGTTGCCCGCTTCGGTGTATAGGGCATCCCTCGTCACCACTAGTCTCAAATGTCCATCATCGGGCGATGCCTCAGGTGAGTTTTGTCGAGGCGCAGCATCGCATGCGGGAATTCGGCGCTCGATGCCCGGGCATTCGGGCTCAATGTCTGGGTGATTGAGGATGCCACCAAAGGCATCGACTTGAAGGGATCGCTCGCGGCTGCCTGGGAGCAAATGACGAAGGCCGGCGTTCGTCGGATCAGGTCGACGGACATCCTCAAACCCTGACAGGCAAAAAATCAAGGTGCCCGCGAATGGCGTGCGACGTACTTTCGAAGCACGCTATCCATGAGCGACTGCCAACCTTCGCCAGTGGACTTGAAATACGCCACGACCTCAGGGCTGTAGCGCACGGATACGAGCAGTTTCTTGTTTTCGGATTTCGGTCGGCCTCTAAGGGCTTTCATCGGAACCATGGCCTTCAATTGCTTCGGCGTGAGAGGCTGCGCATCCGGATCGCTCATGGCGGCTGCGGTAATGGCCTTATCCTCTTCAGTGGTAGGCAAGCGGACGATGGAGCGCTTAATTACTCTCGGCATAGTGTTTCACCTCTCGTCGATTGGCACGGCGAAGGCTGATGATCCTTCGCACTTCGCTACGCTCTACAAACGCCACGCAGTACAGGATCCCGGTCTTCGGCGCGAGCGCGACCATTCGTGTTTCGTTGTACTCAAACCGGGTATCAACTCGGCGACCTCAATCGCCTTGTCTGCAGTGACGTGATTGGCTTCGACCAATTGAAGCATGATTTCTAATCCCCAGACGACGCAGACCCCCTGCACAGTACAAGCGCTACGCAAAGGGCCATCGTTGGACAGACAAGCCCAGCCATTGTCACGAGCAAGTACCAGGCAGAGCTTGTCCTCGAAGGACAGCGGGCCTCCCCGTTGAGAGGCTTCGGTCAGTTGGGCAAGGCTACCCTCGACGACGGTCAATCCAAGGGCTCGGCACTGGGACTCATCCACCTGATCCACTTCATCCAAAACGGCGGCGGCGACGTAAACCGGGCCAATGCGCTCAGCGACTAGCCCAAGGATTTCCGGACTGGTCTTGGCGTAGTCAATCAGAACGTTCGCATCGGCGATGAACCATGCTGTTGTCGATTTCAGCTTGCCCACGATCCGGCCAGATCCCGCATGTCGTTGAGCTTAATACCAAGAATTTCGGCACCGCGCGCCAGGGTGATCTCACCACCCATCGTGGCTTGACGGACTAAGCGCCACAGACGGTCACTCTGGAAGTCATGGCGATCCATACCCGCCGGCTCTGGCCCTGCCTTGTGCAAGTCAAACAACGCCCGGTACGCATCAGCCCCCACCCCTTCGGGCTCGACCATCTTGAGCAACACCTTGTGGTTACGCTGTTGATATGCACTGGCGAATTGAATCCACAGGCGCTTGCGCTGATTCGTTCCTGACAATTCTTCGGTCAGTCGGTACAGAACTGTGCGCCAACTTACCCGGAAAACCCTTTTGACCTTGAGCACCCTATCGAAGAGGGGTAGGCCGACGGTGCCATCCCACTCTCGACGAAATATTTTATCGGGCATAAGGAAGTGGGAGGCAAATACATCCGCATCGCGCTCCTGCTCATTGTCCTCGAATGCCTCATCAACTTGATACGCCTGCAAGTGCAATAGCAAGTGAGCCAACTCGTGCGCGGCACTGAATATCCAGTGTTCGACAGGCAGCCGATCCCAGGTATTTACCACTACCGCAGGGCCGCCATCTTCCTCCGAAACCGACAACCCCAGAAAAGCATCGGTCGCTATGTTGACCGACAAGACCTTGATGCCTTGATGTTCCAATAGCCCGCAAATGTCATGAACGGGCTCGTGATCGCTCAGCCCAAAGTGGGCGCGCATGGCAGCAGCTACGGCAATGATTCCCTGAGGTCGGGCCTCTGCGGCGATCGCACGCAAGCGATCGAAGTCCCTTTGGTCGGCGGCCTGTAGCTGAGCTTCGAGCTCAACGAAATCGCGCAACTTTTGTCCAACCTCGGCCAACACCTGCTCACGGCGCTTGAGTCGTTTGAGCGACCGAAAGCGCACACGCTTCAAGGTCGGCGCTTCGACAAGCAGTTCGGGCACCCGCACTTTCAAGGCCTTTGCAAGCGCGCGAACCGTGTCAGGCCGGGGCTCAGACTGGCGCCGCTCAATGTTCATGTAGGCGATGCGGCTGATGCCCGCGGCCGCCGCCAGCTTTTCCTGGGAGAGCCCCCTGGCATGGCGCAGTCGCAGGAGGTTGCCGCCAAGTATCTCTAGGCTCACGTGCTTTCTCCCTCGGTTGCACTTGACCTATTATCATACTATCAACACATGTTTATTTGTTAAGTTTTAATGTTTCAAACTGCTTCTGCAGGCGCAGTTTCGACGGCAAATTGCTGCTCTGTCAGGCAGTCGGAAGTCACACCCAGAAAGCAGACTCGCTCTCTAGATGCACGGGTGTTGCGGGCGGTCAATGAGGAAGATTTCGGACAATTGCCCTGTGGGCCTCGTTGAGTTGTCGTGGGGACAGTATTTGCCCACCCGCTGTTCCTCGCACAGTTTGAGACCCTGGCTCAGCAGGTCGAGGGCATCAAGCAAAGAGACCCCGTCGGATACGCGAAAAAGAATGCCACCAAGCGACTGACAACGATCACCAACCTGGCGTTCGACGCCATCACGCAAGCCCCATGCGGCCGGGGTACCGCCGAGGCAATGACGGTCGTACTCCAACCTATCGCGGTCATTCGTCGTAATATCGCTCCAAATACAGAGGCGCTACAAAAGCGCCATCAGATAACGGAGACATCCATGACAGGTACGTCAATGGCGGGGGTTAAGGCGTTCATCTCTGGCGGATCCGCCGGAATCGGATATTCCATCGCCTTAAAGCTCTGCGAACAAGGTGCAACTGTCGCCATCACCGGAAGGACATTGGATCGCGGACTTGAAACCATCAAGCGCCTGCGCGAAATTTCCCCGGATTCCATCTTCATCCAGAGCGAGGCAAGCAACGCCAGGAGTTGCCAGGACGCTGTTGCCGAAGCCGCACAGCGCCTGGGAGGGTTTGAGCTTATGGTGAGCGCGGGCGCCCAGGGCTCGGTCGGCCCCATCCCGTTCGAAAAAATGACGCCCGAACAAATCGAGTCGAGTATTTCATCTCGCCTGCTCGCCCGCATATTTCCGGTCCACGCGGCCATTCCCGTTCTGCGCGAACGAGGCGGCGGATCAATATTGATGATTACGACGGATGCGGCGCGTCACGTCACGACAGGCGAATCCATTATCGGCGCGACGGGCGCATCGATCATTCTGTTGACCAAGGCGCTGGCGCGCGAGCTTTCGCGTCACAAGATTCGAGTCAACTCGATCGCACTCACCATCACTTCCGACACGCCATCGTGGGACAGGATCTTTAGCAATGAGAACTTCGGGAATCGACTCTTTTCAAAGGCACTAGAGCGTTTTCCCTCCGGACGCGCACCAACGTCGGATGAAGTTGCCGATACGGCGATGTTTTTGCTTGGCAAGCAGTCGGCGCAGGTGACCGGCCAGACGGTGAGCGTGAATGGCGGGCTATCGTTCGGCGGATGGTAGGCCTCACGCGATCGAACCCGATACGCCGAATCGCCGAACGAATTATGGAGAAGACCATGGTGCATCAGTCCGCAATTTCTGAAGCAACTCGCGGCGATTTGAATGCAGTCTTCACGCCGCGCAGCATGTTTCGGCGCCTTGGTGGCGATCGTTGGGTGGCGCTCGCCATGCTGGTCATTGCGTGTGTTGCGGCGCCCTCTGGTTTTGCGCAGTCCGCCTACCCTGCAAAGCCAATCAAGATCGTCCTGGGCTTCTCCGCGGGAGGCGGAACCGACGTGATTACGCGGGCAATCGGCCGCCACATGGGTGAATCACTTGGAGCGAGCGTTGTCATCGACAACAAGCCAGGCGCAAACGGCAACATTGCCGCCGAAATCGTCGCGAAGGCCCCTGCCGATGGTTACACGCTTCTGTACAACACGTCATCGATCGCATCGAGCCCTGCGCTCTATGGTGACAAGCTGAAATACGATGTGCTGAAGGATCTGGTGCCGATCGGTCGCGCCACGAGCTTGCCGATGGTCTTGCTGGTGCCCGCCAGTTCGCAATTCAGCAATGTAGGCGAATTGGTGGCATACATGCGCGCCAATCCCGGCAAGGTTGATTATGGATCTGGCGGCAACGGGAACGTGACACACCTTTCTGCGCTGGCCTTTGAAAGTGCCGCCGGCGTCAAGGGCGCACACATCCCCTACAAGGGGGAAGGCCCGGCAATTGCGGACCTGATGGCAGGACACATTCAGTTCTACTTTGCCACGTCGGCTGGCGCGATTCCCGCTGTGGCCTCCGGCAAAGTCAGGGCGCTCGCAGTTGCGGCATCATCGCGTCTGGAAACACTACCCACCGTCCCGACCTTAAATGAGACGGTCGCCAAGGGCGTCGAAATGTCAGCATGGTCTGGCGTGATGGCGCCAGCCGGGACTCCGACAGCGTTGATTGAAAAGCTCAACAAAACCTTGAACGCCGCGCTGGCAGATCCTCAGGTGCAGGCGTTTTTCGTTGCCCAGAGCGCAGTGACGAATCCTTCTTCGCCTGCTGAGTACGGCACCTTCTTGCGCAAGGAGGTCGATGCCCTCGGCAAAGTCATTCGCGATGCCAAAGTGTCGGTCGATGAATAGTCGATCGGCTGGTGATAGGACGCGATCCCGGTCGCCTATCCGTGTGATGAGACTGTTGCGCCAACCCCGGGAAATGACGGCCTGTTTGCAATTGCCGCGGTGGCTAGCCTAGTATGCCAGGAAGGAAGGTGGCCGCGGTGCAAAATAGCGTACGGTCTGGAGAACTTCCATGAAGAGCGCGATTGCATCATTGTTGTTACTCGGTGCCGCAACATTCAATGCGCATGCCGCCGA
Source organism: uncultured beta proteobacterium (assembly GCA_903894155.1). GTDB lineage: Bacteria > Pseudomonadota > Gammaproteobacteria > Burkholderiales > Burkholderiaceae_B > Zwartia. Next base: position 215 of record CAITPF010000263.1, on the reverse strand, counting down.
CCGACCCGTGGTGCAAGTACAAACCGGTCAATTGCAAGGCGTGATTGAAAACGACATGCATGCCTTCAAGGGCGTTCCATTTTCGGCACCCCCGGTGGGCGAGTTGAGATGGAGGCCTCCCCAGCCCGCGCTGCCGTGGGCTGGAACACGTGACGCAAGTCAGTTCGGAGATTCCTGCCCCCAGCCGTCGGTGAAGAACCTGACCGATGGTATGA
>CAITPF010000262.1 GCA_903894155.1 uncultured beta proteobacterium | reverse complement strand
CCATCGACTGGCAAATCGACACGATCACGCCGACCAGGAGCCCTCCTAGGACGCTGCCGGTCATGCTGCCCATGCCACCGACCGCGGAGACCACGATCGCAAGAATTGCGTACTCGAAGGCACGGTCCGGATAGACAGGCACCAACGTCGCAAGCGCAACTCCCGAAATCGCTCCGCACGCTGCGCTGATTCCCAATGCAACCGCCGACAGATGCTCCACATCAAGCCCGCAGACCTTTGCACCAACTGGATTCTGTGCACATGCGCGCAGGTGCCGTCCAAGATCGCTATGCACCAGCATGAAGTGCATCGCAGCCAGAACGCCAAGGGCCACCAGACCAGCGATGATGCGGCTGTATTGAATGACCAGAGGTCCGATCAGCAATGAACCCTGTAGCTCCTCTGCGGCAAGCGACCTTACGTCGGTAGTAAACGAGAACTGCGCCAGATACTGCAACGCGATCAGCAAGCCAAGTGAAAACAGTATCTGACTGTCCTCTGGCAGCTTGAGTGAATGCACCACAAGCAGTCGGTACATTGCATAGCCAACGAAAAAGAAAAAGGGGGTAAGAACTACCAAAGCCAGGTAAGGATCTACCCCCAATTTCGACCAAATAAAGAATGCCCCGTACATCGACCACAGGATGACCGCGCCTTGCTGCAAATTGACGACGCGAGACACTCCCAGGCTAAAGTTGAACCCCGTTGAAACCAGTGCAAAAACGAGGCCCAGCAAAACGCCACTCGATACTCCGATATAAAGTAGTGTGGCGATCATGCCGTCAGCCCTTGCGGTCAGACCATTTCGGCATTGGCCATACCGGCTTTAACGTTGCGATCTCGGGCGGATAGACAATGCGCTGTTGCTGATCCCGCAACTGCATGATCAGCCCCCGCGTGCGAAGGTTGTCGCCCTTCGCATCAAACTTCGCGCCGTCGCGCAAAATGTAAGGATTGGCGCCTTGCTGGAGATCCGTCGCCCGGAGCGCCTGCGCCAATGATTCCCGGCTCAGGTCAGTCGATCGCTCAAGGGCATCATAGATCGTGCCGACCACGGTGACTGCCAGGGACGTTTGGTCATCCAGATCTCTGCCCGTCTTCGCCTTGTAGGAATCCCCGAATTTCGCGAGTAACGGGTTCTTGGATGTGAGTTCGGCCACGAATCCGACCGCATCGGACACATATTCCGAGTCCTGCTTTAGATTCTGCGCAAAATCGGGTGAAAACGGAGCGCCTGCAACATGCACGGCGCCAATCAAATCGTAGTTCAGCGCCTTGAGCGCACGTTGAATCGCGATCCCGTCGGCAGGGAACGTCGCAAGAAACAGCAGATCGACTCCGGATAGCTTGAGCCGCTGAAGAATCGGAATAAAGTCACTGACCTGCCCCGCCGCAAACGAAACGCTTTCCTGCAGCGGCCACGGACCACCCTTGAGCTTGGCCAACACGCCGTTAATCGCGTCCTGGCTAAAGGTCGAGTCATCCGCGATTGTCGCAACCTTCGTCGGCACGACACCGGTGGACTTGGCGCACGCCTGTGCGTACTCGACCGTCAATCCGCCGAGCAGGCTGATGCGCGGTCCAAGCCGGAAGAAGTACTTCATTCCGCGGTCGGTGAGTGCGTCAGCAAGGTCGGTACTGACCATCGGCGTCTTGTTCTTTTCAGCCGCCGCGCTGCCCACCATTGTGGCGCCACTGGTGACGTTGCCAATGACCGCAAGAACATTGTTGACCTGAATGACACGTTCGGTCTGTGTTCCGGCCATCTGGGGGTTAGTCTGGTGATCGGCAACAATGAGTTCAAGTTGCGCCCCACCCTTGGACTTGATTCCGCCGTTTGCGTTGATCTGCTCGATCGCCAGGGCGACAGCATCCCCGACGGGCACGCCCCATGCACCCGCTTTGCCGGTCAGGCCGACTACCAGACCAATGGGGATTTTCTTCGTCTGCGCGAGGCTGATGCCCGGGGCGCCGAGCGTCGCGGCACCAAGGCCACTCAAGAGGATACGGCGCCTGACTTGATCTGCATGTGTGCTTTTGTTCATTGCTGTCTCCAAGTGACCACGGATCACGTCATGCCGACGCGACGGGAAAAACCCATTTAGTTTGTAGGTGCAACGTCCAGGCGAACTGCGATTCCACGAAGGGACTCGCTGACCGGCGGATACTTTTCCATGACGAGCGCATCATGCCCCGGCACGATATGGTCTTCGCTCGGTGCAAGCTCGCGTAGCCTGCGATACCCCTGAACCGAGTCTCCGACATGAAAAATCAGCGGCAATGGGCGGCACGCCTGAAACGTCTCGTAGAAGTGGCTGACGTCCGAAGCGACGACCACCCACCCTCTCGCCGTGTGGACACGGACGAACTGAATGCCACCGGTGTGCCCGCCTGCGTAATGCAACGTAATGCCCGGCCGGATCTGGGCGTCCCCGTCATGAAACTCGACTTGCCCATCGTAGACCCGGCGTACCAACCCGGTGACTTCGTCCACCTCATAGGCTGAGTTGAAGACGTGATGACACATGTGCCGGCCGGTGGCGAAATCCATTTCCCGGTCCTGCACGTGAAATTTTGCCTTCGGAAACCGATCAAAGTTGCCCGCGTGGTCATAGTGAAAGTGCGTGAGGACAACGTCGTCGATCTGGTCGACGGTGACACCGAGTAACTCCAGCGAGTCAATTGGATCACGCAGGAAATCCCGCCTGCGTTTGACAGCCATCGCTGCGTTAAATCCCGTGTCGATCAGACAGACATGGTTCGCGCTTTTCGCGAGCCATACGAAATAGTCAATCGCCATCGGAACATCGTGCGGGTCTCCGCCGAGAAAGAACTCCGGCTTTCGGCCCACGCGCGTCGCATAGCGCAAAGCAAAAAGTTCATAGGTTGCAGGCGTCGTGTCTTCAGCTTGGCTCATGTTGATCAGATTCGGATTTATCGACAGGTCCATCAGGAATCAATTAAGCGCGCAAAAATCCGCGCGGGGCTTCCGTCCGCGCCGGCGATCCTGAGCGCCCCGATCACGATTTCGACTCGCTTTCCAGCCAGCGCATCGACATTCGTAAGGTTCTCGACCACAAGGGTGCCTTGCCCAAGCAGGACTTTGTGCACCGGCCAATCGAAGTCTTTCGGTCTTTTTTCCAGCGCCATATCCGGTGTGGCAAAATCCACGCCGAGGGCCTTCACGCCCTTTTCGACCAGCCACTCTGCTGCTTCAACGGTGAGCGCGGCGTTGGACATGTATTGATCTGTGCCAAAGAGATTCGACCAACCCGTGCACAACAGCACCATGTCGCCGGGCCTTACGGCGGGTCGCATTTCGGCCAGCATGCTTGCCGTGATCTCGTCGAATGGTTTGACGTCCAGGCGCCAGACAACGCCCTGACCATGGAGCATGGTCTGCGGGATTTCATCAAACCCCGGGCCGTCCATAAAAAGATGCAACGGCGCATCGACATGTGTCCCCACATGGCAAACCATTTCGATTTGCGTCACGTTCAACCGATCTTTCGGCATGGACATGACACGACCGAAATGCGGTACGGGAAACACATGTGGAACAGGAAGATCGTTGCACAGGCGGTGGGACAAATCATGCCAGTCCCCCGCCGGCATTGCAGGCGGACTCACCGGAAGCTCTCGCCAGCCCAGCCAGCCCTTGCGTCCGCTTACATGAATGTCACACATGTTGAATTCCGTTTACGCCTGGTCAGCGAAGACCCGCCGAGCGACTCTGAAGGCCTCGCTGCCCGCTGGCACGCCGCAATACACAGCGGCTTGTAAAAGAACCTCCTGAACCTCCTCGAACGTACAGCCATTTCGCAATGCACCACGAATATGCACTTCGAGTTCGGCTGACCGGCCAAGCGCAATCAACATCCCGATATTCACCAGGCTGCGCGTCGGGCGGGCCAACCCGTCGCGTGCCCAGATCGCCCCCCAGCAATACTCGGTCGCCAACTCCTGGAAAGGCTTGGTCAGTTTGTCGACACTTCGCAACGCATTGTCGACGTATTCATCCCCGAGGACATCCCTGCGTGCCTGCATCCCGCGTTCATACATTTCCGAAGCCATGTTGTTCCCCCTTGTCCCAGTTATTTTCAATCCGCACAGGATCCGTATAGTTTGACGTTTGCCCACGCCTCGATGCACTTGGCAACGTCCATCATGTCCTGATCCACGCCACCCTTGCAAACGGCGTGCTGCCAGATTTGCCAGGTTGCCCGGCCCATGGCCATCGGTACGCTCATCTCTTCGCCTGCCTGGACCGCGAGCGAAACATCCTTGAAGCTCAGTCCAAGATTGAAGTCGATCGGTTTGCCAGGAAGTATGTACCGCGGGATCTTGTCCTCGGTTGCACCACTCTTTCCGGTACTCGCATTGAGCACCGTCAGCATCGTTTCGGGATGCAGGCCGCCTTTGATGCCAAGCGAGAGCGCTTCGCATGAAGCGGCAAGGGTCGTCGCTGACAGCAGGTTGTTGATCAGCTTCATCAGCTGACCTTGCCCCGCCTCTTCGCCCACATAGAATGGGGGCTTGCCAAAGGCGGCCATCATCGTCCTGATACGCTCGAATGCAGGCTTGGGGCCAGACACCATGATCGACAGCGTCCCCTTCGCCGCCCCGGCGACACCCCCGCTGACAGGCGCATCCATCGCGACGATCTGGCGCTTGCCCAGGAGTCCTGCCACCTTTCGAGCGGCAGTAGGCCCGGTAGTCGACAGATCGACGTAGATCTTTATTTTTGCCCCTTCCGTCAACCCGCCGTTCCCCAGCGCAACCTGCTCCACAGAGGCCGGGGTCGGAAGACTTACCATGACGATCTCACATTGCGCGGCGACTTCGGCTGGCGTGCCGACCCAGCTTCCGCCCTTCGCTGTGAATGGCCCTTTTTGGCTTTCGCGGGTGTCGCACCCCACGACGGCATACCCCGCTTCGAGTAACCGGATGGCGATCGGCAAGCCCATGTTGCCCAGTCCGACAAACCCCACTTTTTCGCTCATTTTGTTGTCTCCCGCACTCAATTTCGAACCGATCAGGTACGCGCGTTGCCTTTCAGTCGCTCGTAGATGACCGCAACATCCATCTCGCCGTCGTCGCCGCTCGATGCGTTGAATAGATCTATGAGTTGCTGCTCCCCAATGACCGCAACCCCGGCCTGGTGCATCAGCTCAAGCCCGAGCCGAAGATCCTTCTCTGCTAACGCAAGTGAAAAGTTCGGCTTGAAATTCGCATCGCGGATTTTGGGATAGTTCCTGTCCAACGAATAGCTTTTGCCAGAGCTCTTGGACATCACGTCGTATATCCGCTCTTTAGAAATGCCCAATGCTTCGGTCGCAAGGAATGCCTGTGACACACCCACCATGCCCCAAAGCGCAACAAAGTTGTTCAGCAGTTTGGCGATCGTGCCGCATCCGGACGGACCGACATGCTCGATTTGCGCTCCGACGTCAGACAGCAAAGGCCAGACGCGTTTGACCGACTCCTCGTCGCCGCCGACCATCATCGACAATTCGCCGGTTACCGCACGCGATGGCCCTCCGCTGACGGGTGCATCGATATACCGAACTGAATTAGCGACAGCACTTGCGCCAAGGTCTCGCGCCGTTTGAGGATCGTTTGTACTCAGGTCGATAAGAATCAGGCCGGGGGTTGCCAGGCGAATCAGGTCCCCCACCACTGCCCTAGCAATCAACGGCGTGGGTAGCGACAGCAGGATCACCGGACATTGCGTTGCCAGATCAGCGAGCGAATTCGACGCATGCGCCCCCTTTGCCACGAGTTCTTTTACCTTGAGGGGGTCAGTATCGACGACATGCAACTTCCTGCCGCGGGAGATAAGGTGCGAACCAATCGGCCCCCCCATGTTGCCCAAGCCAACAAGACCCACATTCTCACCAGCCGCTTCATTCGTCATTACTTGGCCTCTTGTGCGTACAAGTCGAAACAAGTGAGACTTTAAGCACCGGCGGCTCAATGGGAATCAGTACATACCCTAAGCTCGCCAGCTATTTGCCAAATCGATTTACAAACTCTTCCCAAACCAGGGCGACCGATGCGCGGCTCGAGGACTCAATATTTAGTCGAGCGAAATTTTTCTCGACCGAATTACCTTGCCCCAGGTTTCGCGCGACTTGTCGTTGATCGCGGCAAAGTCCTCCGGGGTGCCAGGCTGGGCGACGTTAAAGCCGGCGCTCTCGAGTTGAGCCCGCAGCGTGGGGCTCGCCAAGGCCGCGTTGAGCGCCCGGTTCAGACGAGCGACGACGTCCGGGGGCGTCCGGGCCAGGCCGACGAGCCCGACCCGCAGTGTTGCGTCAAACCCCGGCGCGCCACTTTCGGCTACGGTGGGTACCTCGGGCAGCGCGGCCTGCCGCCTTGGCGTGAGAACCGCCAGGGGGATCAGTTTGCCGGCCCTGATCTGCGGCAGCACTGCTGCCATGGTGCCGAAATACACCTCGACCGTGCCCGACAGCACCGCTGCCAGCGCGGGGGCGCTTCCGCTAAATGCAATGGGCTGCATCTTCAGATCGAATTCCTGCATGAACATCTCGGCGGCAAGGTCGCCATTGCCTCCGCGCCCAGCCGACGAATAATTCAACGTGCCGGGGTTTGACCGCGCGTACTGGATGAAGTCCCGGATATTGTGTGCCGTGATCGTTGGTGACACCGCGATCAACTGGGGCACTTCGGCCAGCAGACCAATCGAAACGAAATCTTTCTGCGGGTCATAGGCGAGATTTTTGTAGAGCAGCGGGTTGAGCACCAGGTTAGCGTCGGTCCCGTACAGGATTGTGTTGCCGTCGGCCTCGGCCTTCGCCGACACGGTCGTGCCGACGATCGCGCTGGCGCCGCCGCGGTTTTCCACGATGACGGGTTGCCCCAACGACCGGCCCATGCCTTCGGCGATCGCGCGCCCCACGGTGTCGGTGCCTCCGCCTGGCGCATAAGGGATGTTGACATCCACTCCCACCTTGGCCTTCGGCCACCGCTTGCGCGGGAAGGAGGGAGATTCCTACGGCGCTATGCAAGAGAAGCCTCTGGCATAGTCGCTTCGGTGGGTT
>CAITPF010000261.1 GCA_903894155.1 uncultured beta proteobacterium | reverse complement strand
TGCCTGATGCCAAAAAATTCGCCATCAAGTTCTACGAGTCCACGCTTGTCAATGCAATCCTGACCAAGTCCACCGATAGCACCAAGGCATTCACCGTCATCGGTCGCAATTACATCAACTCGTTAGAAAAAACCCAGTTAAAGACCACCTTCAGAAACGATGATTCTCGCTTCAAGGGAGTGCTGTCGCCATTCTTCAACGAACAAGATATCAACACGATCTCCAACGCCCAGATCAGTCGCCTTGTTGAAACGCTGAGAACAAAAAAACTGTCTGTTGCCACTCAAAAACACTACATGGTTCCCCGTTGGCCAGGTTAAATTCCTCCACCTTTGGCCAGGCAAAATCCTCCAGGCAGGACAGGTCGATTATCAGTCATCGGTGCTGTCGCGCGCAAGGCGCGCGGCAGCTTCTTTAAGTCTGTAGCTCTTTCCTTCGAACTCGAGCAGCACGGATCGGTGCATCAGACGATCAAGGATCGTGCCGCTCATCGTGTTGTCGCCCAGATATTTCCCCCAGTCCTGCACAACCCGGTTTGATGTCACGACGATGCTGCGGCGCAGCTTGTATCGCTGGTGAACAACCGCCTGCAGTAATTCAGCCCCGGTATCGGCGATGCGGCGCGCCAGGAACAGGTCATCAAGTATCAGCAGGTCTGGTTCAACGAGACTGCGCAGGATTTTGCTTTGCTCCTCAGCGGTTGCGAGGCTGTAATTGGCGAACGCGCTGTCGGCTTCAAGATACAGGACGTCGTATCCCTGCAGTGTCGCCTGATAGGCCACCGCCTTCGCGATATGGCTTTTGCCGGTGCCGGGTTTGCCGATGATCAGTGCGTTGGCGCCGTCGCCAATAAACTTCAGCGTGTGCAACTCGAAGCACGCCTGACGCGGCAGTTTTGGATTGAACCGCCAGTCGAAGTCATTGAGCGTGGCACGCTCGTCAAGTCCGGATTTTTTGTACCGTCGATCCATCAGTCGCGACCGTCGCCGGTCCAGTTCATCTTGCAACACCAGCGAGAACGTCTCGATGAACGGTTGCTGGCAGGACTGGGCCTGAACGATGCGGGTTTCCAGCGTGGCGCTGATGCCGGACAGGCGCAATTCGCGCAGCGTGCGGCCGATTTCCACCATGGTCATGGTCATTTATTGGTAATCCTTGTGGGTCAGTGACAGGTTGGCGCTTTGCTGGGCGCCCAGGGAGAACAGGTCGGCGTAGTCTTCTCCGCCGCGGATGAGAGGGTGATGCTGGGTCAGCGCCAGTTCATTCTGGATGGGTGACTCCAGATGTTCGAGTGCTTCGTTGGTCAGGCGCTCGGTGAGCGTCTTGATGGCGTTGTAACCATGAATGCCATCGTGCAGGGCCATCTGGCAGGCCTGGTCAACGATTCGGCGCGGATAGCGCTTGACGAGTCCGACGACGCCCCAGAGCTTGCGCTGGCCGACACGTCCTTCCCTGCCGAACAGGGTTTCACACAACTCAAGCGCCGATGGCCCAATGGCCTGAGCCTGCTTGAGGATTCGGTGGGTTTCCCGCGACGGATTAAAGAGACGCTCCTCGTTGGGCAGGACGACCGTGCCGGGGCGCTCAACCAGGGCATGCGTGCGCAACAACGCCTGGGTCTTGAAGTCACGGATCTCAAGTCGGCGATCGAATACCCGCACCAGAACCTGACTGCCAATCCTGGCTGGCCGCGCCGCATAGCTGCTGTGATCGTGCCGGATACAGGTGTCATCGCAGACCGTGCGCTTCACCTCGGTGAAGTACTCCACGCCAGTCACGGGCAAGGCCTTCAGGTGAGGACGCTCCTCCTGGAACATCGTCTCGACCACGCGACGCATGCTGCCGTGCACGCGCGTTGCCGCCCAATTGACTTCCCATTTTCCAAGGAATTCGTTCTGCTCCTCTACGGACTCGAACCGCCTACCCTTGAGCGCTGTCGCCTGGGTATGGCCGATCGCATTTTCTACAGCCCCCTTTCGATTGGGATCCCGCACGCGAGCCGGGTCGGCCACGACACCGTAGTGGCGCAGCGTTGCTGCGTAGACAGGATTGAGCCGCGGCTCGTACAAGTCCGGCTTGATGACCCCTTCTTTGAGGTTATCCAGGACAACGTATTGCGTGCTGCCACCGAAGTAACGCCACGCCTGTTCATGCAGTTGCGCCCACACCTGTTGGCTGGATTTCCAGACAACGCGCCGGAAACAGCGCCGCGAGTAGCGCAGCGTCATCACAAACAGCCGCGGCCGCCGATACCGATCCGTTCCCGCCACGCGCGTGAGCGCGCCCTCGCCATAGTCGACCTGACACTCCTCGCCGGGGGCAAATTCCAACCGGTCAAACTGGTCTGGCTCGCGCGCCTGCAACTTGCCTGCAAACCGCTTGACGCTGTTGTAGGCCCCGGTAAAACCGAACCGATCGACCAGATCCTGGTAGATCGCGGTGTAGTTCCGGCGCAGGGCTAACTGAGCGGTGATGAACTCGCGATGCGGCTCGCAGGCCGACGCCGGTCCCTGGACTGAGGCCGGCTCTTGACCCGACGCCAGCGCCTGCTCCGAAGCCTCTGGCCGGGGTGGGGGATTTTGATCTTCCGTGCCGCTGGCCAGGGTGGGGGATTTTGCCCGCTCGGCCAGCCATCGTCGCCGGTAGGCCCGAATCGTCTTGCGATCAAAGCCGGCAACGCGCGCAATCTCGCGCTGACTGGCACCCGCCTCAAGCAGCGTGACTATCGTCGTTCGTAAATGCGGTTTCAAGACGTTCAATCCAGTTCCCCTCAATCGAGGGGCAAAGGTTACGTCCTGCCAAAAGTCCAGCCGAAAGATGCAAAAAAGGGCGGTTTTTCCTTGATTACACCCCGGTCAGGTGGGGGATTTTCACCTGGCCAGGGGTGGGGGATTTTGCCTGGCCAACGGGGTCGTCGAGAAAGACGGTGAACGTATGACATTTTCAGTCTCTGAGGGTTACTCATGGCATAGCCCTGAGTCGAAAGAGAAGAGTAGTTACAGCTCTAAGGTCGGCGTGGCTAACGGCAATTTGAACTTTTACCTTTCTGGGCTCATGGGTGGTCGGGACAGGTCTTTCACTGGCGGAAAGCGCAAGACTCTGCCGGAGCAGATCAACGATGTTTTTCAGGCTTTCTTGGATCTGCCTGGGACTCAGAAGGAGATCCGCGAACGTCGTGAGCGGGAACGTGCGGAATATGAAAGACGGAGCGAGATAAATCGTCACAACAACAGTATCGTGTCCAGCCAGCGAGAGCAGTTGGATGTGGCGTTGAAAGAGGCCGCAACATATCGAGAATATTTGCAACTTGAGAGCTATCTGCAGCAAGTTGAAGCGGCCGCCTCAACGCTCACGGAAAGTGAGCAGAAGTTGTCAGAGTTGTGGGTCAGAATTGCACGTCACTTTGTCAGTGAGTTGGATCCGGTAAAGCGGCGCATCTCGCACTTCAAAAAAATTGCCCTG
>CAITPF010000260.1 GCA_903894155.1 uncultured beta proteobacterium | reverse complement strand
TGAACAACACCTATAAGCCGTATCCCTGCGGCGTGGTGCTCAACCCGGTGATCGATGCCTGCCTGCAGTTGGCGGTGAGGCCGGAGCTGGCAGGCGCCGGGCTTGACCGCATTGCGCGGATCGAACTGACGGGGCACCCCTTGTTGCGCCAGCGCACGGATCGCCCGGGCGTGATGACGGGCCGGGAATCCCAGGTGAGCGGCCAGCATGCGGTGGCGGTGGCGCTCGCGCGCGGTCGCGCGGGGCTTGCCGAATTCAGCGACGAGGCCGTACGCGACGAATCGCTGCGCGCACTCGGTCGCCGCGTGCATTTTGTGGATGACGGCGGATTTGCGGTGGAGTCGGCCCGGGTCACGGTACATTTGTCGGATGGCGCGGCGCTGACTGTCGATATCGACATGGCGCGCGGGTCCACCGGCCGGCCGATGAGCGATGCAGATATTGAGGACAAATTGCGCACGCTGTGCGCCGGCGGCGGGTCGGGGATTGATCCTCAGCCATTGATCGATGCGGTATGGTCCATCGATGCGTCGTTCGATGCGGGTGCGGTGATGGAGTTCGCGGGGTAATTTGAGTCAGCGGCCGTTACGGTCCCGCATAATGCTTCAGGCTGTGGTCGGGCAATGTCAGGCGGGTAAGGCAGGGAAGGCAGGGAAGGCAGGGAAGGCAGGTAAGACAGGTAAGACAGGTAAGACAGGTAAGACAGGTAAGGCAAGGAAGGCAAGGAAGGCAAGGAAGGCAAGGCAAGCAAGGCAAGAAAGCAAGGCAAGAAAGCAAGGCAAGAAAGCAAGGCAAGAAAGCAAGGTAAGGTAGGCAAGGACGCTGCACGCGGGATCAAACAATGAATGCGGCGATTTGGAGACAGGCAATGACCAATTTCAAACGAGTTCTTATCGCAGGTCTGTTCGCCCTCGTTGCGAGCGCAGGAACCACTTCGCTGGCCCTGGCCGAGGGCGCCTTCAAGCCCACCGGCCCGGTCCGCATCGTCGTGCCGTTCCCGCCGGGCGGCGGCACGGACGCGATGTCGCGCATCCTCGGCGAGAAGCTTGGCGCGATCTGGCAGCAACCCGTCATCGTCGAAAACCGCCCTGGCGCCCAGGGCAACGTCGGCACGGCCTATGCGCTCAAGACCCCGCCGGACGGAATGACCTGGGTGGTCGCGCACCAGGGCGTGCTGGCCGTCAACCCGTTCCTGTACAAGAAGGATCTGGGATTCGACGTGTTTCAGGATATGGTGCCGATCGGGCGCGCGACGCAGCAGCCATTTGTGCTGGTCGCCAACCCCAAGGTGCCGGCCTCGACGCTCAAAGAGCTTGAGGCGCTCGCGAAAGCCGAACCCGGCAAGCTCAGCTTTGGCTCGAGCGCCGCTGGCCCGCAACTGGCGGTGGAGATGTTCAAGTACACGACTGGCGTCGATATGCTGCATGTCGCCTATAAGGGCGCGGGGCCTGCGGTCATCGACGTGCTGGCAGGCAACATCGATATGCTGGTGGCCAACCCGACCTCGATTGCGCAGCACGTCAAGAGCGGCAAACTCAAGGCGCTGGTGGCTTTCGGGAGCGAACCGGTCTCCGTGCTGCCAGGCGTGGCGACGGCCCCCCAGGCGGGGTACCCCATGCTGGGCGACATCCCGGAATGGTATGGGTTCGCGGTACCGGCCGGTACGCCCGAGGCTACGGTGCGCAAACTCAACGAGGATCTGAATACCGCGCTGCGCGACCCAGTGGTCGCGCGCAAGCTCAGCGAACTTGGCCTGAATGCGTCGCCCACGACGCCCGCCGAGTTCGCCAACCAGATCCGGCGCGATAACGAGCGGTGGGGCAAACTCATCCGCGAGGCCGGGGTGCGGATGGATGGGTAGCCCTGCGGGATCGAGTTGGCTGCGCGACGCAAATCACGGCGAAGGCATCGCCGATTTGAGGAGATTTATTGACTCGGCGGTAGAGGCGATCAGGTCTCTGACCAACCGCTCGATTTTTAAAAAATGCGTGCTGCGCAAACCGTCGGTTGAATTTTTTTGCAGCGCCATCACTAGGCAATAGGCTTGTATCCAGTCCAGATCTTCATGGCCTGACAAAGTTGACAATTGCCAAACTGGCTTTTTAGCGCGGGCGTCACCGCCAACTTCTTCGAATTCGATCAATCCATAAGCGGCCAGTCGTGACAAAGTCCGCGAGACGTTGGGCAACTCACGCCCTAGCGCGGTCGCCAAATCCGACACCGTTGCGAACTTCCCGCTTTGAATAAGCTGGATCATTTCGTGATTGTCTGAAATCAGCCGCATGACCGCGATCAGATCCTCCACGACTGTGGGGGCCGACTTTCGTGCATTCTCGCGGTCTTGCTCCGCAATTTCTTGCATGGCTTCGCTGATGAATTTTTTTTCAAACGGCCCCCCCTTACTCCGTTTTATTTTGGGAATAGGATTAGAGCCATTGCCCGACAAGAATTCAAGTGCGGAGCTTTGGCGTTTGACGGCCTTGTCGTTGCTCATGCAAAACTACTTTTAATGGCCATGGGCTTCAAGAGCCTTGGCGTTCTTCGCGTCCCAAATCATCTAGCTGATCCTGCAATTTAGTTATCATTAAAATGATAACCGATATGTTGCACCTTTTCAACTTCGAGAACGCTGGTCGGAAGATTGTGGTTCTTGCTTGTAATGCTTATAAAAATGATTCGGGCCTCCGTAGAGGCCCGAATGGATCAGGTCAATGGCCTGCAATTTGGTAACACGTTCGTCGCCTGAACCACCGATATGGAGTTCCCGGCATTTGGGCAGATTCCGAGGGACAAAAACCCCGGGGAGTAGGGCTACCCCACTAATCTACCCAGCCAACCGCTTACTTCGAAGCGGTTGTCTTCTTCGCAGTGGCCGAGGACTTCTTCTTCGACGAAGCCGTCTTCTTCTTGGTCGAAGTCGATTTCTTGGCGGTCGAGGAACTCGGCGACTTGGAGGTTGAGGCGCTCGACGACTTGGTGGTCTGCGCGGCTTGCGCCATCACCGGTGCAACCGAACCCAGACCAAACACGGCGGCGATCGTGACTGCGGCGATTTTCTTCAACATAAAACTTCCTTGGTTTTAACGATGAGATCGATCCATCAATCGACCTGTCGATATTGTAGTCTGCAATTTACAAAATCTAACATCCAGCACCACCTATGCGTTTCAATGCGTTGCAGGTTTGCCTCGTTGCTGGAGCGCGCCTGGGATTTGTTGACATAACGCATTGATTCGATAGATATTTGGCGAATGATCCAGCAGGATCCAACAGGGGGGTGTGATGGGGTGGTCTGGAGTTGGTGCGGCTGTGCGTATCATGACGGCCAGGAGTCCGCTAAGGATGGCTTTGATGAGGCATCTCATTCTGGCCATCGCCTTGGGCGCCAGCGCTGGCGCAAGCGCCCAGCCAACCTGGCCGACACAGCCCGTGCGCTTCATCGTGCCGTTTCCGGGCGGCGCGAGTACGCTCGACACGGTGGTGCGGCTGGTGACGCCCGAGGTGTCGCGCGGCCTTGGGGCGCCCGTGTATGTCGAAAACAAGCCCGGCGCGGGTACCGTGATCGGCGTGGACGCGGTGGCCAAGGCCACCGATGGGCATACCTTTGGTGGCGTGGCCAACAGCTTTACCGTCAACCAGACCCTGGTGCGCAACCTGCCGTACGACTCGACACGGGATCTTGCGCCGGTCGTGCTGATGGCCCGGACGGCCAATGTGCTTGCAGTGCGCCCGGATTTGCCGATCCACGACGTGCAGGAACTGATTCGCTACGCGCGCGCCAACCCGGGCAAGCTTTCCTACGGATCCT
>CAITPF010000259.1 GCA_903894155.1 uncultured beta proteobacterium | reverse complement strand
TAAGAATGACAATGATACGCGCAACCGTTTCTGCACAGATCAAGGAACTCGGCGAGAACGAGGTGGAAGTCATCATCTCGACTTCGGCACTAGCACGGGATGGCCATATCCTTGAACCCTCCGGCTGCGATCTGACCAATTACCGCGCCAACCCCATCGTCCTTTGGCAGCACAATCCAGATGTTCCGGTGGGCCGCGCCGCTGATCTTGCGGTTGAGGGCGACCGTATTCAGGCGCGCATCCTGTTTGCGCCCGCTGGTGTTTCGCCGAAGGCCGATGAAGTACGCGGGCTTGTCAAAACCGGAATCGTATCGGGCGTATCGGTCGGTTTTGACGTTCTTGATAGTGAGCCGCTTGATCCGAAGAAACCTTACGGCGGCCAACGCTTTACCAAGTGGGAGTTGCTCGAATGCTCCTTCTGCTCGGTACCAGCCGATCCTGGCGCGGCTGTAACTGCCAGAACGGCAACGTCGCCGGAGTCAAACCACCACCAACCACAGGAGAGCATCATGTCGAATACCCAAACGCGGGCTGGCAAAAAATTGTCGGCTGCCACCAAGAAACAACTTAACGACGCCAATGACCATTTGCAGCGCGCCATGGAACGCCATAAGGCGCTCGGACAGCAGATGGATGAAATCCGCGATATGGCAGACGGCGATGAAAGCGTGCGCGCTGATCTTGCCGATATGCACGAAGATGCCAGCGACGCTCATCGCGCTCTTGGCCGTTCCTTGCAGGCTTGCCAACGGTGCGTGCGCACGGCTTTGAAAAACCCCAAACCAGCGCCTGCGGATGATGACGATGAAGAAGACACCGAAACTTCAGCCGGAGATGGGCAGCAAGATGACGAGCGTAACGCTGATTTTCGTCGTCGTAATGCCGATCTTCGATCCTTGTCGCAGAGATCCTGACCATTCGAACGACATTCGCAGTCCCGCGATCGTTTGAGGTGAAAACCGAAAACGTGAATCGCTGGACAAAAAGGTGCCGTTTGATGCCCCAACCGCCCTTGGGCAAGGCGCATTAGACCGTCGTGATGACGGCCTTTCCCTCTAGATGGAGCCCAACTATGTCTAAAATCGCAGAACTGTTGAAAAACCGCGCCCGCGCCTTTGATGAATTCAAGGTGCTGGCCGAAAAACCTTCGCTCACCGAAGCCGAACAGGCCGAATACGAGACGAAGAAACGTGCCGTCACCGACCTTGACGCGCAAATTGTCCGCGCCAAGGAAGCGCAGGCGCTTTCCGCAGAAACCGCTGAGCCGGTTGCGGGGCAAGACAATCACATCACAAAAGCTCCAGCATCCGTGGAGGCTGACCGTTATATCAAGGAACGCAGCCTCGTTATCGGTGCAGCGGCTAAAATGATGGCCTATGGTGGCGGTAATCTGTTCAATGCCCGCCAGGCATCGCACGACGTCTATGGTGAAAACCATCCTGTAACCCGTGCTCTGGTTGCATCGACCGGCCCCGCTGGCGGCTTCATCGTGCCTCCGGATTACATGAACGAGGTTATCGAACTGCTGCGTCCTGCGGCGGTGGTGCGTGGATCGAATCCACGTGTCATCCCTATGCCGCGCGGCACGATGACTTTGCCTGGTCAGGCAAGCCCCGCAACGGCGAGTTACGGCACCGAAACTTCGCAGATCGCCACGTCGCAGCAGACTCTTCGTCAGATCGTCGCCAGCTTCAAGAAATTGACGGCTCTGGTGCCGATTTCGAACGATCTGATGCGTTACGCCGATCCGGCGATCGACGCCATGGTGCGCGACGATCTGGTTGAAGTGATCGCCTTGCGCGAAGATTTGGCCTTCCTGCTCGGCGATGGCACGCAGGCAGCACCGATGGGCTTTACCGGATTCGCCAATGCGTGGGCGGCATCGCAAGGTGGCACGGCGGGTGTGTGGAGTACGACCGCTGACTCGACGGCAGCCGTTAATGGTTCGGCAGGCAATCCGCTGCTTGGCCAGAACGGCGGTAACTTCATCACGTCGAATGAGACTTACACCGAGACCACGGTTGTGGGCGAACTGACCGGGTTGATCAACCGGCTCGATGTTGCCAACGTGCCGGATCGCAAGCGTGTCTGGTTCATGCATCAGCGGACTTACAACTACCTGTTCGGCTTGCTGAACTCGCTTGGCCTGTATGTCTTCCGCGACGAGTTGTCGAAAGGCACGCTGTATGGCTATCCGTTCAAGAAGACGACCCAGATCCCGATCAATATCTGGGATCCGACCGGCACCAACAAGGATTGCTCGTTCATCATCCTCGCGGAAATGACCGAAGCCATGATTCTCGACTCGATGAGCCTCGAAATCGCTGTGTCGCGCGAAGGTACCTATACCGATGCCGGTGGCAATACGGTGTCGGCCTTCCAGTACGACCAGACACTGATCCGCGCCATCACCGAACATGACTTCCAGCTCCGTCACGACTCCGGTTGCGCCGTGCTGCAGTTCGTTCGTTGGGCGCCTGCGGTTCAGTAATTGTTGCCTTCAAAACTAGCCCCCTCAAAACCAAACCTCTAACCTTGGAGAAAACTCATGTCTTTAGCCCACATCCATAATGTCGGTTCCTTTATTGTTCCAGTCACCAGTGTTTTCCCTGAAAGCGCGGCTGCCGGTACCGTCAATGGAACCAGCATCGACCGTGCCCTGCACAACACGCCCCAATCCTGCGTGTTGCATCAGGTGGTGGGAGCCGAAAGCGGTGCTCCCACCACGGCAAGCGTGCAGACGAAGCTGCAGGACTCGCCGGACAATTCGACTTGGAGTGATTACAAAGCCGGAACGGCAAACGTGCAGCAGACGGCAGCTCTCACCGCTGCCAATAGCGAGAACACGGCAGCTATCGACCTTACCGCCGCCAATCGCTTCATCCGCGCGGTCTCCACAGTCGCTTTTACCGGCGGTACTTCACCCGCCATTTTGCTTGCAGCCGACATCATCCTCGGCGGCGAACGCGAACTGGCGGCGGTGTAATCGATGAAGATGGTTGAGTTCACCCGCGACATGCGTCCGCATCGAGCGGGTGAAATGCGGGTTGTGCCGGATGCGATGGCGGAAAAGCTCATCGCGGAAGGTAGTGCCAAATTCCGCGACAGCGTGTTCGACAAGACGCCAGCGCAACCGGCCAAACCGAGCGTTGGCAAAGCCTACAAGATCCGCAAGCGGAAATGACATGTCTGTCCGTATCATCTCAACCGTTTTAACAGCGGCGTCGAGTTACGACCTCACGACGCTGGCGAACATTAAGGATGATCTGGCCATTCCGTCGACTGACACTTCCAGCGATGCCACGCTTGCCCGGTTCATTACCGAGCAATCGGCGCTGGTGGCGCAATATTGCAACCGCGTGTTTCCGATCGAAACAATACAGGACGTGATCTATCCCGACCGCGACCCGTATCCGTATCAGGTCACCGGCATGGTCGGTGAATTGCAGCTTTCCCGATGGCCATTGGTATCCGTGACTTCGGTCACGGATACCGTCTCGGTCGGGGTTGCGAATACTCTGGTTTCCGGCACGGATTATCAGGTCGACACGGCGCGCGGCTGGCTGACAAAGATTGATCCGAACACGGGCTATCCAACTGGCTGGAGTCCGGATCAATATACGATTGAATACACGGCAGGATATTTTGAAGCTGGTTCTGGCAACTCACCGCCTGATCTCGAAATGGCTGTGCTTCGGCTCGTCACCGCGCGTTACAAAGCGCGTGGACGCGATCCGTTCCTGCGCAGTCAGGGCGAACAGGGTGTGGGCAATGAGCAATACTGGATCGGTGCCTTGCCGGGGCAAACGGGGCCGTTCCCGCCTGACATCGCCGCCGTGCTTGAAAAATATCGCGTTCCCTTAGCAACGTAAGAGCAACGACATCATCATGGACTTCGATGCCGTCATCACTGGCGACCGCCGCGTTGTGGCTCGTTTTGCCGAATGGCCAAAGGAAATTCACGACACGCTTTTTGTGCGCATCAAAAAGCTGACCGATGAACTTTATGGGCGGGTTCGAGCCTTGGCACCAGAAAAGTCCGGTGACCTTAAAAACGAAATCATCTCAAGGGTCTTCGACGATCCGGAGAAAATCAAAGGGATGGTGACGCTGGCCGATAAACTGCCACGTTCCGAATATATCAAGGCCGCCGCCCTTGAATATGGCTCGCATCGGTCGGTCAAGGTTCGCAAATATCGGCGCACGATTACAGAAGCCTACGGGCGGGATATTTCGCCAACAAGCATCGATGTCTCTGCCTATTCGCGCGTGGCAGATGTTGAGGCGCGCCTATTTCTGCGCGGCGGTCTCGCCGGTATGGAGGAACAAGCGGTGGCGGAACTGACGGCGGTGATGAATGAAAAGCTCAAGGAATAAGACATGCGCGAACAGATCATCTCCGCTCTCTTCGAACTTGCGCTAACGGCGACGACCTTCAACACCAGCGGTCGCCGCCTGCAGTTGTGGAGCAAGGTCGCTTCTTTTCCGGCGCTCTTCATCCAATCGACAGGAACTCATTATCCACCGCGCGAGGTGCGCGGCCTGCCGCCAAAACGCACGATCACGGCTGAACTCTGGGTTTATACCGATGTCGGTAAGGATCCGAACGCCAATCCGGAACAAGGTCTGAACGATATCATCGACGCGATCGAAACGGCGCTGGCTCCAAATATTGTCAGCGGTGCGCAAACGCTCGGTGGTCTGGTGTCGCATGCATGGATCGAGGGCGAGATCGAACAATTTCCCGGCGTGCTGGACGGCATCGCCAAAGCGATCATCCCCGTGAAAATCCTCATTCCGTAATTCCACAGCCAAGCCTGTGGAACGCCGTACATGCCCTTCGGCAAGGCATCCGCACCGTCGTGATGACGGCGCAT
>CAITPF010000258.1 GCA_903894155.1 uncultured beta proteobacterium | reverse complement strand
GCCCGGCGAGCTCTTCCAGATAGGCGATGACATCGTTGGCTGGCCAGAAGGGAAGGCGATAACGCAACGCTTCCGAGATCGGGAAAATATCGAGCCGCCTGCCGTCTTCTTCAGTGCTGAAGTAGCCATCGAGTTCCGCGGCGCTCTTGCCGGTGCCTAAAAAATGATAGTCGTCGACCATGACGTAGCGGATACCGGCTTCGGCAAGTGATGGCACCACCGAGGATTCCCAGACGCGCTCGGTCAGCCACGCGCCGTTCGGCTTGACGCCCGTCCACGCGGCCAGTTTGGTGTTGAGGGTGCGAAGCTGGCCGACCCGGTCGCGATGCGGTATGGCGGCGAGCACGGGCTCGGTGTCGCCGGAACTGAACAGCTCGACCTGGCCGCGTTGCACCATCGTGGCGAGCAATTGCATATCCTCAGGGAACCGCTCGCGCAGCCAGTCAAGCAGCCAGCCGGAGAAATGCGCGGAAAAACGGAAGTCCGGATAAGCAAAGAGGGTTTCGAGAAAGGGCTTGTAGCAGCGACGATGCGCATCGTCGATGACTTCGTCAAAGTTGCCGACTGGCTGGTGGGCGTGAATGCCGAATAAGAGGGTGATGGCTCGAGTCATGAGTTGATCCGGGTGATATCAGGTGGCGCGGCGCATGGTGCCACCGCTCTCCGGGACGCCGCCACCGCTGCTGAGCGGGTGATCCAGGTTGGACGGTACGGGCAGATCCAGCAGACGGTAGAGCGCTTTGATGTTTTCGCGGAACAGGTGGTCGAAGTAGGAGACTGAAGCCGACGGGTTGTAGTCGCCCATCCACCAGAACCAGTCTGAACTTTCGCAAACAGACAGTCGATACAGAATATCCGCGCGCTGTTCGGCCTTTAGCCGCCCGTCATCCTGACCCAGCACGCGGTCTGCGTGCTGTTTTGCCTCGCAAAGCAGTTCCCAGGCACGGTTCTTTTCAGGGGAGCCAATCCAGGTTGATAGCGTGCCATACACCCAGCTGCCGGCAATCAAACGCGGAAGACGTTCGCGCCGGTCGCGGTGCGCCGTGCAGGCCTCTGACAGCGTGACAGTGCGGATCTTGTCGTCCTTTTCCAGGGCTTCATAGAGGTCTTCGAAGAAATACCAGGCGTTATACGGGTAATACTCCCAGGCGTTTTCGCCATCGAGAAAAACCGGGATCAGGCGGCGCTCGTTCTGCAGGTGCAGGGCAGTCACCTCGGTGATGAAATGCTGGGCGGCATCGCGCCCGTGCCATTTGGCGTATTCGAAGCCGATTAAGTCAGAGAGGTGATCGTTGCGGAAAAAGAGTGTGATGTCATCCGGCGTGCCTTCTGGCGCCTGCCATGGGACGCCGGTGCTTGCGTCGTTTCCGGCAGAGTGCATCAGCACGCTCTGGCTGCTGGCGGTCCATTGAAAGCCGGCCGCGGCAACCTGCCTGAGGAAGGCTGTCGAGAGCGCGCCTTCGGCCGGCCATAGCCCGGTTGGGGGCTGGCCAAAGCGGCGTGTATGGCTTTCCTGTGCTGACTTGATGTGGGCTTCGACGCGCGAGCGGCCGCCGGGAAAGTCGGAGGTGCGAGGCAGCGAACAATCGGGCATGGCTTCACGCGCAACGTTGAAGTCGAGCAGAAGCGGTGACAGAGGGTGATGGGCGGGGCTGCAGCTGAGTTCGATCTGACCGCGATCGGCCAGCGCCCGGTAGCGCGGGATCAGATTTTTCATGACCCGGGCCAGTTCGGCAAGCAGTGCTTGCCGGTCGGCCAGGTCGAAGTTGCTGCCCTTGGCCATCAGCTTGTCGATGATGCCGCGCTCGCGTCGCAGGGTTTCACCGGTCCAGGCCAGGATATACCAGGTGGCGAGGTCGGAAAAGTAATGGCCCGAAAGGTAGTTCAGGTTATCTTCGTCCTGGGTCAGAACGAAATCCCGCAGGTCGCGCAGCCGTCGATAGGGCGCGAAAGGCTCCAGCATGCGCGGGGCATTGCAGCGAAAGGCGCCAGTGAGCAGCCAGGTACGGTCGGTTTCTGGCAGGGTATCCGGATCCGGCCAGCCCAGGCTGCGCAGCAGCCCGTCGCGCCACTGGCCGCTTTCAAGTTGCTCGCAGTAATCTTCGACCTGGTCGAGTAGCACCGGAACAAAATTGACCGTGCATCGCACGCCGGGGTGGCGCTCCAGATGGCCGGCCATGTCGGCGTAATCTTTGATTGCGTGAAGCAGCACCCAGGGTGCCGTGAAATGGCCGGTGACCGGATCGCGGTAGTCCGGTTGGTGCATATGCCAGAGAAAAGCGATGTCTGCCATGATGGTTCAGGGGTAGCGGTGCGCTGCAGCGCCCTGGCCGAGCATTTCAGGCGTGACCAGCGTGACGCCCAGGGGGCTGACGAAGAATCGCTTTCGGTCTTCAGCCAGGCTTTCGCCGATCACCATGCCCTCGGGAATGCGGCATGCCCTGTCAACCACGCAACGCTTGAGCACGGCATGCCGGCCAATGTCGACATCGGGCAGGATAACGGAGTCTTCGACGCTGGCCCAACTGTGGACTTTGACATCGGAGAAGAGCACCGAACGCCTGACCGTGGCGCCTGAGATGATGCAGCCGCCCGAAACCAGCGAATCAACCGCCATGCCGCGCCGGTCATCGTCGTCAAAAACGAACTTGCCCGGTGGCACTTGTTCCTGATGGGTCCAGATCGGCCAGTCCTTGTCGTAGAGATTGAGCTCGGGGGTGATCATGGTCATTTCCATGTTGGCCTGCCAGTAGGCGTCAATGGTGCCCACGTCCCGCCAGTAGCGTTTGCCCTGGTCGTTGCCGACACAAGAATCGGAGAAAGGATGGGCGAAGACCCGGTAGCGCGACACGATATAGGGAATGATGTCCTTGCCAAAGTCGCGGGTGGAGCCCGGCGTCGCTGCGTCGCGCTCCAGTTGTTCGTACAGGAATCTGGTGTTGAAGATGTAAATGCCCATCGAAGCGAGGGCGCGATCCGGCTGGCCGGGGATGACCGGCGGATTCTGCGGCTTTTCGACAAACTCAATGACCCGGTTTTCGTCATCGACGCCAATGACACCGAACTCCCGCGCCTCGGCAATCGGCACGTCGATGCAGGCCACGGTCATGTCGGCATGATGATTGATGTGAGAGGCCAGCATCAG
>CAITPF010000257.1 GCA_903894155.1 uncultured beta proteobacterium | reverse complement strand
GATGCGCGAGGACTCGATCGACTCTTGCTGCTGATACGTAAAGACGCCCGTGTAATCGAGGCGACGCGCAGCCAGCTGTATCTTGAGCAGGACATCGGCGACTGGCGTGGGTATCGCGGATCCGGCGGTTGCCGGGGACGATGCCGTCGGCGCAGACGCCCCCTGCTGGGCGAGGGCACCAGGCACCATCGCACCCATCGCGAAACAAAATACCGGGGCCACAACAGCAAACCGCATGGTGCAGGCGCGGCGCGACCGCGACTTGCTTGCGGGCCTTGACCACCGGTGCGGCATCGTCATCACCGCGCCGCACCAAAGGAGGCCTGTCGTACGCCTGTCGGCCCTGCGATCTGGCGGTGTGCGCTGACGTAGTCACGCATCGCCGGCGACTTGCTTCCGACTGTATCAGCGCTGGCCATCTGCTGAACGGTCACGCCCGATTCAGGAACGAAAAATGGACGTGCCATCCAGACGACGGAAGCGACAGCCGCCGCCATTGCAAGACCCGGCCAGACGAGTCGCCATCCTGTTTTGAGCGGATTGCGATGGGGATGCGCCCGGGGCTGCGCCAACGGCGGGGCAGCCGATCGGATCGAAGGCTCCGCACGCGGGTTGTCAGTTGCGGGCGCGCCCACGATGGATGCCTGGGCGGCGGTCAACGGCTCGGCGGCAATGGCGCTGGCCAAGCGCTGCTGGAACTGCGCCGAAACCGGCCGAACGAGTTCGGGGGTTCGCAGCGTATCGCCAATCAGGTGGTAAACGTGCCAGACTTCCCGCCCCGACTCGGTCAAGACCGTCTCGGGCATCGCTGTCTCGGCATCGCCGTCCATCCAGGCGGAAACGGTCAGCTTGAACTCCTGAGCGCCGGACTCGGACGCCTCAGGGGAATTTCGATCGGAATGTTGCATCGCCGGTGCTCCTTACCAACGCCGATCGCCGGAATTGGTCATCATGGGACGAAGTTTCGTCGCAATTGCCTCTCGTGCCCGGAAAATCCGGGAACGCACCGTACCGATGGGACAATTCATCGATTGCGCAATATCTTCGTAGCTCATGCCTTCAATTTCGCGCAACACGATGGCGGTGCGCAAATCCTCGGGTAAATCCTCGATCGCCTTGTTGACCGTTTGGGCAATCTGACGACTGGCCAGCTCTGATTCGGGCGTGGTGTTGTCAGTTAGGTTGTCCATTTCGTCAAAAGTTTCACCATCTTCATTTTCATATGAAGATGGGGTACTCGGACGGCGGCTGTTCGATGACAGCCAGTTGCGTGCCGTATTGATGGCAATCCGGTAGAGCCAGGTGTAAAAGGCGCTGTCGCCCCTGAACTGGGGTAGCGCCCGATAGGCCTTGATGAAGGCCTCCTGGGCAACGTCTTCGACTTCCGCCTGGTCGCGGATCATCCGTGACAACAGACGCATGATCTTGCGCTGGTACTTCAGGACCAAGAGGTCGAACGCCTTCTTGTCGCCCGCTTTTACCCGGGCAACCAGTTCGGCGTCCACATCGCGTTCTGTCACACAGTCTCCCTGATAAAGACCTTTCGGGGCCGCAAGAGTTGCCACGCCACCATCACCGACAACCGCCGGTAGGTTTCGGCAGGAACATTACAGCGCCAGATCGTCAACGTCAGACGTTCCGAGGGGTTATGGGGGCGCCTGGCGCAATTAAAAGTGAGCGTCAGCCCAAAAATGTGATGCCAGGCTTGCACAAACGCGACATCCCGACCATCCGGCAAGCGCCAGGGGCCGCCGGGGAACGCCACCAAGTCGCCCGTGACTGACCCCGACCGGGATCGCTTCCCAAGGGCATAGTGCGCCAGCAATGGCGCGCTGGCGCCAAGCCCCGCCGCAGACCAGGGAAAACCGAGCCAGAGCATGCCGCAGGCAATAGACGCCGCACCCGACGTCACGATGAACCAGCCCACCAGCGCGAGGAGCCGCGGCGGCGAAACCGCCACCGCAAGATAGCCGTCGCGACGGTCAATGACGCCCTCCCCCCCCTGACCGACGGGGCTTGCCGCGCAACGGGTCAAACGCGTCGAACCGCCATCGAGCCGTTGGTACCGCCAAAGCCGAAGGAGTTGGACAACGCCACGTCAATGCGCATATCGCGTGCCGCATTGGCGCAGTAATCCAGATCGCATTCGGGATCCTGGTTGAAAATATTGATGGTCGGCGGCGAGATCTGGTGATACACCGCCAGCGTGGTGAAAACCGCCTCGATGCCCCCGGCCGCGCCCAGCAGGTGGCCTGTCATGGACTTGGTGGAGTTGACCACCAGCTTGCGGGCATGATCGCCAAAGGCGAGCTTAAGCGCCTCGGTCTCGTTCTTGTCGCCCAGGGGCGTCGAGGTGCCGTGCGCATTGACGTACTGCACATCCTCCGGGTTGAGGCCGCCGTTGCGCAGCGCATTGGCCACGCCGCGCCGCGGTCCATCGCGATCCGGGGCGGTGATGTGGTGGGCATCCGAACTCATGCCATAGCCCGCGAACTCACCATAGATGCGCGCGCCGCGCTTCCTGGCATGCTCGTACTCCTCGAGCACAAGCACCCCGGCCCCCTCTCCGAGGACAAAACCGTCACGGTCCCGATCCCAGGGGCGCGAGGCCGTGGCTGGATCGTCATTGCGCGTCGAAAGCGCGCGCATCGCCGCAAAGCCGCCCACGCCAAGGGGCGAAACGGTCGATTCGGCGCCGCCGGCGACCATAACGTCGGCATCGCCGTATTCGATCAGGCGTGCAGCATCGCCGATCGAATGCAATCCCGTCGTGCAGGCCGACACCACCGCGTACGTGGGGCCCTTCAGGCCGAGCATGATCGAGAGCTGTCCCGAAATCAGGTTGATGAGCGAGGCAGGAACGAAAAACGGCGAAATCCGGCGCGGTCCGCGCTCAAGATACTCGGTTTGCGTTTCCTCGATGCGCTGAAGCCCGCCAATGCCGGACCCGATGATCGAGCCCGCGCGCTCGGCAGCGTCGCCGGTCAGTTCAAGGCCGGAATCCTTCCAGGCCTGTAGCCCGGCCGCGATCCCGTAGTGAATGAACGTATCCATTGTCCGGGCTTCTTTGGCCGAGATAATCTGGGTGATATCGAAATCCTTGATTTCACCAGCGATCTGTGCGCTGAATGCGCTGGGGTCAAAGCGGGTAATCCGTCCGATGCCGGACCGGCCGTTAACGATATTGTCCCAAGCCGTTGCGACGTCGTTGCCCACGGGGCTAACAATACCCAAGCCTGTAATGACGACACGTCGCTTCACGGGTCACTCCTTGTGTGATAAGGGCGGCAGGGGCACGCGATACGCCTGCGTCCAGGGGCTCTACCCTGGCGCAATTGCATCGATCACCTCAACCGCCCAACAGCATGTGGCAGAGCGAATCTACCCGTGCCGAAAATTGATGATTACTTGGAATGCGAGGTGATGTAATCCACGGCCTGCTGAACGGTGGTGATCTTTTCAGCTTCTTCGTCGGGGATTTCGGTTTCGAACTCGTCTTCGAGCGCCATCACCAGCTCGACCATGTCGAGCGAATCGGCACCGAGGTCGTCAAGAAAAGAAGATGCGTTCTTGATCTCGGCCTCGTTGACGCCAAGTTGTTCAGCGACGATCTTCTTGACGCGCTGTTCGATGCTTTCCATGCAAATCTCCAAAGGGGAAAAGACCGGCGAATTATAGCTAAACCGGCGAAAAAAAAACCTATTGCATGTACATGCCACCATTTACATGGAGCGTAGTACCTGTAATGTAACCAGCGTTTGCCGAGGCCAGGAAGGCGACGGCATGCGCGACATCGGTGGGCGACCCGAGCTTGCCGAGCGGAATCTGCCCCAGCAGCGCAGCGGTTTGGGACTCGTCGAGCGCCCGGGTCATGTCGGTTTCGATGAACCCGGGGGCGACGCAGTTGACCGTAATGCCGCGGCTGCCGAGTTCGCGCGCCAGGGCGCGGGACATTCCGGCGACGCCGGCCTTGGCGGCGGCATAGTTCGCCTGGCCGGCATTGCCGCTGGCGCCCACGACCGACGTGATATTGATGATACGCCCCCAGCGCGCCTTCATCATCGGGCGCATGACGGCCCGCGAAAGGCGAAACACGGCCGTGAGGTTGGTCAGCAGAACGTCTTCCCAGTCATGATCCTTCATCCGCATCGCGAGGTTATCGCGCGTGATGCCCGCATTATTGACCAGGATGTTCGGCCCCCCCGATTCTTTCGCGAGGCTATCGATCAGCGCGTCACAGGAAGCGGCGTCGGTCACGTTGAGCACCACGCCCCGGCCACCGTGGGCTGCGAGCGCAGCGCCGATATCGGCCGCGCCTGCCTCGGTCGTGGCCGTACCAACAACAACGGCCCCGCGCGACGCGAGTTCGAGTGCGATGGCACGGCCAATGCCGCGCGAAGCCCCGGTCACAAGCGCGATCTTGTCCTTGAGTTCCATGCGAGGCACCTTTAAGCGTTAATGGCGGCCAGCGTGGCCTGAAGCGAATCTGGATCGGTGATCGACAGACCGGTCAGATCGGGATCGATCCGCTTGACGAGCCCGCTCAACACCCTGCCCGGGCCGCATTCGACGATATGGGTGATCCCGTGCGCCTTCATGCTGCGGATCACCTCGACCCAGCGCACGGCGTGCCATGCCTGGCGGACGAGGGCATCGCGAATGGCGGCGGGATCCTGGTTGATGGCCACATCGACGTTATTGATGACCGGGACCTGGGGCGCCGCGATGTCGATGCCCGCGAGCGCGCCCGCAAGGACATCTGCTGCCGGCTTGAGCAGGCTGGAGTGGAACGGGGCCGAGACGGGCAACGACATGGCGCGCTTGGCGCCCGCGGCCTTGGCGGCCTCGATGGCGCGTTGCACGGCGGTGGCATTGCCTGCGATCACGACCTGCGACGGCGCATTGAAATTAACCGCCTCGACACACTCGCCCTGGGCGGCGATGGCGCATGCCGCACGCACCGCGTCGTCATCCAGACCCAGCACAGCCGCCATCGCGCCGGTGCCAACCGGAACGGCAGCCTGCATCGCATCGGCGCGAATCCGCACGACACGCACGGCATCTGCCAGCTTCATGGCGCCGGCTGCTGTCAGCGCGGAATATTCACCGAGGCTGTGTCCCGCCATCATCGCGGGCATGGCACCGCCCGCCGCGCGCCAGGCTTCAAACATGGCGACGGCCGATGCGAGCATGACGGGCTGCGTATTGGTGGTGAGGTTCAGTTGCTCGGCTGGCCCCTGGGCGATCAGCGCCCCGAGATCCATGCCAAGCGCAGCGGACGCCTCTGAGATGACAGCGGACACGGCCGCATTGCCTGACCAGCTGTCAAGCATGCCAACCGTTTGCGATCCCTGACCGGGGAAGACAAATGCGAATTTCATGGTTTTCTATTTGAAACGAAAAGTATCGTTGACCGGGCCGGTTACATCCTGACGAGGACCGAACCCCACGTAAAACCGCCACCCACACCCTGCAAAAGCACCAGATTGCCAGGCTGGATGCGACCGTCGCGCCGCGCAGTATCAAGCGCCAGGGGCACGCTTGCCGCCGACGTATTTGCATGACGATCCACGGTAACGATCACTTTTTCCAGCGGGATATCAAGCTTGCGGGCGAGGAAGGTGAGGATCCGGAGATTGGCCTGGTGCGGGATAAACCAGTCTACATCGGAAAGGCTCAGCCCCGCGCTCTCAAGCACGCTGCGCGCCGAGCGATCGAGCACGGTGACCGCCTGCTTGAACACGGCCTGACCGTCCATGCGAAGAAACGGATCGCCAGTCACTTCGCCATAGGCAACGTTGCCGGCCGCAGTGAGGATGTTCATCTGGCTGCCGTCGGCATGGAGTTCTGCAGCGACGATCCCCGGCTGCGAATCCGCGCGCAGCACAACTGCACCTGCGCCATCCCCGAAGAGCACGCAAGTCCCCCGATCGTTCCAGTCGAGGATGCTCGAGAAGACTTCCGCGCCGATCACCAGTGCGCACTTGGAGCGACCGGCACGGATAAAACTATCGGCCGTGGTGAGCGCATAGACGAATCCGCTACAG